>JBKCUI010000380.1:0-21876 GCA_046318495.1 Pirellula sp. | reverse complement strand
TCCACTACGGGTTTGCGAGGATCTTTAGCAAGATCCACTACGGGCGTGCGCGAGGTCGTGCTGGTTTCGCGATCATCGAGTACGAGTACTGCTAGCGCGGAGTACGAGTACGAAAAACCAAGGGGAATCGCGAAGCGAAATGGGGTGAGACTTGAAATGCGCAACTTAAAACCGGGAGGGCGAGGCTCCTGCCGAGCTAAACCACGCCCTTGGGCGTGGAATCCTGTTGAGCGACTCGGAACGCGCTGAGGGATTGATCGCGAATACGGCGCTCGGGATCTTTAGCAAGATCCACTACGGGTTTGCGAGGATCTTTAGCAAGATCCACTACGGGCGTGCGCGAGGTCGTGCTGGTTTCGCGATCATCGAGTACGAGTACGAGTACTGCTAGCGCGGAGTACGAGTACGAAAAACGAAGGGGCATCGCGAAGCGAAATGGGGTGAGACTTGAAATGCGCGACTTCAAGATGCGCGAGCAAGGGTTCGGCGTTGCGAGGGGGATTTCGTTCACGAGCAACGTCCTGACGGACTGAGCACAAGCACAAGGCAGGAAAACCATACCGCGGCGAACGCCATGCGTCGGATGGGCGGTGGAGAGTGCTGTTTCTTTCAACAGGTCGCTCCTCGGGCTTATTCCTTTGCAGGACAGGTTTCGGCGAGCATGGCCACCGCTTCGTCGAGCAGCGATTCGGAGATGTTGAGCGGAGGCAGCAATGCGATACGATCGCGGTTGGGGCCGGTGCGGTGCGCCAGCAGTCCTCGCCGAGCCAAGTCCTCGACCCACTGGCCAGTGCGCTGGGCGCTCGCTTGCCCCCAGGCTTCGCAGCCCAAAGCCGTGGCCAATCCCCGACCTCGTACGGTGACGCTTGCCGCCAACTGAGATCGCAAGCGATGGCGAAACGCTCGCCCCATCCGATCGGTAGCGTCGAGCACGCCTGGAGTCGCGAGGGCTTCCAACACCGCGCAGGCAACGCGGCATCCAAGCGGCGATGCTGCGAACGTTTCCGATTCGATGCCTTCGTCCAATCGGCTCAAGATGCTTTGCCGGCCGAGAACCGCGGAGATCGGGACGATGCCCCCTCCGAGGGACTTGCCAAGCACGACCAAGTCCGGCGACCAGCCATCGTGCTGGCTGACAATCGATGGGCCAAGCCGCCCGAGTCCCATTTGGATTTCATCGCTGACGACCAACCATCCTCTGGCTCGGGCTAGGTCGGTAAGTCGCCGATAGAAGGTGGCAGGCGCAAAGTAGTAGCCTCGCGATCCGATGGCGGGTTCCAAGATCACAAAGGAAATGGTATCCGCATAGGCATTGATACGCGCATCGGCGATCTCGAGAGCTTGTGTGCACGCGGCGCACAAGGCGTCGCTAGCGTGTGTTTCGACATCGCATTTGCAATCGATGGGAAACGGTAATTGCAGTTGGGGAGTAAGCCATCGCTCCGAGACTGTGGAGCGTTGGGTGTCGGAGATGCATGCTGTCGCAAGCGAGCGGCCGTGGTACGCCAGGTCGAATCGAGCGACGCCTCCCGGGCGGACGGCGTGCGCCAGTTTCCATGCCAATTCGATTGCCCGGGCGCCGCCGTTGCTCAGCCAGACTTGAATCGTCTGGGAGTGCGAGGGACGCCACAGGCTCGCTAAGGCGGATTGTGCGCGGTCTCGCCAAGGATGCTGCCCTCCGAGCGCGAAGTCGAGCGTGTGGAGTTGCTGGGTGGCTGCTTCCACGATGCTCGGGTGGCTGTGCCCGAAGTTGCATGAAGAGTAACCGCCGATCATGTCCAGGTACCGCGCGCCTCGGTCGTCCCACACGAATGGACCCGATGCCCGGGTGAACTGCAAATGCGACAACGGATCGTGCGATCGCTTCGTCCCTCGAGGCTGCAAGTCGCAATCCGACCGCGACGCGCGGAGGTTCGCCGAGTTGTCCGAGGGCGACGAGGAAGTCTCAGGCGAGTTTCGTGCGGGATCGAATGGGCTGGATGGCATCATCTCGACGCGCTCGTTGGAGCGGTGCCGCGCGTTGTGCAAGTGGTGACCGTGGAGGCGCCGGAGCTTGGGGCTAGCTCTGCGGGAATTGGCGAACGCGTTCCATCAGCGGAGCGATGATGGCTGGGGGAACAAATCGTTCGAGCGATCGGCCGTTGCCCAGGCTGGCGATCTGTTTGATCAAGCTGCTGGAAACGTGCGCGAATTCTTCGTCGGCCATCAGAAACACGGTTTCGATCTCTTCGTCTAGTTGCCGATTGGCCATCATCATGGTGAACTCGCCTGCGATGTCGGTCAGCGGTCGGACGCCGCGGACCATCACCTTGGCACCTAGTTCGCGCACGAAATCCACTGCCAAGCCATCAAAGGCTTGGACGCTCACATGGGGCAAGTGACGGGTGACGGTTCGCACCAAGTCGAGCCGCTCTTGGATATCGAACAACGGCCGTTTGGCGAGGTTGACGCCGATGCCGATGATCAAGTGCTCGTACAGCCGGGCCGAGCGTTCGATGATGTGCAGGTGACCGAGGGTGATCGGATCGAACGAACCCGTGTAGACGGCCTTGGTGGCGGAGAGGCGTTTCATGCTATCGCTTTCATCGTGGAGAGGCTCGCGTCACGGGCTGATTCACTGCATCTGATCCAGCGTTTCGCGGCGGCTCATGTGGAAATAGGAGTAGGCATACAACGCGAATTGGATCAAGGCGATGATGATGCCCAAAACCAAGCCGACCATGATCATGCCTTCCATGAAGGATGCCATTCCCTCAGCGTCGATGTTGGGGTTGGCATTCATTTGGGCTTTCATGTCGCTGAGCAATGCATCGCGCTGGCTCCATTGAAAGTAGGTCAACCAGGCGGTTCGGAGGATGATGAATAGGGCGCTCAATCCTGCGGCCTTTGCCAAGAGGCCGGCCAACCCGCGTTTGCGTCGCAGCGTCCCGATTCCCCCGATGATCAACGCGATGTTGATCAGCAGTGCGCCGAGAGCGAACAGCAATCCCCACGAACTCATGCTGGCCTTGAACATCTCGAATTGCTGTTTGAACTGAGCATTGTTCGGATCGGCGCTGGCCATGGCGCCCATAAGCAATCCCATGCCGATTTGGGTGACCAGCGACAAGAGGCCGAAGATCCCCACGACCATGAGCAGGATGGCAATGGTTTTCGTCGCGCCGCGAAGGCGGTTGGGCGCGGTGCTATCGGATGGCACGGAAGCGTTCGAAAACGCAGCGGGTTCGGCCCCGAATGGGTTGGGGGATTGGCCAAAGCTATTCGGATCGTGGCTCATTGAGAGGTGCCTTCGCGAATTGGGGGTGCGTGTTTTTCATTGCAAGCGGCGGACGCGTGGCAACCGACAAGGACGGTATTGCAACTTGGCCGCTGCAAGCATTGTAGTGCGTGCCGGGCGAATTGCGCAGCGATTGAACGTGAGGCAGCCGGCTCGAAAAGTGCCATCAAGGAATCCACACGAAATCCATGACCCACTTGGCCCGACGCGGATGTTTCGACGTTGCGCAATGCGAGTGTCATCCCATTTCGCTTCGCGATCCCCCATGGTTTTTCGTACTCGTACTCCGCGCTAGCAGTACTCGTACTCGTACTCGATGATCGAGCAACGAGTACGAGTACGAGTACGAGTACCATTTCATTGAGTACGAGCACGAGGGGAACCCATAGCGCGCAACTTCAAAACGCGAATTCGATCGGGCGGGTTCGGCACCTTCTCGCGGGGCGGCGATACTCGAGCTGCGTCCCGGTTTTACGCTTGAGAGAGTTCCAGCCACTCCGCGTGGCGTTCTGCGTGCTCGGCGATTTCGTTCAAGATTGAGTCGAGATCGCGTTCGGGAGACCAGTTCCACATGCGTTGGGCTGGTGCTGCATCGAGCACGACCCAAGGGCAATCGAAGGGGCGAGGGTGGGGATCGCTGGAGAGGGCGACTTGGGATCGTTCGCCTGGAGGTAGCCAACGCCGCTCGCACCATTGCGTTAGCTCACGCAGCGAGAAGGCAGACGGCAGACCACCACTCACATTGCAAACAACCCGTTGGTCCTTGGCCGGGGGGCGTTGCAGTTGCAACACGATCAATCGAGCGAGGTCATCGGGGTGGAGGCAGTCGCGGACTTGAATGCCCCGTCCTCCAAATCCGATGTACTTCAACTGCTTGCGGTAGCGATAGGCATGCAACCAATAGGTGACGATGCCTTGATCCGGTCGACCGAACTGTCCTGCACCAGCCAGCAAGCCACAGCGATTGATCCACAGCGGGAAACCGAATGCCAGGGCGTACTCTTGTGCCAGCACTTCGGAGGCAAGTTTCGTCGCGCCGTAAAGCGAGATTGGAGCTTGGGTGGAGAAGGATTCGGTAAGTCCGCGCGGGCTGAGTCCGGCTGGCAGGTCGGGGGGGGATGCATCCAACTCGTAGCGGTCGCCCGCATCGCGCAAGGGGATGGCCTGCATCGCATCGATCGAGTAGACGCGGGACGAGCTTAGCAGCAGCATGCCGGCTTGGTGTTGTCGGCAGTATTCCAAAATGTGAATGGTGCCTACTAAGTTGTGGTCCATGATGGACTGCGACGACGCATGGTTGGCCGTTCCCGAGAGCACGCTGGCGTTGGCCGCGCAGTCGATCACCCAGTCGGCTTGGGGCCATCGCATGACCGCATCGCGGTCGCGAAGATCATCGTGCAAGAACCGCACGCCGAGAGAGGTGAGCGGGCTGCGGTTGGTCTCGCTGCCGGGGCGAATCAGACTGTCGACCCCGATGAGCTCCCAATGCGGGTGGGTGGCGGCGAGAAACGATGCCACGCGGAAACCGACAAAGCCACATGCCCCGGTGATCAGTACTCGCATCGACTAGATGCTCCTCAACCAGAGGCTTCGCGCACGGCGGGATCGGGCAAGTATTCGAAACATTGCCCGTGCTATAGACAAACCAGCGTATAGAGAGATGCACAGACGCGCCTAGCGGCTCTAGACCAGTTTCCAAGCGGCGATCAATTGCTCGGCGCCAGGGCTGATTCGACGGATCTTGGCCGCGATGACTCCCTTTTCCGATTTGCTCGCCTTTTCGGCGCGCTTCTTCAAGTTGGTCAGCTTGACTTTGCGTTGACGGCGACGGCGCAATTCTCGGTTTCGTTCAATGGCCATAGGATTCAGTCTCTCCTCACCCGTAGGTGTGTGGCTTGTCGTTAGTTAAAGGGTATGCAGACGGTCCCAGAGGGCATTGCCTCGATGGACGCCAAGGGCAAAGTTGGGTGCCCAAAGGGCTCAGAAGGGTAGCCGACAGGAGCCAATTCGTCAACGTTATTGGGCCGAGGGGCTCTGGTCGAATCAAAGGGGGGCTGGACCGATCCAGCAAACCGGGAACGGCGAAACGGGGCCAGCCAGGTCAGGGACGTTAAGAATTACCGGTTGGATGGGGCGTGACTGCGACGGCAACGCTGGGGGTAAACGCCGCGGCTGCCGCTTAGCCCTATGCCGATGCAACGACTTTTGGCAAGATAGTGCCGCGGCTGTTGGGATGCAGCAAAACGCGCGGGCCAGCAAAGCGGAGGCGACGCAGGAGTCCGTTCCCCATTGAGACGGTCGGAGCTGTCGGTTTGCATTGCTCCGGCTGGGCTGTACCGTCCGCGTTTATCCCCATTTCCGCAACGGATGAGCCTCCCGAGTATGATGGGAGGCACTGCGATCGGACAAGTTTTCGGTCGCCCCACCCGTTTCATCCCGCGCACGAATCTCTTAGCTCAAACTGAAAAGCCTTCTGATGACCCAGACGACCGCCATCGTCCTCGCCGCTGGTAAGGGGACTCGCATGAAAAGCGATCTACCTAAAGTTCTCTTTCCTGTGCTTGGGCGCCCGATGATCCAATGGGTCTTGGATGCGTTGCGAGCTGCCGGCGTCGACCGGATCGTGGTCGTGGTCGGGTATCGCGCCGATTTGGTTCGGGAAACGCTCGCCGGTCAATCCGATGTGGAGTTCGCGCTGCAAGAGCAGCAACTGGGCACAGGGCATGCCGTCCAGATGTGTCGCGACGCGCTTGCGACCGGCGATGGCCCGGTATTGGTCGTGGCTGGCGATTCGCCTTTGATCCAGTCGAGCTCGGTGCGGGAGTTGCGCGAGGCATTCGAGGCGGGCAAGTATGCATGCTTGCTCGGGACGCTGCTCAAAGAGAACCCGTTTGGGTTGGGCCGGATCGTCCGCGATGCGAATGGCCACTTTGAGCGGATCGTCGAACAAAAGGATGCGACCGCCGACGAGCAAGCAATTCGCGAAGTGAACATGAGCACGTATTTGTTTGAACGCTCCAGCTTGCTGTGGGCGCTCGATCAATTGAAGAATGAGAACGCTCAGCAAGAGTACTATCTGACCGATTGCCCTGCCCTGCTCCGCAGCCGAGGCGGGCGAGTCGATGCATTGGCCACGCTTAAGGCTTGCGAATCGCTGAGCATCAACACGATCGATGAATTGCAGTTGGTTGAATCCAAGATGAAGGAGTTGGGATACCCATGCGCGAGCTAAAGATTTTTAGCGGTCGAGCCAATCCGCTCCTGGCAAAGGAAATTTGCGACTTCCTCCATCTCGATCTCGGCGCGATCGAGTTGGGCAAGTTTCCAGACGGGGAAAACTTTTGCAAGATCCAGGAAGACGTTCGCGGCCGCGACGTGTACTTGATCCAGCCGACGTGTCCGCCGGTCAATGACAACTTGATGGAGTTGCTCATCATGATCGATTCGTGCAAGCGCGCCAGCGCGGCGCGTATTACGGCGGTGATTCCGTACTTTGGATACGCCAGGCAGGATCGCAAAGACGAAGGGCGCGTCCCGATCACGGCCAAACTGGTCGCTAATGTGATCACTCGGGCGGGAGCCGATCGCGTGTTGGCGATGGATTTGCACGCCCCGCAGATTCAAGGCTTCTTCGATGTCCCGGTCGATCACTTGTATGCGGCGCATACGCTGACACGCTACTTCCAGAATCAAAATCTGGATCCCAACGACATCGTGGTCGTCAGCCCGGATGAAGGGAGCATCAAGCGCGCGTTTGGGCATTCGAAGCGGATCGGTGGGAAGTTGGCGCTCATCGATAAGGTCCGCGACAACGCGCTGCAAACCCAACAGCGCAACATCATCGGCGGTCCGGTCGAAGGCAAGATCTGTTTGATGTTCGACGACATGATCAGCACGGGCGGTTCGATCTGTGGTGCGGCTAAACTGGTGCATGAAGCCGGGGCTCGCGAGATTCACTTGGCCGCCACGCACGGTGTGTTGTGCGGGCCGGCGATCAAGTTGCTGCGCGAATCCCCGATCAAGAGTTTGGTGATCACCAACACGATTCCCTTGCCGCCCGAAAAGCGACTCGACAACATCCACGTACTGACCGTGGCTCCGCTGTTGGCAGAAGCGATCCGTCGCATTCACTCCAACAAATCGATCAGTCAGATGTTCTCGTCGTAACGGCGCATGCTCGCTGCGCGCGTCGATGCAGAGCATGGCTATCGGCGAGCTTGGGTAAGTTGCGCAAGGGATGCGTTGATGGATGAAGCCATGCTCGCACACGCATTCGCGCATGCGTTGCAATCTTTCGCGACGTTCCTGTGTTGGGTACTTGCGGACACCGCAGCCAAGTCCGACAATGAATGCTTCATGTGGTGCATTCCTGAATCTTGACTCAAGGCTCTTGGATGCGCACGCGCTGAACGAGCTATGCGAGATTCGACGAATCCGCCGATTTCGTTGCTCTGGCCAAAAAGGACTTGGCGGTGAAGGCTTCCACTCAATCTCTGCTTGCGTTCGAACACTTGCGTGTCGGCGATCGCTGGACCAGCGACAGCCGCACGATTGGCGAGGATGAGATCCGATTGTTCGCCGCATTGACCGGCGACCACGATCGACTGCACGTCGATCCGGAGTTTGCCGCTAGCGGGCCATTTGGTCGGACCGTTGCACACGGCATGTTGGGCATGTCGATCATGGTCGGGTTGAGTTCGACAGCTCCGTTGGTAAATACCTCGGCGCTGGTCGACATTCGCGGCTGGAATTTTTGCAAGCCGGTGTTTCCAGGCGACACGGTCCGCGTGATTACCGAAGTGGTCGATCTGAAGCCTCATGGCCGACGGCATGGCGAAGTCCACTGGTATCGCCAAATGCTCAACCAACACGGGGAAAAAGTCCAAGATGGCGTCTTGGTGACGTTGGTGGCTCGCGAATTCCCCCTGTCGACGAAAGCCAAACGGGTCGATCGAGAGCATTTGACGCCGCAACCGATCCTGCGCGACGAACCGCTGCTTGAAGGGGTCTAACCGGCCCCCCCTTTGCTTCCAGGCGCGGGGTCCTTTGCTGCAATCGCACCTTCTGCGGGACCGTCTGTGTATAATGCAGGGCTGGCACGCTGTTGCCATCCCGCCTTTGGTCCCTCCCCTACCCGACTTTGCGCCCCGATTCGACTTCGCAGTTGTCCGAGCGTTGCAGGTTGCAGCCTCGCGCTGGTGATTTTGAAGTCGTGCTGGAACCCAATATGCTTCCATCGCTGCTCGCTTTTGTGACCACTGAATCCGCTGAGGCATGGTTGTGCGTGCGACGCGCACTCGCCGGAACGAGCTGTTCCCCGATCGGCCATTGTCGATTGCTCGGCCATTCTCGATTGCGCCATCCCAGCATTGCTTGCCTGGTCGCGATCGCTTGGTTGTCCTTGGGAGTGATGTTGGAATCGCGGGCCATCGGCCAATCGGCGGATGCGTTCTTCGAGAACCAAGTCCGTCCGCTGTTGGCCAACCGATGCTTTGAATGCCACAGCGCCGCTTCGGGAGAATCCAAAGGGAGTTTGCGGCTCGATCACGGCACGTGGATCCTGCAAGGGGGCGACAGCGGGGCTGCGGTCGTGGCAGGCAAACCCGAAGAGAGCTTGCTGTATCAAGCCATCAACTACCAAGGCTATGAGATGCCTCCGGAGGGCAAGCTCCCCGAGGAAGAGATACGCATCCTCAAGCGGTGGATCGAACAAGGAGCCGTTTGGCCCGACGAACCGTTGCCGGAGGATCGAGCCGATCAAGGCGCTTTCGATTTGCCAGCTCGCCGCGCATCGCATTGGGTATGGCAACCGTTGCGGTCTTCCAAGACCAACGGCCAGCCGTCTATCGAATCGACCAGCGATGCGATCGATGGTTGGATACGAAGACGGTTGACCGAACTGGGGCTGGAGCCCAATGGACCTGCTGAGAAGCGATTGCAGATCCGCCGCGTTTACTTGGACTTGATCGGATTGCCACCTACGCCTGATGAGTTGAAGCGATGGCTGGCGACCGACGATCCCGAGTGGTTTGAAGCGTTGGTCGACGAACTCCTCTCGAGCCCGCAGTTCGGGGTGCGCTGGGCGCGGCATTGGCTCGACTTGGTCCGCTTCGCGCAATCGCGCGGGCACGAGTTCGATGAAGACATCCCATGCGCGGAGCCGTATCGCGATTATGTGGTGCGGGCACTCAATGCGGACTTGCCGTACGATCAGTTTGTCATCGAGCACCTGGCGGGGGATTTGGTGGAGTCCCCTCGCACCCATGCCACGTTGGGGTGGAATGAATCAGTGTTGGGTACCGGTTTTTGGCATCTGGGGGAATGGGTCCATTCCCCGGTCGATGCTCGCAAGGACGAAACCGATCGCTTCGACAACATGGTCGATGTTTTCACCAAGACATTTTTGGGAGTGACCGTCGCGTGCGCTCGGTGCCACGATCACAAATTCGATGCTATCAGCCAAAAGGATTACTACGCGCTGTATGGGTTCTTGAAGAGCAGCGATTATCGATTGGTCCGTTACGAAACCGACCTAGAGCATCGCAAAGTCGCCGCTGCATTGGATGCGTTGCGAGCCCCAATCGTCACTGCGGCTGGCAAAGCGCTGCGCGATTTGGCGGCTGGAATCGCCCAGGCACCGGATCCGACGGCGGAGGATCTGGCGAGCCCCCAAGGGGACGCCTATCGAAGCTTGGCCAAAGCCATCGCTGCCGATGCGCAAGCGGAGGCGAGTCGATTGCCTATCGGCGATGCTCGGGTGCATTGGGATGCGAGGGCCATCGAACCGTGGTTGTGGAGTTCCGACAGCGTGAACTATGGATCGGGCAGCCAGACGTTGATGGGATTGTCCCTCGGCGGGTCCGGCGATTCGCCGGCATGGAACGTCCATCGGATGACGGAAGGAGCCCGCGATCCGTTCTGGAGTCGGATGACGCAATCGGCTCCGGGAGTGAATCGGCAGAATCGCTATGCGCAGATCCAAGAGGCTGGCAAGATCTTGCCTACGCCAAAGTTTCAATTGGAGTCGGGCAAGCTTTCGTATTTGGTTCGCGGTTCGTTTCGCGCCTTTGCGGCCGTCGATTCGCATCGTTTGATCGCGGGACCGTTGCACGGGGAGATGTTGCTCGATAGCGATGGTCCGGCCGATGGATACCGATGGGTAACTCAGAACTTGGATCGGTACCGAGGCAAGTTCCTGCATTTGGAGTTTTCTCCACTAGGAGACAAGCCCTTCTCGATCGCACAGGTCATCGATGGTCCTGCGCCAACGGTCGCGATCCCGGCGTTGACCGAAGATGCCGATGTGCTGTCGGTTTTGAAACAAGCCCGAGCCGATTTGGCGAGTTGGTTGGGGATGGCTAGTCCGGGGGCTGTTTCGCCGTACACTTCCGAGCAGCGAACGCGAGCGGCAGCGTTGCTGCATGCGATGGTCCAACCGCAAGGAGCGGTGTTGCCTGCTGGGGACGGTCCATGGCGTTCGGCTCACGGGCGATTGCAAGAGTTGGCTAGTGAGTTGTCCAATAAGCAGCGCGAGCTCGCGGACAAAACGCGCTGGGATTCGAAGTTGGCGTTGGCCATGCGAGATGGCAGCGGCATCAACGATCATTTGTTGATTCGCGGCAATCCGATGCGGCCGAGCGAGGAAGTGCCGCGCAGAAACTTAGAAGCCCTCGATGGATTGAACGGGTATGTCGACCCGCGCGGCAGTGGCCGGTTGGAGTTGGCGGAAGCGTGGACCGATGGTCAGAATCCTTTGGTGCCGCGGGTGATGGTCAATCGTTTGTGGCATCATTTGATGGGGCGAGGCATCGCTCCGACGACGGATGATTTGGGTGTGTTGGGAGTACCTCCCACGCATCCGGAGTTGCTCGATGATTTAGCGCAGCGGTTCGTGGCGGACGGATGGTCGATCAAGCGTATGATCCGCGCGATATGCTTGTCGCAGACCTATCGACAAGACTCGCGGGCCAGCGAGCGTGCGGTCGAAGTCGATCCCAACAACGAAGCTCTATCGCATGCGAGGGTGAGGCGATTGGAAGCCGAAGCGATCCGCGACATGCTGCTGGCGGTCTCGGGGCAGATCGATCTGCGCGAGCCGCCCGAGAACGAGCCGAGCGTTCCGGTCCATTTGACCGAGTTTCTCGAGGGCCGCGGGCGTCCGAACCGCAACGGGCCGTTGGATGGGAATCGCAAGCGGAGTTTGTACTTGGAAGTCCGCCGCAATTTTCTCAATCCGATGATGACGACGTTTGATACCCCGAGTCCTTTCAGCACGATGGGGCGGCGGAATGTTTCCAACGTCCCGGCCCAATCGTTGATCTTGCTCAACGATCCATTGGTGCATCAATTGGCCGACCGTTGGGCTGCGGCGATGGTGGCGCGCGAACTGGACGATCGCGATCGCATCCGCGACATGATGCTTGCGGCGTTGGGGCGCGAGCCTGATTCGCAAGAGTTGGAGATGGTATTGGGCTTTGTGCGATCGACGGAGTTCGCGACTCCGCAGGATGCGTACCGCTCATGGGCGCATATGTTGTTCAATAGCAAAGAGTTGCTGTTTCGGTTTTAGAGGTGTCGATTCGAACGCAGTCAGAATCGGGGCAAAACTTCGCTCGCTAACTCGGGCCAAACCAAATCCGATTTCACACGAAGGCACGAAGGACGAACCACGAGCCCGTGAATTGAAGTTTTTGACCGTTCCGGATTCCTTCGTTTTCTTCGAGTATTCGTGCGACGCACGCATTACAAGCCCGACGCGCCAGCGAGGGGGAGGGACGTCCAGAGGAGGATCCACGTGGCAATCCCTCACTTGCACGTTTTGAAGTTGCGCACGGTGGGTTCCCCTCGTGCTCGTACTCAATGAAATGGTACTCGTACTCGTTGCCCGATCATCGAGTACGAGTACGAGTACTGCTAGCGCGGAGTACGAGTACGAAAAATCAAGGGGAATCGCGAAGCGATATATATGGGATGAGACTTGAGATGCGCGACTTCAAAAGGCGCGAGCAAGGGGTTGGGGCTGCGAAGGGGATGAGCGTGGAAATCCCTCGCTAACGCGTCGGGTTGGGATGGATCGTCTGCGTTTGCGGCGAACGCCATGCGGCTGATGGGGACCGCGGCTAACGCCCATTCAACACAATGCTAGCATTGCATCGCATGGCCTATCGGGCAACGAATCGAATGGTGCGCGTGGTCCCCGGTTCGCCGAGGTTGCCAAAAACTTCGGAATTGCCCCGTTTGACAGGGTGATTTCCCTTTACGCAGTCATTCTGATTCCTCTATTATTCGGGCCGGTTTGGGTAGCTGGAGGCTACCCGAGAGACATCACGGCCTTCCGCAAAGTCGGATGAAGGTG
Organism: Pirellula sp.; assembly: GCA_046318495.1. Lineage (GTDB taxonomy): Bacteria > Planctomycetota > Planctomycetia > Pirellulales > Pirellulaceae > JBKCUI01. The sequence goes on along the minus strand of JBKCUI010000380.1, from coordinate 9,244 downwards.
ACGAGCATGAGCGGACTTTGGATGCTTTGGGTTGCGTTGTTGGTGACGGGAGAAGATCTGCCGGCGCCCGCATCAGCACCTACCCGTGTGGCCCGAGATACACAGGGAACCGTCGATGCAGAGGATGCATCCACGGTGGCTGATGCGCCACGCGCGCAGATGAAGAGCGAGCCGCTGCCTGCGCCCAAGACCTTGCCAACCACGACCAAATCGAGCAAGTTCGTCGCGGCCAACGTCGATATGGCGCCGCAAGGTGGTGCCGATACGTGCAAGATCGGATGGGGCATCGATAAGACCGACAACACGCTGTATATGGTCGTGCAGATATTGCCCGAAGCCATCGCCGCCTTTGCATCCGGACCGCGCGGCCAAGAACTACCGTGCCAGATTCCAGTTGCGCTTCGGGGCCGCGTCGAAAAAGTCATCATCCGCGTAGGCAATGGCCCCGTCGAACAGAATCCCCCCGAATCGGAGTTGGTGCGCTGGCCGGTCAAGCCCGGCAATTCCGCGCACATCGCCAACCTCGACATGCGATCGCCGGTCAGCATCGATGCGCCGCGAACCGTCAATGAAGTCGTGACCACCGCGTCGACCACGCAATTGCCCGGCATTCCAGGGTTCTCTTCGGCTCCGACGCCGACCAATGAAGTCTTGCCGACGACGGTTCCACCTGCCACTCCCTACACCAACTCGGCGCCGATCTTGTCGACGCCGTTGCCGAGCACCGGACCCACCAGCGCTGTACCAGGGTTGCCGAGCACCGCTGGTTCCCCCAGTGTGTATGCGGCCAACCCTGCAACGAATCCTCCTGGAACCGTGATGCCACCGAGCACAACGTCGGCCCCGTATAGCGCTTCGCAATACAACAGCAACGATGGGTTTCAGCCTTCGCGTACGGTACCGTCCACGTTGAACCCGTTTGGAACCAGCCGGACCAGCACGGTGGCAGCTCCGCCTTCGACGTCGACGCAAGGCAACGTCACCTACAACACAGCCACTCCGACCAATGCACCGACCACGGGTTACAACTATCCGCAGGGCAACGTGCCGATGATGGCCAATAATACGAATCCGACCTTGCCCGCCGGCTGGAGCGGCCAAGATCCCAATCACAACAATCACAACAACGCCGCGTATCCTTATAACAACTACGCCAACACGGGCAATCCGCCGTATGGTCAGCCCAACTACAACAATCCGGGATATGTCAGCACCAACAACGCTCCGCTGACAACGCCGGTCTTGCCAATTCCACAGATGGCGAATCGCGGCTTGCCGTCGACCTCTGGCAGCGTGTTGCCCTCGAACGGCAGCACTTCTGGGACGCTCGTGAACACGCGCGACGGTCAGCGATACGATACGTTTGGCAACGACAGCGTGAAGACGGGATCGTTTGCCAAGTCACCGAGCTTGGTGCCGTTCTTCTTTGTCTTGAGCTTGATCTTGAATATTTATTTTGGGTTGTGGCTCAATCATTTGAGCACCAAGTACCGACATGTGCTTGGCAGTCTTCGGGGCATATCGGCTGCCGAGATGGATCGCTAGAGAAGCGATGAAGAAAGGTGGCTGCTCTGGCCACAATAGTACGGATCGCGACTGGGGGTGTGCGCGCGTTGAGGGCTGGGTTCTGGAGAAGTGGGAAACACAGAGGCACAGAGGGCACAGAGTGGGGAGAGTTACGGGGGGGGCCGCTTCGCGATCAGGCAGGAGCGGCACGGCGCCAGATGCAGTTGATGCTGCCACAATTTCTTGGTGCGGCAAAATGCGCACGAACGCAGGCTCATTCCTCGGCACGAAGCTCGGTCGTTACAAAGGTTGCTTGAAAACGCCAGCGTAACGTTGGGTGTTTTCAGAGGCCAATTCAGTCCGGTTGAAACAGGACTTTTGGATCTGGTTTTATCGAGAAGAATATTGGATCGAACGGTGCTTGCTAGCATTCTTGACAACCGCATTGGCCCTATCTAACATCCGCGACTACTGCACGCCTGCGGCCCGTTTTTTTACTTTTTCAGAGGAAACGTCCATGAGAGTTTTTGGTTACGCCCCGCATCTATCTCGAGTCGCCGCATTGGCGGTTCTCGTCGTAGTTGGTTTTGGAATGCAGGTCCAAGCAGCCGTCATCTTGGGGAATTTGCCGGCCACCAACGATGGCACCTTTACGTCGACCAGTACCAGCACCATGAAGGCTTTTGCCTTCACAATGGGGACGGATAGCTACAAGCTGGACAAGGTCATTTTGCGGCTCAGAGATTACGACGATGGGGATACACCGTTGGTCCAAATCCGCAACGATGTCGGCGGCAGTGACCCTGGTAGCACCGTGATCGCGAGCTTCTCGAACCCTGCTACTCAATCAGGGCTTCTGGCCAACTACACATTCACTCCCACGTCGACGGTGACCTTGGCTGGATCGACCAAGTACTGGCTGTATGTCGGCAGTTCGTCGGGGGGATTTAACTTCATGGGCTCCTCTCCATCTGTCCCGCTAACCGGGATGGCAACGGCTGATGGTATCCGAATTTCCACCAACGGTGGCTCGAGCTACAACGATAGTCTAACGGCCAATTCTCTAGAAATTCACGGTACACTGGATGCGCCTCCTGTCGTTCCCGAGCCATCGACCATGGCGGTGTTTGGGATCGGTACGCTGGTTGCCGGTGTGGCACGGGCTCGCCGCCGCCGCAAGCAGCAAGCGTAATGTTCGATCGATAGTCGGACTGTTGAGACAGATTGAGAACGGACGACCGGCCCGGTCGTCCGTTTTTTATGCGCTGATGGATGGGGGCCGAGAACGCAGAAATGAATTGCTGTGGCGGGTGGGAGTGGAGCGGCAGGGGGAGTGGGAAACACAGAGGCACAGAGGGCACAGAGGAGGGAAGCGCTAAGGGGGGCAGCTTCGAGGGGGAGAGATCGAGAGAGAGGCAGAGAGAGATAGCGCGAGGCTAGGAGGAGCGGCGGGGGCGAGGGGTTTTGGTACGGCGATCCATGCGATAGAGGATGGCGTTTCCGCGTTTGCCTTGCGCTTCGATCGCGCCGCAGCGATGCAACACATACGCGATCTGCTGCGCGAACCAGCGGGCTTCGCCCAACGCCACTCCCAACTCGGCCGTGTCAAAAGGCTGCGCTAGTTTCGGGGCACCCAAGAGCGTCCACAAGTCTCGGCTGCTCGCGAGGCAGACTTGCTCGCCGATGCTGACCAAATGCTGGTCAACGACCTCGTACGCCTTGCGCCGCCAACTGCGCGTCGTGCGATCCAATCGCTGCTCCAGCGTGTGCACGCTCACCAATTCCAGCGTCAAACGAGGATGCGGAAAGACCGCGGTGAAGTGAATCAGCTCGCGAAAGACATCCCGATGCCGGGCCGCTTTGGGACTGCGTCGCCGACGCAGAACAGGACCGGTGCGCGAGGCGAGGGTCTCGATCGTTTTGCAGATCAAGATCGGTTTGATGATGCGGACGCGATGCCCGGCTTCGAGCAAGCATTGCACTTTGGATCGCAATGCGGATAGCGATGCGTGCTGGATCTCGACCAGCGCGCCCTCGGCGTCGATCGCGTCGATGCGATAGCCGTCGACTTGCACTTCGACCGCATCGGGTTGCACTGCGAATTGTTCCTTCAATTGCCGGTGCAGCGAGGTCTCCATGCATCACATCCTGTCGATGACGTCGATGCCCAAAAGCCCCAATCCCGATCGAAGGGTTTTGCCCACCAATGCCGTCAGCTTCAGTCGCGAGTAGGCTTCGGATTCCGTGTCGGCTCGCAACACCGGGCATTGCTCGAAGAAACTGCTGAACAAGCGAGCCGTATCGAAGAGATACTCGGTGATCAGATTGGGCGTGTAGTCCTGCATCGATTGTTGCAGCAGCTCTTCGTAGCGAGCCAATTGCAATCCGAGTTGGAGTTCGACAGGTGCTTCCAGCCGCAACGGAGCTTCGCTCCAACTCGATTCGGACCAGCCTTTTTCGGCGGCCTTGCGCGAGATGCTCTGGGTGCGCGCGTAAGAGTACTGAATGTAGGTCGAGGTGTTGCCTTCCATGCGGACCATCTTGTCCATGTCAAAGACATAGTCGCTGGTGCGATTGTGCGACAAGTCCGCATACTTGATGGCACCGATGCCGACGGTTTCGGCGATGCGTCGCTTTTCCTGGTCGTCCAGTTCGATGCCTGCGACTTGCAAGCGATCCGGATCGCAGACCACGGCCCACGCCCGTTCGACCGCTTCATCGAGCAGCGGCTCCAGTCCCACGACCGACCCCGAACGGGTCTTGAAGGGTTTGCCATCGTTCCCGAGCACGGTGCCGAAGCTGACGTGCTTGAACTGCGTGTGATTCAATCCGATCTTGTGCAGGACGGCAAAGAGTTTGTTGAAGTGTTCGCTTTGGCGGTGGTCGACCACGTAGAGCGATGCATCCGGGGCGAACTCGCGTTCGCGGAACAGAGCTGTGGCGATGTCGGTGGTGGCGTACAGGTACGCACCGTCTTGCTTTTGCACGATCATGGGGGCATCGAAGCCATCCAAGAAAACGCAGACGGCTCCGTCGCTCTGCGTGGCCAGCGATTTGGCAAAGAGCTCTTCGATGACGGCGGGAAGCATGTCGTGGTAGTAGCTTTCGCCGTACTCGTGGTCGAAGCGAATGTTGAGCCGGCGATAGACCGAGTGAATTTCGGCTTGGCAGTGAGGCAGGAACTCATGCCACAGCGCCATGTTCGTTGCATCGCCGCGATGGAGGGCAGCGGTTTCGGCCAAGACTTTGTCGTTGAGGTCGGGATGGGCGGCGGAGGCGTCGCGGAGTTTTGGGTCGGACTCGCCCGCAGCGATCTTGGAAGCGGTCGCTTCGAGTTCGGCCATGCTATCACGCAGGCTGTTCTTGGCGGCGGAGAGTTCCTTTTGCAGTTTCTTGTCGGCGGGGTTGCTGGCGGCGCGTTCTTCGGCGGCAGCCAAGCGGCGTTTGGATTGTTCGACGAGTTGTTCGTGTTTGGGGAGTGCGGCCAGGGCGCCTTGGAAACCCAAGATCGCTTGCACTTGGCGATAGAGTCGGCTCAGTTCGGCCACGGGGGCGGCGCGGTAGGCGGCTTCGTCGTGAAAGTGCTTGTAGCCGTAGATGATCATGCCGAATTGCGTGCCCCAGTCCCCCAAGTGGTTGTCGCTGATGACGCGATGGCCGAGGAACCGTAGCACGTTGGTGATCGCATCGCCGATGACGGTGGATCGGATGTGGCCGACGTGCATCGGTTTGGCGACGTTGGGCGAGGAGTAATCGACCACGAAGGTTTTGGGTTGCGAGACCGGGGCGATGCCGATGCGGTCGTCGCCGAGGGCTGCGTCGAGCTGCGATGCGAGCCATGCGGGGGCGAGTTTGAGATTGATGTACCCAGCGCCGGCGATGCTGACCGACTCGCACACGTCCGCGACCTGGAGGCGGGCCACGATTTCGTTGGCGATTTGCAACGGAGGTTTGCCGAGGGGCTTTTGAAGGGGCATCGCCAAGTTGGCTTGGTAGTCCGCCAACTGCGGTTCGCGCGAGGGAACGATCCGTTCGAGGGAAGCGGCCAGCAATTTGGGATCATCGATCAAGCCGCTGAGGGCATCTGCGAACCGCGCGCGGAGGAGGGACAGGATCTGCATGGGGGACCAATGGGACAGGAACGAGAGTCGGGGAATGGAACCGGATGTTGCGCGGCGCGTTAGGCGGGTACTTGTGCGGCGGCATCGGCCACGGCAGAGTTCTTTTTCTTGCGGCGGTCGTCGATGGGCGGCAACGGCATCGGACCGGCGAAGGCATCGAGGACGACGAGAATGTTGAGCAACCCGGCGACGGCAGTGTAGAGCGTGCCGAGTTCGAAGCTGGCGGACGCTTCTTCGTGCCAGTCCGAGAGCGCGCGGTGATTGTTGTTGCCGTTGAACGGAGGTGCGGCCATGAAGCCATTGAGGAAGCGTCGCTGCGGGTCGCTTTTCGCCACCCAAGCTTGCATCAAGGCGGGAGCAGCAGGGAGACCGACGCAGACTTGCGCGGGGAACTGGATGCGAAAATCATCGGGTGTCCACGAGCAATAGACGACGCGGCCGCGACCGATGATCATGCCGAGGATAAACAAGCTGAGAATGCAGACCGAGAACAAAATGGCTTTGTGGCGGCGGCCTTGGTACCAGTGCCCGGCACCGGGGAGAAGCGCCCCGAGCACGGCGGCCACGGTGCGATTCTTGAGATCGATTTCGCAACCGTCGACCACCACGATCGATGGATTGGCAGGAGGCTGAGTCATGCTAAGTAGGTTTCTTGGAGATTGCTGGGAGCCGCGATGGCGACATGGAAGGAATGGCCATGCGATGGACCGACGAAGTGGTGCGACGGTCTACATCATCTTGAGGGCGGCTTCGATGCAACCACACGCCAGATCGATGTGATGTTCGGTGGTGATGCCCGGAGGGGGTAGGAATCGCAAACGGGTCGGATGGCTGCCGGCGACGAAGCCCATCAGTCCCAGATCGTACAGCCGTCCGAGCATGGTCTTGGCGGTTTCCGCGCTGCCATCGCCGGGGGTGAAGGCGATCATCATGCCTTCGCCGTAAGGGCCGCTGAGCCGACCCGGATAGCGCTGCGCGAGATCTTCGAGCCGGGTGCGGAAGTAACGATGTCGTCGCATGTTCCAGCCGTCGTCGCCGAAGCAATGATGCTGTTCCAATTGGTCGAGGACGGCCAGTCCGCATCGGATGGATGCGGTGGCACCGGTGAAGGTTTGCGATAGGATCGGGCCTTTGGGCTTGAGGGCATCGCCATACAGCGTGGCGCACACTTGCGTGATTTTGCCCAAGGTGACGATGTCGGCGTACTCGTCCAGGCCGAAGTGTTGGAAGGCAAAGGGACGGCTCAAACGCGAGAACGTTTGGACTTCGTCGAAAATGACCAAGACGTTGTGTTCTTTGCAGATCTTGCACAAGGATTCGAAGTACTCGTGCGTGCCCGGATAGTAGCCTCCTTCGCCGGCGACCAATTCGAGCCACAAGCACGCGTACTGGCCGGGATGGCGTTCGAGGAGTTGATGCAGACCTCGGATGGCCGAAGCAGTGGTCCCGGCCGGATCGGAGGGATGGAACATGGTCAGGTAATCGACGTCGAGGGCTTTGGGGACCCCAGCGCGGTAGGCTGGGCGATCGGTCAACGATGCCAATGCGATGCTGCGACCTGCAAAGCAGTTGTCGATGCAGATGACGCGCGATGCGGGTTGGCGATGGTGGAATGCGATCTTGAGGGAGTTCTCATTGGCCATCGCGCCGCTGGTGCTGAGCAAGCAGTGATCGAGGCGAGCACCTTGCGCGCGGGCCAATTGAATGAGTCGTTCGCACATCCAGAGGGAGGCTTCATCGTGTTGCAAGTTGCCTTGCATGACGGTGTCTTCCAAGGCTGCGTCGAGGGTCGCGCTGAGCATGTGCGGGTCGGAGTGTCCCATGCCGTGGACGCCGATGCCGACGATGAAGTCGAGTTTGACGCTGCCGTCTCCCAGTTCGATGAACGGGCCGTTCCCCAGGCCGCTGCTGATGTAGGGAAAGAACAAGGCCGCGCCGCGGGCGGCGGTCAGCCGGGCGAGTTCGGCTTGGTAGGCCGGGACCAATTCCGGGTTGGGAGGTCGGATGGCGTCGATTTTGGAGCGGTGTTCGCGGAGTGCGTCGAGCAGCAACGCGCGGGCTTGGTCGACGCGCGGGTCCTGGACCAAACCGGAGTATCGAAGCGAGGAGGCGGCCGGTGAAGCCGTGGTGGTGGAGGATGGGTCGGCTTTGAGGGACAACGCAACACCTTCAAAAAACGAAATCGAGTTGGGAATTGGCCGCTAGTTTAGCATCCATCGGCCTTTTGAACCATTGAGGAAAGAAGAGGGGGATGCGGTCCAAAAAGTTCGAAAATCGAGGATAAAATCGCGCACAGCGCCCGCGATAGCGTTTTGTTGAGCCACGGAAGAGAGAAGCAAACAAGAGACTGAACTCGAATCTGCCTTTTCCCTGACGCAGCCGTCCAGTCCCTGGCCCAACCGCCGTGTCCTTGGAGCCGCCTATGCCGAGAAGCCGCCCTCCGCGCCGTTCTTTAGAATTCAGCAATGCCCGCTGCCCGCAGTGCGACGGAGCTATCCCGCAGGATCGGATCAACATTGCCGAAGGGCTTGCTCAGTGTCCCGCTTGTGGGGAATTGACCCGGCTGTCGCAGCTCAATCTGTGCGGTCGTTCGATCGAGGAGATTTTGGCGAAACCGCCCTCGCTGTGCTCGATGCAAGCGGACGGTTCCCAGGTGGTGATTCAAGCATCGCTGCGATCGTGGGGAGGTGTGTTGGGATTGACGGCAATGTCCCTGTTCTGGAATGGGATCATTTCGATTTTCGTCACGATTGCGCTCGCCGGTTTGTATGCCAATTTGATCGGCCCCATTCCGAATGGGTTCCCGGTACCCGGGGGGCTTCAGCAAGGCAAGCCGGTGATGAACGACAAGCCGATGGAGTTGGGTGAGACGTTGTTCATGTGCATTTTCTTGATTCCCTTTGTGGCGGTGGGGACCGGCATGCTGTTGGGGTTGGTGACGTATGCCTTTGGCAAGATTGTGGCGGTGATCGGACCCGAGGAAGCCGCTGTGTCGACAGGGGTGTTCGGGTTGAAGTGGACGAAACGTTTTGATCCGAATGAAGTCCGCGCGGTGATGTTTGAGCGCAGCCATATGGAGAGCAACACGACCACGGGCAAGTTGATCGAGATCCAAGCCGATCGCACGGTGCGGTTTGGCAGCATGTTGGGGGACGATCGATTGCAATGGATGCATGCTGCGCTGAAAAAGGTGCTGATGCCAGAGAGCGTGCAAGGCAACGGGAATGCTGCGGTGTTGCCGTGAGGGATGGGATGGGAACGTGGCGGCGCGTTCCAGCGCTTGAACCGCGGCTAACGCCCTGCGGCTGATTGGGACCATGGAAGTGCTTCGTGCATTGCATGCATTACCAGCCCGACGCGCCAGCAAGGGGGAGGGTCGTCCAGAGGAGGAGCCACGGAGAAATCTCTCGCTTGCGCGTGTTGAAGTTGCGCAGGGGGGGTTCCCCTCGTGCTCGTGCTCAATGAAATGGTACTCGTACTCGTTGGCGTATCATCGAGTACGAGTACGAGTACTGCTAGCGCGGAGTACGAGCACGAGAAACCACGGGGAATCCCTCTCTAACGCTTCGGGTTGGGGTGGGGACGCTGCGCGTTGGCGTGTCATCGAGTACGAGTAC
>JBKCUI010000379.1:0-3555 GCA_046318495.1 Pirellula sp. | reverse complement strand
GCCTCCGCGCGCCGATTCAACTGTACAAGGCATTTGCCTAAGTTTGTGATCGCATCGGGGTAGGCGGGTGCAATTTTGACGGCTGTTTCATAACAAGCGAGCGCGAGCTCAAACCTGCGCTGTGAAAAGTAGGCGTTTCCTAAGTTGTTGTGGGCTTGGGGGAAGCTTTGGTTGATTGTGATCGACCGTTGAGCCTGTTGGATAGCTTCCTCGTGCAGCCCTTGCAGCGAAAGCAGGTTACTCAAGTTGGAGAAGGCTTCATGCATCCCCGGCGACAGTATGATCGCGCGACGGAAGCATGCCTCAGCAGCAGAATAGTTGCCTATCGAAGGGTAAACGGTGCCGAGATCGTTTACCCATCTGGCGTCCGCGCTGCCGCCACGCGTTATGCCTTCAAGTAGGCCAACAGCCTCCCTGGGTAAACCCAAACGGTGCTTAAGCATCGCAAGGCGATGCAACACGGTCGTGTTTCCGGGGGATTTGCCGAGGGCACGGCGGTAGATTTTCTCTGCCTCCGATAGAAGGCCTTGGTTCTCCCGATCCGTTGCCTCGTCAAGCAGTTTTGTAACGACTTTATTCATTTTGATGCCGTGCCACGAAAAGGCGTGGCCTCAAGAGCGTGTATTCAGAAAACTCATGTACCGGGCAACATGCCGATGTCGGCAGCGTCACCCTCTCCACCGCGTTTCCCGTCTGACCCAAGTGAATAAAGCGCAAACGGCCGGCCAGCCGCACCGGGAATACTATAGATGTAGGGGTTCTTCCAAGGATCGAGCGGTAAATCGCCGTCAAGGTAAGGGCCCCGCCACCGGCTCGCGATCGACGCATCTGACGGACGCGCTATCAACGCGGCCAAACCTTCCAGCTGCGTTGGGTAACGGCCAATATCGAGACGAAAATTCTCAATCGCGCCGCGCAAGAGCTTCGCTTGCGTCGCTGCGAGCTTTGGTGCTTCTCTATCGACTGTACCAAGTATTCGAGGCCCAACTAAGCCGACAATCATTCCGATAATCGCAAGGACAACGAGCATCTCCATCAGCGTGAAGCCGAGACTCATCAATCGGTTTAGTGGGTCGCGGTCGCGACCATATTGAATTTGCATAACAGCAGTGGCTTTTTTCAAATGCTCAATCGCCGAATTATCGCATCATACGGAGGAGCCAGCAGTGGCGTCATTTCAGCGTGCCATCGGCAGGCACCGGGGGCCTTGGCAGATTAGTGCCGAGGAATGCACGCCGGGCATAGGGCATCCAAAGTCGCTGCTCAATAATTCGCACAAACTCGAGCCCATCCTTTTTTACCCTAAAGAGCATGGCATCACCAGCACGAAGTGGGCCGGAATAATCAGCTGACCCGGGTATGGCAATCGGAGGAGCCCATCCCATTGCAAGAACATTCCCGAATTCGGCCGGCAACCGTTGCAGGGCTTCCACGGCATTTCCGCGAATGTCCCCCACGTTTTTGCCGAAGAATTGCTGCAATTCGCTCGGGTTGAGCGCGGCGTCTATGACCGGTTTGGCAGGGATATTTAGGCCAGACACGGCATCCAAAAAGGCGCATGTTTCGCCGATACGAATTTCGCTGAAGCTAGGCCAGATACGTTGCATCGCGTAGCCGATTTTGACAAGATCCTGTAAGGCATCCTGGCTAAGTGCAGGCATGCCAAGGCAGTCTTTCCACCAATCGGCTTCAGCAGTGGAAGTTTTTGGCGGTGGCTTAATCGGCGCGATTGCCGGGAGCTGTAGATACATCACGTACCCGCCGTCGCGCATGCCCTTAATCGTTTCGATAAAGGCCTCGTTTTCCGCAATGAGGGCAGACCGGTTGTCTACCGGCTTCGGAGCGGCCGTGGCGCGTGGGGCGCCAGGGGCCTGGCAGGCCGTCAAGAGATTGCAGGTTGAAAAAAGAACAAGGAAACACTTAATGGATCGAATGAAACGTGTAGGCATGGAGCGTTACCAACAAACATTGAGACATAAAAACAACAGGGGCGCACAGCGCCCCTTTTGTAGGAACTACGAAGACACTTAGTTCGTGGTAGGACGCAACATTGGGGTGTTAGTAAAGTCACCCGTCGTGTTGTTTGTGGTTACGAAAGTGCCTTGCATCGCCGCGGACGGCGCCGAGCAAATGAAGCGTACTGCACCACGGTTGGCGACCGATGCGCTTGCAACGATGCTTGCCGTAGTTACCAGCAGAACACCGCCGTTTGCGTTGCCAGAGGTCGTCGTGCCCGGCACGGTTACTGTGGCGTTAGAACCGGCTGTCAGCGTATTGCCTGTCTCGCTCATCAACGCTACCGAGCACACTGCATCAGCCGTACCGGTATTGGTCAGGAAGAAGCGTGTGTTGTAGGCTGGCGCGCTGAAGTTGAACCAAGGCGATTGGAACTCAACGCCGTCACGGATAATCTGACCCGAGTCACGTACGATCGAAGGCGTCACGTACGCAGCGGTTGCAGGCGTAAGGTTCATCGTTGCCGTGTAGGTCTGCGGCGTGATCGCAACTGTATTCGTTGTCGGCACGTTGTAGCAGAGGTGCTGGGCTTCGATGCCAGACGTTGTCGTGGTATTCAACAGACCGGTTGTACCGGATGTGCCGTTCGGGTAGGTCACCGTAGCACCCGTCGATGCTGCTACAACACCAGCGTAAGCAGAAGGAGTTGCGCCAGCACCGCAACCGTTAGTCGTCATCGTTGCAACTGACGTACCAGCCGCCGCAAAATTACCAGTCACGACCAAGCTCGCGCCGGTTGCGATTTCAGTCATCTGGGTCAAAACCGTACCATCCTGACGCTTCGGTGCAGGTGTGACCAAGCGGAACTGATTGACCTGACCGACGATTGCCCCAGTGTCAGTCTGGCCCGATGCGCATCCCGCAGTGCCAACCAAAAAGCCGGTTGCACAGAACTTCGAGAAGTTGGTCGTAGCTGCGGCGATTTCCTGAACCACTGGGTTCATGGTGAACACCAGCGCGTTTGTAAAGTTTACCAGCGGCGTTGCTGCACCTTGGACCAAGCGCGACGTCGGCAATTGCTGTGCAGCACCTGCTGAGTCTTGATACAGGGAGTACGTCACCGTCGGGGTCTTGCTGGTCACCAACATGCCGTTGGCTGACGTCAACGTAAATACGTTTGCTGCAGCGCAGTTTGCCGTTGCATTAATCTGATAAATCACGCTGCTAGAGCTCGCGCCACCCAACACGATAAAGGAGTTTGCAGCACAGGTACCGCCAGCAAAAGCAAGCGTGGCAGGTGCACCAGCGGCCAAAAATGAAGCGCCGGTGTAGTCAAGGCGGATGTAACGCACGTCACCAGCCTGAAGACCGAAGCCAAGTGAGCCTTGGAGACTGAAGTCAGTAACTGAGGCTGCACCGAGGGTCAAACCAGTGCCCAGCGCGATTTCGTTAGCATAGTTTGCAACGGCGGCCACCAATGCTGGAACAGCGGTCGGGGTGTTGTTTACTGTTACCTGCGCTTGCGCACTAGCTGCAAACAACGCAGCAACAGCAGCGCTCAACAATGTGACTTGATTCTTTGAAACTCTCATTACTGTC
>JBKCUI010000378.1:0-4797 GCA_046318495.1 Pirellula sp. | reverse complement strand
GAAAAACATGGGACTCAAGAAGACGTTCCAAATCGGCGAGATCGTGATCCATCCGACCGATCCCAACATCGTCTATGTCGGTGCTCTCGGTCGCCTCTATGGCAACAACGAAGACCGCGGTGTCTTCAAAACCACCGACGGCGGCGAGAACTGGGAAAAGGTCCTCTACATCGACGATCGCACCGGCATCATCGAAATGCAAATGCATCCGACCGATCCCAACACCCTCATCGCCACGGGCTGGGAACGCCTCCGCGATGGCTTCGATAGCTGGCCCGGCAACGACATCCCCATCCCCGAAGGCTACGGCGGATACGACCCGATCCGCAAATGGGGCCCAGGCAGCGGTCTCTACAAAACCACCGATGGTGGAAAGAACTGGAAGAAACTGACCAAAGGCCTGCCGACCAACCAAATGGGACGCATCGGTATCGATTGGTATCGCAAAGACCCCAACATCTTGGTGGCCGCCATCGATTGCGAAAACATCGGTAAAGGCCCAGCTCCCCTCCCCGTTCTATGGGGTGCAGTCGGCGAAAATCGCGATGGCAAAGTCTTCGTCACGCAAGTCTATCCCCGAAGCCCAGCCGCTCGCAGCGGACTCCAAGTCGGCGATATCCTCGAAACCCTCGGCGACCAACCGATCTCCGATTTCGACACCATCCTCGACACGCTTCGCGATAAGAAGGCAGGCGATACCTTCTCCACCCAAATCCTGCGCGGCAACGAAAAACGCGTCCTCGAATACACGCTGGTCGGCCGCGGTGGTGGCGGTGGTGGTGGCGGTGGCGGACAACGCACCGGCCCGTTCTTCGGCGCGTTCGGCGAAGATGACGAAGCCGGCCTCAAGGTCATCCAAATGTTCCCCGAGAGCGCAGCCACCAAGGCAGGCATCCTAGCCGATGACGTCATCTTGGAATTCGACGGCGCTAAAGTCGAATCGTGGGAGTCCCTCAACGAAGCCGTCGCTGGCAAGAACGTCGGCGACAAAGTGAAAGTCAAACTCCTCCGCAGCTCCGAGTCGAAAGAACTCGAAGTCACCCTCGAAGCTCGACCCGGTGGCGGCGCTGGTGGTGGCGGAGGTGGTGGTCGCGGCGGCGCAGGAAATCAACCTCCCCAAAGCAGCACCTACATCGGGATCACCGGCCAAAACGCCACCGCTCCCGCCAGCGGTGCCAAGCTCACCGAAATCACCACAGGTGGCCCCGCTGAAAAAGCTGGCATCATGGTGGGCGATATCATCCAAGCCGTCGATGGCAACGCCGTCGCCGATTACAACGCAGCCCTCAATGCCATTCGAGGCAAGAAAGCGGGCGAAACGGTAACCCTTAAAATCGCTCGCGCGACCGAGGCCAAAGAGATCTCGATCGTGGTCGCCAATCGACCCGGACCGGTCCGCCCGTATACGGCGTCGCTGGGTGGCCAAGCCGCCAGCGTTCAAGACCAACAAGGGGCCAAGGGCTACGAATACGGTGGCATCTACAAGTCCACCGATGGCGGTGAGTCCTGGACGCGCATCAACAGCTTGCACTCGCGTCCGATGTACTTCAGCGTCATCCGCATCGATCCGAACGATGAGAAACGGATCTACTTGCTCGGCGTCTCGCAATACAAATCTTCCGACGGCGGTTTGACCTTCGATCCCAACCTCGGACGCAATGTCCATGCCGATGGTCACTCGCTGTGGATCGATCCGCGCGATGGCCGCCGCATGATCCTCGGCGTCGACGGCGGTGTTTACACCACCAACGACCGCGGCAATCGCTGGGACCATTTGAACACATTGGCCATGGGCCAGTTCTACCACGTGGCGATCGCGCCCAAGTACCCGTACTACGTCTATGGCGGCCTGCAAGACAACGGCACCTGGGGTGGCCCTGCCCTCTCGCTCAACGGCAGCGGTCCAGTCAACGAAGACTGGCTGTCGGTCGGCGGCGGAGACGGATTCATGTGCCGCGTCGATCCCAACGATCCGGAGCTGGTCTACTGGACCAGCCAAGACGGCAACATGGGTCGTCGCAACATGAAAACCGGCGAACGTGGCTCGATCCGTCCGCAACCCGCCGAAGGAGAAGCCCCCTACCGCTTCAACTGGAACACTCCGTTCATTCTCTCGAACGCCAACTCGCGCGTCTTCTATGCGGCTGGCAACTATGTCTTCCGCTCGTGGGATCGCGGGAACAACCTCGAAAAGATCTCGCCCGAAATCACGTTGACCAAACGCGGTTCCGCCACAGCCCTATCCGAGTCCCCTCGCAACCCCAACATCCTCTACGTCGGTTCGGATGACGGTGCGCTGTGGGTCACCAAAGATGGTGGCAAGGAATGGACCGAGATCGGCAAAAACCTGAACTTGCCCGCCCCGCGCTGGATCTCCACCATCGAAGCCTCGCGCTTCGCCGATGGCCGCGTCTATGTCTGCTTGGATGGCCACCGCTCCAACGACGACGATCCGTACGTGTTCGTTTCCGATGACTACGGCAAATCGTGGAAGTCGATCAAATCGAACTTGCCCTGGGGATCGACCCGCTGCTTGCGCGAAAGCCCCTTCAATGAGAACTTGCTCATCGTCGGCACCGAGTTCGCGGTCTTCGCCAGCGCCAACCGGGGCGGCACCTGGAATTCGCTCAACACGAATCTTCCCACCGTGCCTGTCTTCGATTTCGCATTCCATCCCAACAACGGGGAGATCGTTGCGGCCACGCACGGTCGCAGCTTGTGGATCGCGGACATCACCCCGCTCCATCAGTTGGCAGCCTCGCACTTGAACGATAGCCCCTACCTCTACCGCTCTCCGACCGCCATCCGATGGCGCCGCGAAGCGACCCGCGGTGGCACCAACCGCCGCTTTGTGGGCGAGAACCCACCGGCTGGAGCTGCGATCTATTACTCCCTCCCCAAGAAAGCCGAGAAGGTCGCGATCAAGATCGTCGATGCTTCGGGCCAAAGCGTGCGTGAAATCCGAGGCGGCAACGACGCTGGCTTGCAACGCGTGCTCTGGGATCTGACCCTCAGCCCACCACCTGCCGGAGGAGGCCGTGGCCCCGCCGCGCCAGCAGCCGCATCTGCGACCGCCAACGCACCCGCCGCAGCCGCTGCGACCCCAGCGGGTGCGACCCCAGCAGCGGCCGCGCCTGCGGCCACCGCTGCCGCCACTCCGGCCGCTGCCGCTCCAGCGCAAACCGAAACGGCCGGCGGAGAATCGGGCACCCCTGCCCCATCCGAAGGCCAACCCGCTCCGCGCCGCGGAGGGTTCGGTGGCCGCACCCGTGTTGCCCCGTCCGGCACCTACCGCGTGGTCCTGTCGGTCGATGGCAAAGAATTCTTCCAAGACCTCCGCGTCATCTCCGATCCCAACGCCCCTCCCCAAAACGAACTCGCCACTTCGCAAGAAGAAGCCTACGAAGTTTGGATGGGAGACGATGTGCGTGAAGACGGTGACGAAGAGGAAGAAGAGCAAGCCGAGCGCGAACGCCAACGCGATCTAGGCGGCGAAGGCTGAGCCTGCGAACTCTGGACCTATATCGTGAACATCGATCCAGCGTCTACCAATCGCAGTAGACGCTGGTCCATCGAATCGGACTCGATCGATCGGGTTGCGATTGCAAGTTCCACTCGGCCATCGGCAATGCATCGGCATTGCGTTCCAACCACGCATGCATGCTGCCTCGTTGCAGATGCACGCATCCTGCAGTGGATAGGGCATCTGCATCCGCTGCAGAGTTCGTGATGACGCTGGCCATGCACGCTCGATCCAACCCCCGCCGCTGGATCGGGTCGACGATGTGGCTGGTGCGCTGCTGCGGTGCATCCCCCGGTCGATCGCGAAACTTCTGAAACTGATCGCCGCTGGTCGAGATGCCGCATCGCGCCAATTTCATGCGGCGCATTTCCTGTTCGGGGTCGTTGATGCGACCGATCGCGACCGGCCAACCCGAATCGGGATGCCATTCCGGTCGCTCCTGCGTTTCCAACGCTGCATCGCGTTGGGCGAAAACCGGTCGATCCTCGCGACCGACGGGTTCCCCACACAGCATGTTGCCCGAAGCGTTGGCAACAAACCGCTCGATCCCCATGGCGCGCAGCGCCTCCCCCAATCGATCGATGACGAAGCCTTTGCCGATGGCGCCAAAGTCCAATCGCACACCGCTTCGTTCGAACCGCACGCGATGGCCTTCGGTGTCGATCTCCAGCAGTTCCCATCCGCAGCGTTCGCGAGCCGATTGCCACTCCGATTCGGTTCCCGGTCGCTCCTTGCGACGCAGCCGCGTCAGGGCTCCGAGTGCCGCATCGAACGCTCCTTCGCTCAGCCGATGCCAGCGATCGCACTCGACGATCATCCGCCACAACGGCGCGGGGGGCTCGACCCAATCCAATCCATCCGCTTGACGGCAAAACGCCATGCACTGGCTGTCTTGTTGGTAGTCGCTCAGAACATCCACCCACATGTCGGCGACTTCTTGCAATCGTTTGAGCACCGATTCCGGATCGCCCTTGGTTCCTTCGGCGACCCATCGCACGTCGATGGTCGAACCCATCGATGGAAACGACACCGCAAACGCATCGGGATCGGCTGCGCGGAATGGTTGCCAAGCGCGACTGCTTGAGCACCATGCACTAGCGATAGCTGCGCCGAGGCTGCACTTGAGGAGACGTCGACGTGGGATGCGATGCATGGAAGGGGGGCCTTGAGAATTCAAAACGACGAACGCGAAACGCGAACCTAAAGCAGTTCCCGCGGAACACCTAGCTTAATGCGCGTGCCAACTTCTGGCGAATCCATGCATGGGTCAATGC
>JBKCUI010000377.1:0-4222 GCA_046318495.1 Pirellula sp. | reverse complement strand
GGCAAAGTGCGATGGCAGGACATCGGCTATCAGCCCTTCATGAACGTCGATTTTCTGCTCGAGGAATCGAAGCGACTGTTATCGCTCGAACAGAAGTAACCTTTCCCTGCGGCTCCATTAGCCGCATTGGCGTTAGCCGCGGTTAGCAGGTTGCACCACGAAGGGCACGAAGAGCACGAAGGACACCGGCATAAAAGAAACTCGAATCACGGACTGTTTGCGCTTGCTTTGTGGTCTTCGTCCCTTCGTGTTTGATTGGATTTGGTCTTTATCCGCAAGCGCAGCATCCCCATGTTTTTTCGTACTCGTACTCCGCGCTAGCAGTACTCGTACTCGTACTCGATGACACGGCAACGCGCAGCGTCCCCATCCCAACCCGACGCATTAGCGAGGGATTTCCACGCTCATCCCCTGCGCAGCGCGAACCCTTATTCGCGCCTTTCGAAGTTGCGCAACTCTAGTCTCATCCCATATCGCTTCGCGCGTCCCCTTGGTTTCTTCGTACTCGATGACACGGCAACGAGTACGTGTACGAGTACCATTTCATTGAGTACGAGTACGAGTACGAGTACGAGGGGAACCCACAGTGCGCAACTTCAGAACGAGTTAGCGAGGGATTTCTACGTGGATCCTCCTCAGAACGCCCCTCCCCCTCGCTGGCGCGGGCTGGTAATGCGTGCCATGCACGCAAGACACGTTTAGCAATTGCATTCTGTCGGGATGCAATTCAAGATATTGCGTCTCGTGAGGGGGGGCTTGGAGAGTGAGCTGTCCTCGGGAGACTTCGCATGGCAATTCGTTCTTGATCCAGGGTTGTGGATCCCAAGCCTTGGATCCGGGTGCGAGCTGCAGAGTTACTTCAACAACGGGTGAACAGCGTGAAATTTGCAGTGACCGGCGGAACGGGCTTTGTCGGGAGCCATTTCCTTAACGAATTGCTTGGCCACGGTCATGACGTTTTGGCCCTGAAAAAGCCGACTGCGGTCCCTCGCATCGCGCTCCATACCGAGCCAGCTTGGATCGAAGGGGGATTCGAAGCGTTTGGTGAACGCTCGCTCGCTGGCGTGGATTGCCTCGTGCACCTTGCAGCCCACGGAGTCGACCCCACACAAGCCAACTGGGATGAAACGTTTCGCGTGAACGTAACGGAAAGTTTGCTCCTTTGGTCTCGAGCCGTTCGGGCCGGCGTATCCAATCTTGTGCTCTTGGGTTCTAGCTTCGAGTTTGGGAGCGTTGGCGAACAGTGCGAGTTCATTCCCGACGATGCACCCTTGCGACCGACTGCCCCTTACGCAGCTTCCAAAGCGGCAGCCACGATGGCCGCAGCGGCTTTTGCGACGGCGCACAAGATCAAGGTCTATGTTTTGCGACCTTTCCAAATCTATGGCCCTGGTGAAAGCAAGAACCGATTGTTTCCGCAGATCCTCGAAGCGGCCCGCGAAGGAAGGGACTTGAAGCTAACCCCGGGCGACCAAGTTCGCGACTTTATGGAAGTGCGAGACGTCGCGAAATTGATCCATGGGTACGCTCATCTGTTGGTCCGCCAATCGGAATGTCCGCTCTTTCGAACGATCAATTTGGGGACGGGTCAGCCCACCACGTTGCGAGCCTTCACGGAACGCATTTGGCGGGAGAATCACGGCACCGGTCATCTGGAATTCGGCGCATTGCCGTATCGGGCTGGCGAAGTCATGCGTTACGTTCCGCGTATCGATCAAGCATTGCAATCCGAAGCGTTGGCTGCCATCGGTGCCAAACCCTTTGCGGATCGATGAACTGGCGCGGTCGCTTCTCGCAGCCCATTCCAAAACCGTTCTGCGCACGCGGATCTCGCGCTCTTCTACCGCTTGCTAAGAACAGGACGAGATGGCAGAAACATCGAACGCAGAAAGATAGGGGATTCATTTTTCTGCGTTCGATTTTTCTGCCCTATCGAGGAACCTGCCGGACACGCATTGCGTTGGAACACGAGGGCCGGCAGCATTGACTGTCCCGGATGCTGTACTCTGCGAACCCGGCGACTCTACGTTTCCAATCGATAGCCTGGATCGAGGCGCGGGGTCCTTGCCTCGACACGTTTAGCCGCCGCTTGCTACGAACAGGATTGATTGGCAGAAACATCGAACGCAGAAAGATAGGCGCTTCATTTTTCTGCGTTCGATCTTTCTGCCCTATCAAGCAACCACCCGGACAGCCATGGCGCTGGAATTCAAACGCAGAGAAACGAAGTACGCAGAGAACAGTCCGAAGGGGCCACCATGCGGCTTGTCCGCATGGAGCCCTGCTCGCAACCAGCCGTGCCATGCCCCACGCCTTGTCGCCACCGGGTGGCTTGTCCACCTGGAGCGATGATTCGATTTCGGATGGCTGCGGATCGACTTCGAAGCGGTTCGAGTGCCGCCAAGAGTTTTCGTCAGGGAGCCTTCAAGTCACCATTCCTCAATTGCTTTAGCGTCATTGCCGCACTGAACGCGACGGGGCCGTCGCCCTGAGATACCCGCTCTAAGGTAGTTGCCGAACGCTCGGCGTTTAGCGCGTAGGTGTGAAATGCAGCCGCTGCCCGCACACGCGCATTCGGATGGTCCAAGAGTGGGACCAAACGCTCTCTTCCATTGGCCTTCACGATCTCGCTGAAGGTGGCTATCAAGTCCTTGTAGTAAGCGTTTGCTTCCACGAAATTTCCATCTTCGGTTGCCTGGCCATGCGCTTCCGCGAGCGCTACATACCGCTCGATCAGAGGAGCGGCATTCTCCAATTCTTTGTCCCCGTTGGTCGTCATATGGCACCGCCGTTTCTCAATACATCCATCCCAAACTCAGCATGAAACTCGAACGTTTTTCCAATTAGCTATGAATAGACAACTAGGACAGACAGAGCACAGAGGTGCCTGCACTGGCGGCAAGAATCCAAGCCGATGGCACAAACCGGGCTTGGATTGCCTACTGAATCCCAGTCAAGCTTGCTCGTAGTCTTGGTCGATAGGGAAGTCCTCTTCGAAAAGGACGATTTCAATACCGTACAATTCACCGTCTGCGTTTAAATCGAAGTTAACCATCGGCCCTTTGTAGTCGGGAACCAGATCTTCAATCCGCAGCGTTTCCTTGTGCTTAGCCCCGGAATTTGGAACCTTGACGTAAGCAACTCCATCATCGGTGCTGAAAAGCTCGATTCTCCGATCACTGCTCATTTGAAGAATCCCCAGTTTTGGTTTGCTGTCTACTTCATGGCGGTTATTTCAAATCTCGTACACTGCGTATCCGCTACGAAGCGGAACCGAGAAGGAAACCGTTCGTTTAGGATCTGCGATTTTCCCAACCAGAGCTTCCTTTGCGGACCCAATGCTCTCGTTGAGTTGCTCGAACACGGCACAAGCTCACTTGCATTCACTGAACACACATCCCGATCGTTGAAACGCCCTATCGAAGCGTGAACAATTATTGAGTTCGCTGCCTTCGCGGTACAGTACGCATTGTGCACCAGCACGCCAATCTCGCCGACTTGGTAGACGTGCTCACCGTGGACCTGGATATCTTAGACCGGCTGGGTTATGCGCGAAAGCGTGACGGACAGAACAAACGCAGACGCTGCCCCCTTAGCCTCGGTCCCTCTCCTCCACAGGGGCGAGGGAAGATGGGGCGAGAGTTGCTCGCCTTTGGGAAGCAACCACCAGGACAGGCATCGCGATGGAATCCAAACGCAGAGACACGAAGAACGCAGAGAACAGTCTAAAGGGGCCACCATGCGGCTTGTCCGCATGGAGCCCTGCTCGCAACCAGCCGTTCAATGCCCCACACCTTGTTGCCACCAGGTGGCTTGTCCACGTGGAGCGATGATTCGATTTCCGATGGCTGCCATCGGATCATCCTCCGATGGGGACAAGCCCCATCGAAACGGACTGCCCTATCACGCAACCACCAGGACAGGCATCGCGTTGGAACACGAGTGCCGGCTGCATTGCCTATCCTGGATGCGTTACGCAGCGACACCACCGGCTTCGCGTTTCCAATCGATAGCCTGGATCGAGGCGCGGGGGCCTTGCCTCGACCGGTTTAGCCGCCGCTTGCTACGAACAGGACGAGTTGGCAGAAACATCGAACGCAGAAAGATAGGGGATTCATTTTTCTGCGTTCGATCTTTCTGCCCTATCGAGGAACATGCCCGACACGCATCGCGTTGGAATTCAAACGCAAAGACACGAAGAACGCAGAGAACCGTCTCAAGG
>JBKCUI010000376.1:0-4466 GCA_046318495.1 Pirellula sp. | reverse complement strand
ACGACATCCAGACTTGGTCGCAGACCCGAGGCGTTCCGTCTGGATTGCGCATCTCCTTGAGCAACGGTGCCGTGGCCGGATCCTTGCCGATGTAATCGAACGTGCGGATTTCGGCATGTCCTTCCATGTTCGACTGGCCCGCCAAGATGAAGACCTTGAGCGGCTGGGCGAAACAGGGCGGGGAAAGGAGGCACAGCATGGCTGCGGTGAGGATGAACGTTGGTCTCATGATCGTCTTTCTTGAAGTTAGAAAAAACGCGACGGAAGCAGTCAGGGGCATCATGAAGATAGCCTTCGTTGGGTTCATGCTTCGTGCTTACTCCCCGGAAGTGTTTCGGGCTGCGTTGCTTGTATGTCCAGGCATAGCTCGCGAGCGTGCCATTCGCTGGTCGTCGTAATCGAGCACACTACCGAGGCGAATATGCCGTCGTTGAAGGTTTGGGGTCGATGATCGCATCTGCTTCCGGTAAATCCGTTGCTCGGCGGTTGACCGCGTCCCAAAGGATGGGTTTCTGCAGTCGCAGCGCGAGCACACCCAGCATGCCGATCTCCGTAATTCTCGCACCGATCTCGAATGGCGAATAGGTCTTCGTGTCGCCCGCACAGGCCAGCACCCATTCGAACATGTGGGAGTTGTTGACCTTGCTCCACCGGGGGCGCTGCCCTTTGGCAACTTTGGATGGATCCCATTTCAAAGCCTCGGTATCGATACGAGGTTGCGTTCTGGGGATCTTGGCCACTTCCGGTTGGTCCGCTCCGCGAAACTCCTTCGCTCCTCGGAGTCGAACCTCGCAGCCGGTGTTCCAAAGTCCCGCGGACAATGTCCCTTCGCTGCCTACGATCAGACATCCGGTGGTATCGACCGATCCCTGAGTCACCTTGCTGGGTGGGAGATGGTTGTCGCCGGAATAAAAGATCAGCTTCACCGGGCCTCGCTTGCCTTTTGCAGCGAACTCAAAGTGGACGGTGCAACGCGTCGCGAACGATTCATGCCCCAAGCCCTCCCCCGTGGCCTCGATTCGAATCGGAGCATCCAGATCGAGAGCACGATACGCAAGCTGAAAACCGTGGCAGCAGAAGTCAGCCAGCGAGCCACCTCCGAAATCGTACCACCCTCGCCATTTGCCAGGATGATAGATGTCCTTGTTGTAGGGCCTGGCGGGTGCCGTACCGAGCCAGAAGTTCCAATCGAGTCCCTCCGGAATCGGATCGCTCGTTGCTGGCCGATCCACTCCATTCGGCCAGCTATGAGCCGGATGCCATACGTGGACTTCCGTGATGTCCCCGAGCAAACCGGATTGAATCACTTCAAAGCTACGACGAAATCCCTCTGTCGAACACCCCTGGTTCCCCGTTTGAGTCGCCAGTTGCGGATGACTCATTGCAAGTCTTTCCAGCGCACGACATTCCGCGACGGAATGGGCCAATGGCTTTTCGCAATACACATGTTTGCCGGCCTTAAGCGCCGCTTCGCAGATGGGGACATGCCAGTGATCGGGCGTCGCGATGATCACAGCATCGACTCCCGATTCCTTGTCAAGCAACTCACGATAGTCGCGATACGACCGAGCCTCTTTCAGCTCGGGGACCTGCAAAGCGCTGTCGAGCTGTCGCTGGTCGACATCGCAGATGGCCACGATTTTCTGATCCAGCTTATTGAGTTCCGGAATCAGATAGCCGCGCATCTGTCCACCCATTCCAATGCAGGCAAACGAGAGCTTCGCATTGGGGGACTGGCTAGCGAGAAGACCTGATGGCAGTATCATCGGCATCCCAACCGCTGACGCCGCCGCTTGAACGAATTGCCGACGCGAGACTTCGTGAAGCATAACTTCCTCTGGCTTGTTGGATCTGGCCTATTGGATTGAGTGGAATGCAAGGTCTACCGACTTTGTACCCGCAACGGAGGCGACCAAGTGTTGGCTCAAAACTTGAGTTGGAAACGCCGTCGCGCGAGGTGGCAGTCGGATCGCAACATTGTAACTACTTCGCGGTCCATAACGGCTCTTGCTTGCCCGGTAAAGCGCGTGTTAGCGGCACATTAGCAAGGTCAGCCGGCAGGACGACGACGGCTTCTTGCTCACACGCATTTCGGGCTAAGTTCGTCGCGCGTGGCGGGACCCACTCGAATAACTCACCAATAGTAACCAAGCCGTCGCTGTTCGAGTCTGCATCTCCTCGCAAAGCCTCACATAATGCGAGGACGAGGAACCCATGAGGAACTTTCGAATCGTCGATTTGTCCGCTGGTCGACTGCGTCTCCGAGCAGCCCAGCAGCCAAGCACTCTGTTTGGGTAAACCGCTTCGCACCGCACCTCCAGCTTGGCACGCATCGATCGTCACCAACGATGGGCAAGGCAATCGGGCTAAGCTTTCGATCAGAACATTTGCATCGATCACTTTTGCTCGCTCGCTATCCAGCCGCAACAGGCCATCTTCGGTCGTCCCATGCGTGCTGGCATGAACAAAAACGAGATCTCCTGGCTTTGCAACTTTAACCAATCGATCCAATTCAGAGAGCAATCGCTCGGGCGTACATTCCAATCCGGAAACGGACCTCGCCTCGACTCGTTTCCAAGCGGCAGGGGAACGCTTCACGGCCTCCGCGATAAAACCAGCATCACGCCCGTAAACATCGTCCACAGGGGGACCTTCGATCGGCGCACCAACTCCAAATGAAAACAGATGTAGGGTTCCGTCGCTACTCGGAGGCTCGACCACTTGAGCATCAACGGAAAGCGAAGCGAAAATGAACAACACAACACTCAAGTAACGCAACTGAACCATCCAGGCCTATACTGATTTCGAGTCGTCAAAACCAAACATATGCGACTGCATCGCGATCAAATCAGAAGTTCCTCCAATGGCCCCGCATGCGAGCAACCATTCTGCTTGAGCACAAGATCTTCGTTGCCATAATACTCGATGGGGTTGCCGTAGGCGTTGAGTAGAGTCGTCCACCAGTCGCCAATAGTTCGGCAGCCTTGATCACCGTACTTCGGATAACGCAGATAACGCCCCGGTAGCTTGAGCTTGCCGCCGCCTCCACCGAGGATCAGGTAGGGCCATTCCATTCCCGTTCCATGGTGACTGTCGCTCGAATCCGAGAGGAAAATGATCATCGTGTTGTCTAGCATGTCTCCATCACCCTCTGGGACCGCTCTAAGCTTCCCTGCCATCGTGGCTAGAAGCTCTGAATGATGTTGCTGGATGATGTCTCGGTATTCACTTTGGGATTTAGTCCCTTCGTTGTGCCCAATGCCATGGTTATGTTGGTCGATACCCAGGCGTTTGTAGGTCATGTCGACATTATCAAGTCGAATGGTGACCACGTTGGTAAGTCCCGCAATCAAGGCTGCGGTGGCCAAATCAAATTGCGCTTCCTGACGAACCTCCTCGACCATAGACGTGAATTTATCCGAGTACCCCGGCGCGTTTGCAGCGATCTGGTGTTTCATGCTCGACAGTTTGCTGTGCCGCACTTGAAGTTCCTCAAAGGCATTCAGGTAGGCGTTCATCTTTCCTTGTTCCGACGAGGGAATCGCTTGGGAAACCTTCTTGATATCGTCGACCATGAAGTCAAGCAGGTTTCTTTGCAGCTTGAAGCTCTTTTCAGCTCTGTTACTCGAAGAAACGGCTGAGCCAAAAAGCTGTTCGTAAGCAATGTCGGGGGATCCCTGAAACGGAAGCTCTTGCCCAGGCCCGACCGCAGAGATGCCCGGGTACATGGTCCCACCATAGTCGTTACTTAAAGCTTTCCCTTTGATCGCAAGTCCGACATGATTAAACGGTGCCGGGTTGAGCTTGGCCAATTCCGCATCGGCGGTGGCTCGCAGTACCGCACCAGCGTCAAATTCACCGCCTGTCATGTAGACCCCCATCATGCCAAACCAACTGGAGTGACCACCGCGGCACATCTTCCCAGAAAGTCCCTGCACAATCGAAAGCTGATCTTTAAAGGGTTCCAAAGCGCGCATTGACGACGGCAGAGCAAGGTTTGTCAAGTCTTGGTTGAACAAACTATTGCTGGAATCCTGGCCCTTGAGTGCCTCAGGCGTGATCCCATCGGGAACGATGCCACTCGATTTAACAACAAACACAAAGCGATTGGGAATCGCGAGTGAATTGCCTGCCGCTTGGAGTTCTACCTGACGCAGTAAAGGCGATAGCAGAAAAGCTCCCGCTCCTAGAGAAATATTCCTAAAGGCGTTTCGTCGCGTCATCGTCATGGTGCGTTCCTTCTAGTAGGTTCAAGTGTTTTGCGGTACCGAAACGAGTCAGACGAAAGAATGGAAACCAAAAGCGCCTTGAAGCTTCCACCGCTTGCCAAATAGGCACGATCGGCAGCAATAAGTGTCTTCGAATCGCTGAGCATCTCATTTCTACCCATAAAAAAGCGAAAGACATGCCGGATCATGCATTGACGAACTTTATCGGATTCAGCCAATCGATGAATCAGTTCCAAA
>JBKCUI010000375.1:0-20748 GCA_046318495.1 Pirellula sp. | reverse complement strand
GTGATGCGGATGCCGGCCAAAGTCGTTGCAGGCCGGGCTGGAGATTGGTGGGGCAACGTGAGCGGCAACGAGCCGGTCATCAACTCGGCGGCCATCGCCATGTCATCGCAGTACCACTGGTACTCGAGCGAGCGGGCCGTGGCGCAGTTGGGGTACTCGTTTCGGCCAGCGGGGGATTCGCTGCGCGATGCCATCGCGTGGCTGCGCGAATACGGGTATCGTGAGCGCGGGTAAAGCTCACCTCCTCCCGACGCGAACGTTTTGAAGTTGCGCAATCTGGGTTCCCCTCGTGCTCGTGCTCGTGCTCGTACTCGTACTCAATGAAATGGTACTCGTACTCGTTGCCGTGTCTTCGAGTACGAGTACGAGTACTGCTAACGCGGAGTACGAGTACGACAAACCAAGGGGAATCGCGAAGCGAAATGGGATGAGACGCGAAATGCGTAGCTTCAAAACTCAAACACATGGTTCATGCATGACCGACGAAGATCACGAAGCATCGCAACGCGACGTCGAATCGGCGCTGCAACTGGCGCTTCAGTTTCATGCTGGGCAGCGCGATAAGGCCGGCCAAGCCTATGTGTTGCACTTGCTCCGTGTGATGATGACAGGGCAGACTCCCGAAGCGATGCAAGTCGGGGTGTTGCACGATCTGTTGGAGGACACCCCGGCGACGCGCGCCGATATGGAGCGAGCCGGATTGTCGGAGCGGGTCATGCAAGCGGTCGAGCGGCTGACCAAACCTGAGGCGCTCGACTACGCCGACTACATTGTGCACGTCGCGGAGAATGCGTTGGCGCGCGAGGTGAAGTTGGCGGATTTGCAGGACAACTATGCGCTGTCGCGTGTGGCTTATCGAGCCGAGCACACGCAGGAAGATCGCCGGCGCGTCCAGCGCTATATCCTGGCGCATCAATTCCTCACACGGCAGATCGAGGAAGCGGAGTTTCTCGAGCGAATGAAGCAGGTTGAGGCTTCGTGAAACGCGTGCTGTGCGGCGGCTGAGGGCCGAATCTGTTCATCGCGGCTGGAGAAACCGAAGGGTTTCTACTATGCTGAAGGGCTCGCGCGGGGAGGCCGTCGTTTCGGCTGCCTCGCGTTGGGCGAATGCGGCAAACGACAGCTTGGAAACCCGTACGCGACGACTTCGCATTCGATCCTTCCTCACACGTCGGCATCTTTCGGAATTCGGCAACTTGCCGGTAGATAAAAAGGTGGAATCCATGTCATCGATCGATCAAAAGCTTGAGTCCCTGGGATTGCAGTTGCCTCCTGCGCCGAAGCCGGTGGGGCTGTACAAGCCGGTTTTGATCGTCGGCAATTTGGCATATGTGTCGGGGCACGGACCGCTCAAGAGCGATGGCTCGCTCATCTTGGGACGCGTCGGCGCCGATCTGGATGTGGCGGCGGGGCAAGCGGCAGCCAAGCAAACGGCGCTGGCGATGTTGGCGTCGCTGAAGGCAAATTTGGGGTCGCTCGATCGCATCGCGCGGGTGGTCAAGCTGTTGGGATTGGTGCGCTGCACGGATGATTTTGGGCAGAGCCCAGCCGTGATCAACGGCTGCAGCCAAGTCTTCGTCGACCTTTGGGGGAGCGATTTGGGGATCGGCGTTCGCAGCGCCTTGGGAACCAACTCCTTGCCCGGCGGGATGGCCGTGGAAGTCGAAGCGATTTTTGAGATCCGATCTTAATCCTATCCAACACGAAATCAGGTCGGCATGAGCGAGCGACAAACCCTATCTTTCTTGGCCAAGACCCTCGAGCGCGCGGGGTTGCAGCCCAAGACCAAGTACGGGCAGAACTTCCTCGTCGATCTGAATCTGCTCAACATCTTGATCGACGGTGCGCAGCTCGAGGCTCGCGACGTGGTGCTCGAGATCGGCACTGGACTCGGCTCGTTGACCAAGACCATGGCGACCCAAGCGGGCCGCGTCATCACCGTCGAAGTCGATCGCGATCTGCAAGCGCTTGCAGGCAAGGAGCTCAAAGCGTTCTCCAACGTGCAAATGCTCTCGTGCGATGCGCTGCGGAACAAGAACCATCTTCGCGACGAAGTTCTGGATGCGGTTCGGCTCGCGATGGGGCAAGTGCCTGACGCGCGGTTTAAACTGGTGGCCAATCTCCCTTACAATGTCGCCACTCCGATCATCAGCAACTTGTTGATGGTCGAGCCGAGGGTGGAGCGAATGGTGGTGACCATTCAGAAGGAGTTGGGGGATCGCATCACCGCAAAGCCGTCGTGCAAAGACTATTCGGCGTTGACGGTATGGATGCAGTCGCAATGCGATTGCGAGATCTTGAGGATTTTGCCACCGACTGTTTTTTGGCCGCAGCCCAAAGTCGACTCCGCCATCTTGTGCATACGCACGAACGAGAGCAAGCGGAAACGGATCGCCGACCTGGCGTTCTTTCACACCAAGGTTCGAGCATTGTTCTTTCATCGGCGCAAGTATCTGCGGAGCCAGGTGGCCACGGCGCTGCAGGACGAGTTGGACAAGCCGGAAGTGGACGTGGTGTTGGAGTCTCTCAAGCTTTCGCCCAGTTTGCGGGCCGAGCAGTTGTCCGTCGAAGAAATCATCCGCATGCTCGAAGCGTGCCGGCTTGCGGTCGCCGCCAAGGGCAAGGCTTCGGACGCTTAGCTCGCCGCGCGATGGAGGGCCGAGAGCGTTCGGCTGGCGGCCTGCACGACGCGTTCTGGACCGAGGGCATTCATGCACTGCGCGTGCTTGAGCGGGCATTGGTATTTGCCGCAGGGTTGGCAGGGCAGTCCCAGGGTGACGATCGATTCAGGCACGTTGTAGGAGCGGGTGAGGTTGGGATCGATCGAGCCGAATAGTGAGACCACGGGTTTGTTCATCGCGACGGCGATATGCCTGGGGCCGCTATCGGTGGAGACGACCAGTTGGGATTGTTCGATGAGGGCTTTGCTCAAGCCCAGCGGCAGGTCGTTCCAGTGTCCCATGCTCCGTACGGCCGGGTGATCGGCTTGGGATTCGATCGCATTGGCGGCTTGACGCTCAGCGGGTCCGCAGTGAACCAAGACATTGCAACCATGGGTTTGGGCCAGTGCGCGGGCGGCGTCGGCGGCATGGCGAGCTGGCCAGCGTTTGGTCTCTGCGGTAGCGGCACCCGCGTTGAGAACCACGAGTGGCCGATACGGATCCCATGCCAGTTCTTGGAGTCGGGCTTGGGCCATTTGGCGATCGGCAGTGGTGGTGGCCAAGTGGGTGGTGCGGTCCTCGGTGCGGCAGCCCAGGTGTTCGGCCAACCGCAGGTAGTTGTCGATGCAGGGATCGCGGCGGGCGTCGTGGGTTTGGGTGGCGACGGGCACCGGATCGGAGAGGAGCCAGGAGCGGCAATCGCGAGCGAATCCTGTGCGTTGGGGGATGCCGGCGAGGTAGGCGATCATCGCGGTCGAGAAGCTGTTGGTCAGCAGGACGATGGCATCGAAGCGATGCCTTCGCAGTTGCGCCACCAGTTGTCGGCGATTGAGGATTCCGGGTTGCTTCGAGCGGGGTTTGTAGGTGAGGGTCGAGGTCGCCCACGGGAGTCCTTCGAGGACCATGAGAGGACCGGGTCGGCCGATCCAGCAAAATTCGGTCAATGCAGGCAGATCGCGACTGAGCGCGCGGAGCGCGGGGGTTGCCATGCAGGCATCGCCTACCCAGTTCGGAAGCATCACAGCGAGTTTCATGATGCCGTCAACTTATAGAGGCTGGGCAATTTGCGAGTCAAGAAGAGTTCTCGGGGGGGATGGCGACCGCTATAGTAGGAGGCCGCATGGGAATGGGCTGGCTATGGCCTGCCTAGAGCCCATGCGATCTTGAAACAGCCGCCGATCGCTCGTCGCGCGTTTGGCCCTCCGCACCATCCATTTGCAAGACCCTCCATGAACACACCCGCATTGAAGACGCCGCTGCACGATTGGCATATCCAGCATGGTGCTCGGATGGCTCCGTTTGCAGGCTATGAAATGCCCATCCAGTACAGCGGGATTGTGGCGGAGCACACGGCGACGCGGACCGGGTTGGGCGTGTTTGATATTTCGCACATGGGGCGATTGCGATTCGACGGACCGCGAGCCGATCAATTGCTCGATCATTTGTTGACTCGGCGCGTGTGCGACATGCAGGTCGGCCAAGTTCGTTACTCGCTGGTTTGCAACGAAGAGGGGGGCATCCTCGATGACGTGCTCGTCAGTTGCTTGGAAAGTCCCAGCGGCAAGATTTACTTTTTGCTAGTGGTCAATGCGAGCAACAAAGACAAGATCGTGAAGTGGCTGCAGCCGCATCTGTCGGATTTTCCCGACGTCGAATTCCACGACGTGACCGAGAGCACCGCCATGATCGCGGTGCAAGGTCCCAAGGCGGTCGAGGTTTGCCAAAAGTTGCTCCCTCCCTCGGCCTTGCAATTGGGCTACTACAAAGCCAAGGTCACCGAGCAAATGTCCAAGCCGTGCATCGTGTCGCGCACTGGTTACACGGGTGAGGATGGATTCGAACTCATCGTACGCGCCGAAGATGCGGTGCGGGTCTGGGAGAACGTGCTGCTTTCTGGGCGCGAAATAGGAGCCAGTCCGGTCGGGCTGGGGGCTCGCGATACGTTGCGATTAGAGGCTGGCATGCCGCTGTATGGTCATGAGCTCAACGAGCAGATCGATCCGTACACGGCCGGATTGAGCTTTGCGTGCAACTTGAAGGACCGTCAGTTCATCGGTTCTTCGTCGCTCGCGATCAAATCCAAAGAAGCCTTGCCCGTGAAGCGCGTGGGTCTCAACATCGAAGGTCGGCGCGCGGCTCGCGAGGATGCGGTGCTGTACGACGCGGATCAACGCGAAGTCGGACGCGTGACGAGCGGAACCTTTTCTCCAACGTTCAATCGACCGATCTCCATGGCATACTTGCAAAGCGACATCGCACACCCTGGAACGTCGATCGAAGTCGACATCCGAGGATCGCGGGCTGCCGCGACGGTAGTGGAATTGCCGTTCTACAAACGGGCGTGATCGCACGCCGAATGCATTCCCGATAACGCGCTGCGCTACGATCGCGTTCTGGTCCCGAACACGTACTTGCTCGAAACGACCGCCAAACCCAACGACCCCAACTTAGAAACCGAGAGGAACCGATGGCAATTCAACCCGAGAACTTGAAGTATTGTGAATCGCATGAATGGGTGTATGCACCCGCGGATGCGGGAGGCATCGCCACGGTTGGCATTTCCGCGTTCGCGGTAGCCGAGCTCAATGACTTGGTCTTTATGGCTTTGCCACCGGTGGGTGGGACCATTGCGGCTGGGACCGAATTCGGGGAAGTCGAAAGCGTCAAGGCGGTCAGTCCGATGTATAGCCCGGTCAGCGGCCAGATCGTCGAGGTCAACACGGGATTGATCGATCGTTTGGAGACGCTCAATGAAGATCCGTACGATCAAGGTTGGATCTTGAAGATCAAGATGAGCGATCCCAAGGAGTTGGATCGGTTGATGGATCATGCTGCGTACCAAAAGCTCATTTCGCAGCAAGGATAACGCGAGACGATCCACCCATCACGCAAACGACGACCGCCAACATGGATATTCAATTGCGATTCGACGCTCCGTTAACGGGAGCGGAGAACATGGCGATCGACGAAGAGTTGCTCGAGCGGGCTTCGGAGGGTTCGCATATCCAGATTCGGTTGTATCGGTGGTGCGAACCGACGTTGTCGCTGGGGCACTTTCAAGCGATCGAGGACTTAGCCCGCGACCCGAGCGTGATTGCTTCCGGCCGGCTGGAGCAGTTGGCGGAATTGCCCCGGGTGC
This sequence comes from Pirellula sp., assembly GCA_046318495.1. Lineage (GTDB taxonomy): Bacteria > Planctomycetota > Planctomycetia > Pirellulales > Pirellulaceae > JBKCUI01. The sequence goes on along the minus strand of JBKCUI010000375.1, from coordinate 14,949 downwards.
GTCGGCGGACCGGAGGCGGAGCGATCCTGCATGATCGGGAGTGGACCTACAGTGTGATCCTGCCGCATCCTCGGTCTGCGGGTTCTCCAGCCGGAGTGCCAGCTGGAGTGGGGGTAGAGAAAGGGCATCACGAGTTGCTCTATCGAGCCATCCACTGTTCGGTACGAGATGGATTGCTTCAACTCGGTTGGGATGCAGCGTTGGCCGAACACTGCACTTGTTCGACGGCAGGGAAGTTGCCGGTTGCAACGAAAGATCCTTTCTTATGCTTTCAACGCAGAACGCCTGTTGATTTGGTGGTCGGCGCGCATAAAGTTCTAGGGAGTGCCCAGCGTCGCAGCCGAACTGGATTGTTGCAGCACGGCAGTCTCTTGCTCTCGGCGTCGGCGAGCTTTCCATCGATCGTTGGATTGGAAGATCTGGTTGACGGTAATTTTTTCTCGGACGCCGATTCTCGGACTCCGGCAGCCGCGCGGGAACCATTGGTCTTCGCGCGGGGAGCTGGCCTGATAGGCGATGCCGAAAGGAGCGATGCCGAAGAAGGCGATCCTAGTGCTGGGCGAGTCCGCAGGTGGGGCGAGCTACTTGCGGGATGGGTGCGGACGGGCATCGACGAAGTCGTGTTCGACGCAACGCATCAAAGGGCATCTGAGGGGAAAGGGAATTGAAAGATTCTGCCCATCGATTAGTATCTAGGTAGGGGGAATCTTGCGATTGTCCCTGGCGACTCCTCTGCCGTCGCTCGCTTTCCGCTGTCGTTTTGTCGATCGCGGGATGCAACGGATCGAACCGCTTGGGGGGGAACCAACTGCCCGTTTGGTTCTCCAATGAATCTGTGAATCCATGTTGAAAAAGAGTGGCTCGGGTGCAACCGCACCGCGACGTCAACTCTCAACCGCCGGTTGCTTTTGACGAAGAGGGATTTTTATGCAGGTTTCGCTGAAAGTGCTTACGGGAAACCATGAGGGTAAGGAAATTCTCATCAAGGACGAGAAGTTCCTGATCGGGCGGGGCGACGATTGCCAGTTGCGGCCCAAGAGCGAGTCCATCAGCCGCCGGCATTGTGCATTGGTTCAGAAGGATGGTCGCTTGTTGTTGGTGGACCTCAAGAGCCGCAACGGTACCTTCATCAACGAAAAGCAGTTGTCGCCGGACAAGGCGAAGATTCTCAAGTCGGGTGATCGCATTCGCGTCGGCCAACTGGAGTTCGAGATCTCGATCGAAGTGGGTTTGGCCAACGCCAAGAAGTCTGAGGTAAGCACGGTCAAGGAAGCGGTCGACCGCTTGGCGGAACAGAAGACGTCCGATTCGCGCGAGAGCTTCGACATCAGTTCCTGGTTGTTGGAAGCCGATCAAATCGACCGTCGCAAGACCATGGCGGAACCGGAAACGCGTCATATGAATGTCGATGAGACGACGCGTTTGGACGCAGAGCAAGAAATCCAATCCGATGCGAGCGAGTTGTCCGGTAGCGACAAGATAAGCGATTCGGCCAGTGACTCCGGATCCGACGGAGGCAAGCTGAAGCGTCCGGAAAAGAAGCCCCCGATGAAATTGCCCAAAGTCACCCAGGGCCCCACGACGAAGAACACCAAGGATGCGGCATCCGAGACGCTGAAGAAGTACTTCGGCGGTCGCTAGGGACAATTAGGCGCGATGGATTGACTCGATGCTGCATCCATCGCGACCACAGCCTAGAGGGGGGACGGTGCAGTGACCGATCAGCTTCCCATGAGGTTGAGCGCGCCGTACTCCGCGCATGCCATCCTAGTCGGTTCTCTGCGTTCTCTGGTTTGGCTGCTCGCCATGGGGATGGCTGGTGGGATGCCGTGCGCATCGCTGGTCGCTCAGCAGCAAACCATCATCCTGGAGAATGGCTTTGCCGTCGGCCCCGGCACGCTCTCCGCAATCGCTGGCTTGGATACCCGCGGATCGGCGGGGAGCAACGAAGCACCCTCTGCGGCTCGGGTGTACGTCGTGGACGATGGGCTGCGATGGACCTATGTGGGAGTGAAGCGGAGCAATCAGGCTCCCGTCGAAACCCCGGCCCCGTTCAAGATCACGCTTCGCGCGAATCGGGACGAGGTTGGCAAAAACGAAACCGAGATTCAAGGTGGCTTGGGCAGCGCGTATTCGGCGACTCCCTTCAATCGATTCGGCCGCCGGATCTACATGTTTCAGGTCCCGAACAAGCAGGTTGTGCAGGGCATCACCGAGATCTCGCCGCAGTTTGTCCGCATTCAAGGGCTCAAGGGGCAGACGCAGCAGACGTCCATCACTTGGGACATGCGCATCGCGATGTCGGCGGTGCCACCGCGCCAGCTCCGCGATATTCTCATGCGGAACGCCGATCCGAATCAGGCTCAGGATTGGCTCGACATCGTGAGTTTGTACATGGGGGCTCAACGTTACGTCGAGGCTCGCGAAATGTTGGTTCGCGCCATCGCTCGTTTCCCCGAACTGGAGGAACGCAGCCGTATCGAACTAAAGCGGCTCGATCAGCTTCTGGCCAACCAAATGTTCGACGCGGTGGTGGTGGCTCAGGCCGCGGGGCAACATGCCATCGCAGAACAGATGTTGCGCAGCTTTGATGCCACGACGGTCACCATCGAAACCAAACTCAAGATCGATCGGCGTCTCGAGGACATCGCCGCGAGTGCCAAAGAATGCGACCAGATCTTGGGCTGGCTGCGGGAGGATCTCGGCAAAGTCTCCGATGCGGTGACTCGGAATGAACTGCTGCCGGTCATCGACGAAATCGCCAAGTACCTCAACACGGAAACGCGCAGCCGATTCTTGGACTACATTCGCTTGCGCAGCGACAAGACACTGACCGACGATCAACGAGCGGCGTTGGGATTGAGCGGTTGGCTCTATGGTTCCGGAAATCCCGAACAGAACTTGTCCATCGTTCGTTCGGGTTACATCGCCCGCAGTTTGATTGCCAAGTACCTTTCCGAACAGCGTCGCAATGACCAATCCCTCAACGACATTAGCAAACTGGAATCGGGGACGCCTGAGTACGTCTCCAAGATCCTCGCCAACATGCCCCCGCCGTTGGCAAACCAACCCGGGCAGGTAGCCATGGGTCGAGTGCAGAGATCGACCGACGAAGCCGAAGTGGTCGAGCAACCGATTCCCGGACGCTATTACATCGATGTGCCGTTGGGGGGTGCGCTTCGCGGGTCGACCGTGCGATACGTTGTGCAATTGCCGGCTGAGTACAGCCCCTATCGACGCTATCCGTGCGTGCTTGCGCTGGCGAGCGAAGAGATCGCCTTCGAAGACGAACTCGATTGGTGGGTTTCACTGGATCGTTCCCATCCGCAGTTGAAGTGTTTTGGGGAAGCCGCGCGGCATGGTTGTATTGTCGTGGCGCCGCAATGGAATGAAGCCAAGCAGCCGCTTTACAACTACACGGAGAATGAACAGGCCAAGATATTGGCTCCGCTGCGGGATGCCATGCGACGTTTCAGCATCGACACCGATCGCGTCTTTGTCGGTGGGCATTTCATGGGCGCCGATGCCGCTTGGGATTTGGCCCTCTCCCATCCCGATATATGGGCAGGGGCGATCATGGTTGGGGCCATCGCCAAAAAGTACATCATTCAGTATTGGCCCAATGCGAGGCATGTCCCCTCGTATTTCGTCAACGGGCAGTTTGATGGCGATAATCCCAAGTACACCAATGGAGCTACATGGGACAAGATGCTCACCGAAAAGTACATCGACACCATGGTGACCCTCTATCAAGGCCGAGGGCATGACCACTTTCAAGAGGAACTGCCTCGCATCTTCGAGTGGATGGAAGTGCCGACGCGGCGTCGCAACTTCAATCCCGACAAATTCAAAGCCTTGACCAGCCGCGCTGGAGATCGGTTCTTCTGGTGGTTCGAGACCGAAAATCTGTTCACGGACAAACTGGTGCATCCATTGTTCGATCCGGAAAAGTGGGATGAGTACGAAATCGAAGGTTCTTACAACAAAGAAACCAACGCTGTGCGGTTGCTGAAGGTCCCCGCAAAGAACTACTCGATTTGGCTCAACAACGACATGATCGACTTTCGACGTCGTGTTTCCATTGAAACCAAAGGGGCCACCAAAAAGCTAGACATTACTCCCAGCACTGCGGTGATGCTCGAGGATGTGCGATTGCGGGGGGACAGACAGCATCCATTTTGGTATCGTGTGGACATGCCGATTCGCTGATGAGGGCGACGTGGTCGCGAGGCGAATCGCACCGGGAACGCACGCGATACGAATGAAGGGGATGCAAGCGCGGTCCGAGGGTTGGTCCGCGCCGCGAGAGCCATGGTTGCCAATGATTCCACGACACGGGTTTTGGTGCTCGGTGCGCATCCGGACGACGCCGAGTTCTTTGCGGGTGGATTGCTCTGCGAGCACCGCGCCCGCGGTTCTGCAATCCGATTGGTCAGCGTGACCAACGGCCAATCAGGGCATCATGCCCTCCCCTCGGATCAATTGGTCGCTCAGCGGCGCAGCGAAGCGGCCGCGGTCGGGGCGCTGCTGGACGCCGAGTATGTGACGTGGGACTTTCCAGATGGTTCGTTGCAGCCAAGCCTCGCGGTGCGCGAAGCCATCATCCGCGAGATGCGGAGTTTCGCTCCCGATCTCGTTTTGACCCATCGTCCTTTCGATTATCACCCCGATCATCGCGCGGTCGGACAAGCCGTTCAGGATGCGTCGTACATGGTGATGGTGCCCAAAATCGCACCCGGTTATCCAACGCCTGCAGTCGAACCGGTGGTGGCATACATGGTAGATCTGTTCACACGCCCGACGCCATTTCGAGCCGATGCCGTTTTGGATGCTAGCCGGCATGTGGATCGCATCGTCGAGATTCTCGCCTGCCATGCATCGCAGTTTTTCGAATGGATCCCATGGATTGAGCGCAACGCCGACTCGCTGCCGAGCACGGAAGGATTGGCACCCGCGGAGCGCGAGTCGACACTGCGGCAATGGCTGGCGAGTTGGTATTTGGGCAAGACGGATGCCAGGACGGATCGTTTTTGGAATGCAGCGTGGGGCGGTCGGCCCAAGCTTGTTGAGGCGTTTGAAATCTCGGAGTACGCGGGCCGTCCTAGTCCCGAGCGTCTGGATCGATTGTTTCCGGGGTGCCGTTATCCCTCGGACTCGGACCGTGGTTGAAACGATATCGCAGGTTCCAGTGGAGGGAGAAGCATCATGACTCGCATGGCGGTTCTGGATTTCGAAACAGCCAATCATCAACCCGGTTCAGCTTGTCAGTTGGGGATTGTCATCGTTGAGCCATGGCGCATCGTCAGCGAGCATCAATGGTTGATCCGTCCGCAGCGGCTGTACTTTTCGCCGCGTTGTGTGCAAGTGCACGGATTGACCGCTCGGGATGTGATGGACAGCCCGACTTGGGATCGCGTTTGGACGGAGGTTGCACCCTTGTTGGAGGGAACTGTGGTGTTGGCTCACCATGCGGGATTCGATGCCAACGTTTTGAGTTCGACATGCTGCTCCTGCGACATCGCGATCGCTCCAATCGATCTGCAATGCACGCGTTTGGTCGCCAAGCGTTCCTGGCCGGGATTGCCTTCTCATGCGCTGGCGGCCATGGCCGAGCATTTGTCCATCCGATTCCGGCACCACGATGCTTTGGAAGACGCGAGAGCGGCAGCGACGGTTCTGATCGCGGCCGCACAGAAGCATGGGGTCGATGATCTCGATGCGCTCGAGGATCGTTTGGGTTTGGTGCGAGGGAGAATTTGGACCGATCGCATCCGCGCACCGCGAACGGTTCGGCGTTCTCGTATCGAGATGGTGGCCGAACCTCAACCACGCTATGAGCAGCGACGTTTTCGAAGCGATGGTGTTCCCACCGAGAACCAGCGTCATCGCAATGCTCGCCGGCTGGCCAGCGAGATTTTGACTCAGTGCGGCACCGATAGACCTTTCTCTGGAAAGCACATGGTTCTCATCGGGACGCTGCTCGGGCTCGATCGAGAAGACTCGGTCGCGTTTCTCACGAGTCTGGGCGCAACCGTGCAGAACGCCGCCAACTTGCAAACGCATTACTTGATCCAGGGCCAATCGCCGGACGACGAAGCTTCGCCGGCATCGCTTAGCGACCAAGTTGCCGAGTCCTTGCAAACCATGATCGAAAGAAAAAAAGTAGACGACGTCAGCGCTCGGCAACAAACCGGTCAACCAATTCGCATTCTCTCGCAGCGGCAGATACTCGCCATGCTGCCCGCAGGTCTTCAATGCGTGCGAGGGGACGTTTGATGCGCGCAGCGCGGACCCACTCCTTCAACCTCGGACAAAGCACCCCATGAACCCTGCGGCGAACCTTTCCCAGATCCTTGGCATCGGCACCGACATCATCGCCGTCGATCGGATCATGCGCATGCGCGAACGGCACGGAGAAACGTTCTTGAACAAAGTCTTTACGCCCGGCGAGCTGGCGTACTGCGCGAAACGTCGGGCGGCCGATCAGCATTACGCCGGACGATGGGCGGCCAAGGAAGCGGTTCTCAAGGTTCTCGGAACAGGCTGGGCCAAAGGGATCCAATGGACCGATGTCGAAGTGGTGAATCGCGTTTCGGGGGCCCCTGAGATCGTGCTGCATCAGCGAGCCGCAGAGATCGCAGCCCAACGCGGGATGGTCCAAGTTCAGATTTCGATCTCGCATTGCCGAGCGTATGCCACCGCGTTTGCCATCGGGTTGGGCGCGACGCCAGACCCGATTTCAGGGGCTAGTTAAGGCGACATCGTTTTCAGGACTGCATGCAAGTCGGAGTTTCCGGATACAATCGATGGCGTGCATGCAGACCTGCCTTGCACGCGACGATTGCCCCTTACTCCAACTCGATGACGAGAAAACGCTGATGAGCGACCCGCGCATGATGGCTGGCATCCCGACGATGAATGCTGGTCTCTACCGAACCATTCGATTCTTGGTCGGGGATCCCGTGGTGTATCTGGAAGTCCCGGCGTCGAACAACGCGTGGACGTCGACTCTCATTTGCCGCGACATTGAAATGGGGCGAGCCAAGGTCAATGCGCGAGCCGATGCGGTCGCTTGTCCGGCGGACTATGCACCTGCGGACGGATTGTCGGGGGATCGCGAGACTGCAACGGCGCAGTCGGCTGCGGAGTTCTTGCGGCGCGCCGGCCATCGCCGCGTTGTCGTCGATCGTTCGTTGCCGATGATCTATGCCGAGATGCTCAATCGCGCTGGGATCGAAGCGGTTTGCGATACCGAGTGGGGTATCCTCGAGCGGCGTCGCAAAGACAGCCAAGAGATCGAGTTCATTCGCCACGCACAGCGGATCACCGAAGAAGTGATGGAGATGGCTTGCGCGACGGTAGCTCGCGCGTCGGCCGATGCACAAGGCATCTTGCATCACGACGGTTCCCCGCTCACCAGCGAGCGGATGCGGACCATGATCGATATTTGGTTGCTGGAGCGAGAATGCTCCAACCCCGGAGCCATCGTCGCCGGCGGGCCGGTGGGTGCCGATTGCCATGATCATGGCCACGGCATTTTGCGAACAGGCGAGCCCGTGATTGTCGATATCTTTCCGCGAGACAAGAAAACCCTATACAACGGCGATTGCACGCGAACCGTGGTCCATGGAGAAATACCTGCTGAAGTGGCTCGCATGCATGCGGCGGTGGTCGCGTCCAAATCCGCAGCCACCCAAGCGGTGCGAGCCGGCGTTACGGGTGAGAAAGTGCATGAAGCAACCGTGGGAGCTATCTTGGCGGCCGGATACCGGATGGGATTGTCGCCGGCGGATGCGCCGGACCACTTCACCAGCATGACCCACGGCACCGGGCATGGATTGGGATTGGAGGTGCACGAACCTCCGTTGCTAGCTGCTGGTGGTCCGGAATTGGTCGTAGGCGATGTCGTCACCATCGAGCCGGGGTTGTATTGCAAAGCCATCGGCGGCGTGCGCGTGGAAGACATGGTCGTCGTTCGAGCCGACGGCTGCGAGAACTTGAACCGATTGCACGAAGGATTGGTCTGGAAGTAACCAGCCATGGCTTTCCTGGATCCCAGGCTGTTCCGGGATCGCTACGCCATCGCAGTGCGGATGAAGCCGACGAAGACGCGGGCGAGAGCGTTGTCCACACCGAGCGGTCGTGCCAATAGCCATTGCACATGAGGATGCCGATCGCGCTGCGAACGGAGCTTGTGACGCAATTGGTCCATCAGTTCCCCCTCGAAGAGCAAGTGCGGTTGCAGGATCATCGTGTCGCAGCCGGACGGAGCGTTGCATGCGTCCGCCGCGTGCTCGAGTAGCGTGTCGACGTGGGGCAGGCCGCCGGCAAAGAACCCGGTTTCATGCCAATGCAGGTCGCGCGACGCGACGCATTTGGCGGTGAGCAATCGCATTTGTTCGAGCGCGGCGGTATCGCTGGTGCCGCGACCGATCATTGCCAACCCGACGCGTCCGAGAGCAGCCCCGCGCAGTTCGCAATCCGAAGCGCATCCGGCGCGGCTGCAATGGCCTGCAGGGCAACCGTCGATCGGGCCGCGACGGATCAGTTCCTCGAAGCGAATGTTGGAGAGGTCTACCACCGAAGCCAGCGTGCCTAGCGCCGGTGTTTGGCCAATCACTTCCAGCCCGCGTTCGCGAGCCGCATCGGCGACCGCTTGCGGGATGTCTTCTTTGGCATGCCCTGCGGAGAAGAGCAAGATGGGAACGACCAACACGCGGCGCAAGCCTGAAATGGCGATTCGTTCCATCGCGTGTTCGATGCTCGGATCGGCCAGCTCGAGAAAGGACTCAAAGAAATTCCAATCCGGTTCGAGCCCGCGCATCCACTCGACCAGTTGACGCAGTTGTTGGGCACCTTCGGGTTTTCGCGTCCCATGGCCCACGATCAAAATTGCAAGCGATGCATCCTGCGGGGGATCGGAGTTCGTCGCTGTCATGGTTGGCAGTGGGGCTGGAGGATCATCGCTTGGGTGCATCAAGTGGTTATGCAAAGGACGATTCAAGCGAATGGAACGCAGTCTCTCAACAATAGGCGAAAAACGCGGTTTGGGCAGGTTGGGTAGTGTGCGTGGGCGCGATTTTGCGGGTTGCGAGGATTGTGCCGATCGCAGCGCACATGCAGTTCCAAAAGCTTCCATGCGTTCCGAAAAATGGCGATTTTTCCTAAAGAACGACTGAGCAACAAGTTGCACCGACTTTTTCCACGTCAGAGCAGAATTCTTATTTGATACCGAACGATCCATCGACAAAAATAAGTTGGATCGTTTCCAAATTTTCTCAAGTTCTTGTCTGATACGACTGTGTCCTTATGACGACCCAACGAGCCAAGAAACGCTACTCGTTCCTTCAAGCCATGCATGCTGGTGGTTTGATGATCTTCTCGGCCTACGGCCTTCCTGCATCGCTTGCTGTCGCTCAAGACTGTTCGCCGTGCGGCAACGTCGCCAGCTATCGCTTGCAAACGGAGACTGTGTACGAGCAAGTTCCCGTGACGCGGAACAAGATCGAGTACGAAGATGTGCTCGTCGAAAAGGAAGTTGTCAGCTATCGACCTGTTACGGAACGTCGCACTGAGAAGCGCGAATACAGCGTCAAGAAGCCGGTGATTGAAACATCGACCGTCAATCAAACGTACACCGTCTACAAGCCGGTGACGAAAGTCGATTACGTCGATGAGACCACGATGGTCACCGAGACATCGCAAGTCGAGCAAACCGTGACGACGTACAAACAAGTCACGGAAACGCAGATGCAGACGCAATACACCACGGTGCAAAAGCCGGTGACGGAAACGCAGATCCAAGTTCAGAATTACATGGTGCAGCGGCCGGTCACCGAGACCACCTACCAGAATCAACAGTACACGGTGCAACGCCCGGTTACCGAGACCACCATCCAGAATCAGACAGTCGCCGTGCAACGGCCCGTGACCGAAACGGTCATGCAAGCCCAGTCGTACACTTCGCTCATGCCCGTGACCACGTATCAACCTGCGGTGGTCGACAACGGTGGCTACGTGGCTCAGAACTATGTCCAGCCCGGGGATACGCGCTACCACCTCAAGTGGTTGCAGCCATCCAGTGGTATCAACCCGGCGACCGGTCAGCCTGTGTACCAGTCGGGAGGATTGAACTGGGTGCCCTATCAGAGCGCCGGGCAATCGTATACCGCCGTTCAGTATCGCCCCAACTACCAACAAGTTGCCGTTCCGCAAATGGGGTACTTGCCACAGACCAACACCGTGCAAGTCCCAGTCACTTCGACCAAGATCCAAACCGAGTACGTCAATCAACAAGTGCCGGTGACGGTGCAGAAGATGCAAACCGAAGTGGTCCAACAGCAAGTGCCGGTCACCACGACGCGCATGCAAAGCGAGATGGTGCAACAGCAAGTGCCCATCACCACCACGCGCTACGAAAACCAAGTCGTTGCGCAGCAAGTGCCAATCCAAGTGCAGAAGGTGGTTCCGGTCCAAGAAAAGGTCGTCGTTCCCCATACCGTTCAAAAGCCAGTTACCCAAAAGGTGGCCAAAGAACGGGTCGAGTATGTGGCGGAACAAGTTGTTCGACCGGTGACCGTGCAACGCGAAACCTACAAGATGGAAACGGTCGTTCAAGAAGTGCCGGTCGAAACCACTCGCATGGAACGCGTCGTGCAAAAGGTCCAAGTGCCTCAGCGCGTCATGCGAACCGTCCCGGTTACGGAGATCCAATTGGTTCCTCGATTGGTAACCCGTCGTATCCCGATCGATATTTTCGGCAACCCGATCGTCGAATCGACGGTCGTTACGGCTTCGGCAGCCATTCCGGTATCGGGTGATGCTGCGGGGATCGATTCCAATGTGCGAACGGCTTCCCCGTCCGATGCGGGGGGCAATCCTCGCGTCTCGAAGAAACCAGCCATGCCGACCGAATCGGGTGAGTTGCCATCGCCCAGCGCTCCCGAAGCACCTCCCGTTTCCGGTGCGAAATCCGATCAAGAAGTCCTGCCTTCGGGAGCCCCAAGCGAGCCCCAAGCGAAGAACTCTGGCAAATCGGAATTGAAGCTCGGGGCGGCGGACGGTTTGGACGTCATGGCAAAAAAGCAAATCGTCCCGATCGATGCCACGAAGATCACCGATGCCACGCGGAAATCTGGACGCATCCGACTGACCGAGCAAGAATGAGCCGAGAAGCAAGCTAGCGCTGCGAGGCCCTTTGGAAATCGCAGCAAATCGCAAGTCGAAACGCAGGCCCCGGCTTCATGCCGGGGCTTTTTCTTTTCGCTCGCGCGAAATGGAGGCTTGGGCTGCGTTTAGGATGCAGTTTCGATTCCGAGCACTCAAGGAGATCTTTCGATGAAGGCACGCATTCAGCACGGCCTCGCATGGGCCACCCTCGTCGCGGTTGGCGCGATTCATTCGCCCTTGGCGTGGGCTCAGCGAGAACGTGGCGCAGCAGCACAGCCGACGGCGCCACGCTCAGGCCAGGTGGAGGATCCATTCGGCACTCCGGATGATGGGGCTGCCGAAAAATCGATCGATCCGCTCGACAAGAAGATCGAGTATCGCTCGAAGCAGTCCACAGTCGGTGGCTTTGTCGCGGCCATCAATGAGTCGATGCCTGGGCTCAACATCGTGGTGACGCCCGAAGCGACGATGATCAGTCTGCCCCAAATGGATCTGAGCCAAGTCAAGGTTCGCAGCGCACTGCGGTTGCTTTCTCGCATCCATCCTCAGTTGCGAATCGATGAGGATGATGATGGGACGGTGGGGGGCGATTCGAGAGTCATCTTGATCTCGTGGCAAGGCCCACCCGAGAACTCTGCTTATCGAGTCATCTCGGTCAAGCATTTGCTCGGCACCTACGATCAAGAGAAATTGCTCGAAGCGTTGGACGACGGCTACAGCTTCATCCAACACGGCGGCGGCAAGCCTGAATTGCGATTGCATCAGGCGACCGGATTGTTGTTCGTCAAAGGGAGCGAGCCGCAGGTGATGTTCGCAGCACAAATCGTGGCAGAGCTTTCGCGCATGCCAGTGGAAACTGGAATCGTACATCCCGGAGTGGGCTCCATGGGTTCCGGCATGATGATGGGCTCGCCTGCGGGGTACGGTTACTCTGGCGGCGGAGCTGCAGGATATGGTGGCGGTGGCGCCGGCCCAGCAGGCGGATACATGGGGGAGATGGGCGGGGCAGGGCCCGGTTATGGCGGACTACCCCCAGGATACGGTGGTGGAAGTAGCGGAGCACCGGCCGGTTACGGGGGCTCACGACCCTCGTTCGGGGGGCCAGGTGGCTCGTCCAGCTCAAGCCGAGGGGCGGGCTTTGGTGGTGCCGGGAGTGCTCCAGGCGGTGCCTCGAGCGAAGGGGGCGGACTTGGGTCCGGTGGTGGCGGTAGTGCCTCGTCGGACCGAGACTAGTGGCATCAGATGTTGCGAATTTCCTTCCCCGATTGCGTCCTGCGGGTCTGCTTCGGTGCGAGGGAAAACGAGATTCGAGCGGATGACCGTGGAGTGTCCCTCGGATGGGAAAGAGGCAATCGTGATCTCAACGCCGAGCGCTGCGGTGCTTGGCATTAGGAGTCGAACCACGTGCATCCCGCCGTGCAATCCTTGGAGACCATTAGCATTAGCCAGCCTCGCATCGAGACGGACGTTTGGTACGACCTCACGCGCCGCATCGCCTGCGGAGATGCGGACGCGTTCTCGCAGTTCTTTGAGGCGTTCTATGCCGAGGCGATGTGCACGGCATCCAGGACGACGGGACGCGATGAGTCGGTTTGCTTGGATATCGTGCAAGATGCCATGCTCAAGGCGATGCGATGCATGAAGCCGATCGCCAATCATCAAGAGCTTCGCCGATGGTTTCGAACGGTCATACGCAGCGCCGCATACGATTGGCTGCGGCGCGAAGCGACCTTTCGACGCTCGCAGCGCAATGCCGATCCGATGGTCGGGCATGAGCCTGCGACGACGGGCATCGACGATGAAGCGAGGCTGCTGTGGCTAGAGTCGCAGTTGCAACAACTGGAACCCGGACTGCAGCAGTTAATTCATTGGCGGTATCGCATGGGATGGACGTTGCAGCGTATTGCATCCACGTTGGGGCTACAGCCCGGGGCGGTGGATGGACGCATTCGCCGCGCTCTGGAACGCATAAAGGCTTTGGCCGACGAGGAAATTCAATGATGGAATCATCGCATTCATCCCAACCCACTTCCTCCAACCGCGACGCGCTCGGACGACGTTTGCAGCGCGAGTTTATCGCGTACCATCAACGGCGCAGGAGGCTGCGAACAGCGATACCAGCGGCCGCAGTTATGGGCATCTTGATGTGCTGTTGTTGGGGTTGGTGGAGTCGTCATTCCGCGAATGTGGACAAGCAACTCATCGCCCATCGCGATGCTGAGAATGCAACGCGTTCTCCCAGCCCACGCACTAAGGAGCGCTTCGAGGAGGCAGCCGATCCGGTTCCCGCATCCACGCCCACCTCGCCGCGAGCCAAACCCAGCACCGCACAGTTGGCCCACTATCGGTCGATCGATGTGCAATTGATAAGTGATGAGGAATTGGAGCAGTCCCTTCGAGAACTGCCGTCGGATTGGATGGTGGTATCGATCGATGGGGAGATGCGAGCATTCCAAGAATCGGAACTGAAGCCTGCACCGCGTCACCAGCCCGGGGGATAGAACCCCAATACGTGCCACCCACCTATTTGACTGTCCGCGCGGATCTGGTAAGCTTTTTGGAATAGGAGATCCCCCAAATGCCCAGACCTCTACGCGCCGAACTGTTCGAACCCAACAAAGTCTGCATCGTCCACTGCATCCAACGCTGTGTTCGGCGAGCCTTTCTGGCCGGCGAAGACGCCGTCACCGGCAGAAATTATGACTTCCGCCGAGAATGGATCCGGGAGCGACTGGAGTGTCTCGCCTCGGTATTCGGGCTCGATGTGTTGACCTACGCAATCCTCTCCAACCACATGCATATCATCTTGCGCACCCGCCCGGATGTGGTCGCGACGTGGTCCGATCACGAAGTCGCCAAGCGTTGGCTAAGGCTGTTTCCAGGCCAACGAGTCGATGAATTCCTGGGGCAGCCCACCGAAAGCCAGATCGAGGCCATGTTGGCCGATGGAGCCAAGATGGAAGCCATTCGGGAGCGGCTTAGCAATCCTTCGTGGTTCATGCGGGCGCTCTCCGAACCCATCGCACGGTTGGCCAATCGCCAAGACGAATGCACAGGGCGCTTTTGGGAAGGCCGGTTCAAAGCCCAAGCGATACGGGACGAAGCCGGTTTGTTGGCTTGCAGCATGTATGTTGACCTGAACCCGATCCGCGCAGCGATGGCAACGAAACCTGAAGAATCCCGGCACACGTCGGCTTTTGATCGGATCGAAGCCATGCAAGGGAAGACGATCTCGTCGATGGCGGCTGAGACGGTGGTGTTGTCCACCGAGGAGGCGGGCGAAATCCATCGGACTTCGACTCCGGATCAATTGCGAGCCAGGCGTGCTAACGCCAAGCGAGCGAAGCGAGGGTTTGCGATCTTGCGGGATGCATGGTTAGCGCCATTGACGCTCGATGAGCGGGGCAAACCCGGTCCGCAGGTGAGCACCTCGCGCGTGCGCGCCAGCGACAAGGGCTTTTTGTCGATGTCGTTGAAGGATTACGTGGCATTGCTCAAGTGGACCGCGATTCATCGTCCGAGTTTGGGGAAGCCGAAGATGACGGCGGAAGTCGAGCCGATCTTGAAGCGATTGGGGATCGATGGCTCAATGTGGATTGATTTGGTGTGGCGGTTCAAGAAGTACTTTCAAGGAAGTGCGGCGGGTTCGCCGGAGTCGCTATCGCAGCATGCTCAGGAGCATCAGCACCGCTGGCGGCGCGGGCAACACGCGGTGCGGCAGGTGTTTGCGAAGAAGTAGTTGCTCGCGTCTGTGGGGAGCGACTCCGCTCTGGTGCTTGG
>JBKCUI010000374.1:0-3798 GCA_046318495.1 Pirellula sp. | reverse complement strand
CTCTTCGGGTGGCGCGAATAGGGATTTTGACTGCCGCACCTTGGACCAATTCCAGCGGTTTGCCTTCGTTGGCGACCAGAGCAATCGGTGCAACATCTTGTTCGGTGACTTTGAGCCACAGTTGTTGGCTGATGCGGGATTGGGGGACGCCGCGATCGCCACTGGCGTTGAGGGCAATGGTGGTGGGGACCGCGACCGTGCGCAGTTCCATTGGATTGGAGTCGGGCCCGGGAGCGTTGGCTTTGGCGATGACCGTGATGGGACCTAGAAAGCTCGCGGCCGATTCATCGGCGTGCAAGATGACTTCGGTTTCCGTTTGGGCGGGTCCGATCAGCGTTGGCATGGCCGAGATGCCGGCGGGTAAGCCTTCAAGAGCGATTTCGACGGGCCCTGAAAATCCTCCGGCGCGGCGGACGCTGACATGCAAGGAGGCGGTGCCACCGCGGGCGATCGAGGCTCCGGTGGTGCGAGCTGCGGCTGGATTGTTGGTGTCGGGGGACCAGTGGGCGATGGCATGCAGTCGCGGAATGGCGGGCCCGATACGGACGGTGGCGAGGGTCGGTTGTTTCTTGGAAGGGCTCAACTGCAAATCGAGGAAGGTAACACGGACGTTTTTGTTGGCGGGTCCTGGGGGGATGGTGGCCAGGATATCGCTCGAGCCCATGCGCACCGCGCGGGTGCCAGCGTTGGGCGCATCGTCCGCGATCAACACCACGTCGCGCGGAGCGGCGCGTTCGCGGGCGGCCAGGATGTCTTTCCAAGCTTGGATCTCAGGATTCGCAGCGGTGCCATCGGTGGCGTTGGCAGCGGTCGATACGGCTGCGCGTTGCTCGGCTGTGAGGGGTGGCGGAATGCGATCGACGACGGCGCGCACGTCGCAGGCTTGATCGGCCGCGTTGGCGAAGACTTCGATCTCATATGGGGTGTTTTCGGCGGGAGTGAACTCCAGGCTGGGAGTTGGAGCATTCGGTTGGATGGCGATGGTGGTTTGCCACGGCGGAGCGGGAGCTACCGAGCCGTTGGCGAACGTGGCGGGGTCGAGAGCGGGCCACGCGGTCAAGCCTTGCATGGCGACGGAAGCTGGACCAGCGAGAGGTGGCGGTTGCAAGATCGGAAGGGATGCTGGGGGATCGAGCATCAATGCGAAGCCGTACGTCTCGCCGCCCCGAAACAGAAAATCGCAGAGGTTGGCATGGATTTCGGATGGAAGGGTCGGATGCGTCCATCCGTCTGCAGGCAGGACGAGTGGCTGCTTGCCGACTGCATGCCCGCGCAGCAGCGTCTGGCCTTGGGCATCCGACCATTGGATGCTGGGAATCGTCGGGAGGTCAAAGCCCGAGGCAACGATGGCCATTCTGGGCCAGCTCCCGGCCGTGGCGAACTTCATCGGCAATCGTTCGCTCCGCTTCATTTGGCCGACGTAGCAGATGCCTGGTTGCAAGCTCGGTAGTTGGGCGACATCGGCCGCGACTGGCAGCGGTTGAACGGGAGCATGAACGACGAGCAGCGTGCGCGCATTGGAGATGCCGTAACGTCCGACGGCCCACATCTCGTAGTAGCCATCGGCGATGGCAGGATCGACGGTGACGGTGAAACTTCCATAGAGTTTTTGAGGCTCTGGGTCGAAGGGAAGATTGGGCGCGGGATCGAGAGTGGCGGTGATCATCGGGCTGGAAAAGACCAGTCGCTCGATGTCTTGGGTGAAGCGGCCTGCAGCGATTTTGATCGGGTTGGGGTGCGCTGTGGTCAGCACGTGTTGCGAGAGCGCATCGATCGCGAGGACAGGGCCTTCGGCGCGGCCCATAGGGTGCGGAACGCAGAGCAACAAGACCATGCAAAAGGTGATGGTACGGAGTCCAGGCAGCCTGTCCGTCAGGAAGCCCCAACGACGCTTGGTACCTCGGACGAAATCCGTGCACGGTCGGTGCGAAGCAGCAATCATCATGCGTCGATCGGAAGGAGGGAGGGCGCTTCGAGGTGGGGCGATCGCGAATGGTGGGATTCGCGATCGGAAAGCCGTTGCGAGGCGGAGGGGCCGTGCGGCGCAGGGTGCGGTATGCACTGGCGTGTAGTGGTTGAACAAGAACTCTTTGCTGTTGACCACGCCCCACAACAAATCTTCGTAGGCTTCGCGGAGTCGGTCGCTGCGTTGCATCAAGTACTCCAAAGCCAAGTGTTGTTCGGACTCGGTGGGCGCTCGACTGAGGGCGAGCAAATACAGCTCGCGGATGCGATCGGGTGCTGTGGTGCGGATCTGTTCTACCGGTGAGAGGGAAGCATCGGATGGTTTTTGGGCTGCCCATGCCGCGGCGCGTCCGGAGTCGACAGTGAGCTTGGATTGAATCTCTTTGGAGTTGATCAAGTGCAAGCTTTGGGCCAACGTCGACGACATGCTGCGCTCGCATTCGCACGCGGTGGCGGAGTCGGGGCGTCCAAAGACGGTCAAGAAGTAGGACGCGAAGGAGGTGTCCGGCAACTCGACCGCTCGCGTTCCGACTGGCATGCCGTCGAAGGGGGATCGGCTGGCGAGCACATCGTCGATGGCGTCGAGCAAGACTTCGGCGGTGAGCCGTTTGGGATAGAACCGCGAGTAGCAGTTGGTATCGCGAATGTTCAGATCGTTGGCGGTAGCGCTTAACTGGTAGGTGGTTGAAGTGCAGATCGACCGCGCCAGGTGTTTGAGATCAAAGCCTGAATCGATTAGATCGCGGGCCAAGGCGTCGAGCAGTTCGGGGTTGCTGGGTGGATTGGAAATGCGCATGTCATCTTCGGGTTCCACCAAACCGCGGCCGAAGAAGTGTTTCCAGTAGCGGTTGCTGATCGATTTCGCGAAGAAGGGATTGGTCGGAGAGGTCATCCAATCGGCGAGGGCTTGGCGAGGATCTTGGTAGTTGGCCAGTTCAGCTTTTGGAGCGTCGAGTCCTGCTGCGGGGAGGGGCTGTCCCGATTTGGGATGATTGGCGGTCGCATTGCCGACGCGTGCCACGAAGCGAGGCTCGTTGGGGAGATTGCCTTCGCGGCGATCGACGGTCGAGAAGAAGGCTGCCATTTGGTAGTAGTCTTGCTGGGCCCACTTTTCATAGGGGTGGTGGTGGCAGCGAGCGCATTGCAGGCGTTGGCCGAGGAACAGTTGGCTGATGTCTTCGATGCGGGACTCCGTGTTGTTGACTTGACGCAACCAGATGACGGCTGGATTGGATTCCGCATCGCCGGTGGCGGTCAGGAGTTCGCGCACGAAGCGGTCGATCGGTTTGTTCTCGAACAGGCTCTGCACGATCCAATCGTGGAAGGCGAAAGCACCGAATTTGGTTTCTTCGTTGCCGTGGTTGTTGCGAAGGATGGAGGACCATTTGTTCGCAAAGAACTCGGCATAATCGAGGCTGGCCAGCAATCGGTCGACGATGGCTTCGCGACGCCGTTGGATCGTGTCTGGATTCGCGTCAGGGGCGTTGAGGATGGATTGCTGGAGTTCGGTGGTTTCCGCTAGGGTGGGGAGGCGGCCGACCAGATCGAGGGTAACGCGTCGCAGGAAGGTCGCATCGTCGCAAAGCCCCGAGGGAGGGATGCCGAGGGCCGTCAGTTTGGCAAAGACCGCAGAGTCGATCGGGCCTCGCGCGATCGGAAGCGATTCGGCGGGCAAGGTGCCAAGGGGGATGCTGGCGCGGAATACGGTGACACGGCCTTGGTAGCGGGCCATGATCGAGACTTCGCCTGCGAGGTCGCGGATGCGGACGAGGCCGGCAGGGGTGACTTCGGCCATGTCGAGATTGTTCGATTCGTATTGAACAGTGCGCGTGA
>JBKCUI010000373.1:0-56249 GCA_046318495.1 Pirellula sp. | reverse complement strand
GGATCGCTTTGTTCCGCGGCATTAACGTCGGCGGCCGAAACAAGATACCAATGGCGACGCTTGCTTCGACGCTCGCGTCCGCTGGCTGCCGATCGGTACGGACTTACATCCAAAGCGGCAACGTTGTCTTTACGCATTCCTCGACATCGCAATTGACCCTTGCCAAGAGACTTGGGGACGCCACCGAGTCCCAGTTTGGTTTTCGACCAAGCATCTTGCTGCTAACGGATAAGGACTTTCGAAATGCCGTTGCCAACAATCCGTTCACGGACGCGGTCGCCGAACCCAAGTCGCTTCATTTCTTCTTTCTTGAATCCAAACCAAAGTCGCCTGCCGTCGAAGAGATGGCCGCACTTGCAATTCCAAGCGAGCGATTCCAAATCATTGACAAGGTGCTCTACCTGCACGCCCCGGATGGATTTGGTCGCTCAAAACTCGCCGCAGGTGCCGAGCGGAAACTGGGTGTGCCAACGACGGCTCGCAACTATACGACCATCCAAAACCTATCCGAAATGCTGGATGCCAACTGACCTTTACCGGCGGATATAAGAAACATGCATGCGCGTTGCGTAGCGTCGTCTCAAGAGGATTTGTCACTTGGCCGCATTTGAGTAGCGCGTAGGGGTGTGGGTGCGGGTGGCGAGCGAACTTAGGGCGGGTCTCCAGGCCCGTCAACGCGCACCTACAGTTCGAAACGATGGCAACTCATGATCGCCATTTGATCCGTGCAGCGACGCTGCGGAAAGACATTGAATACAGAACAGGTTTGAAAACGGGCCTGGAGACCCGTTCTACGACTTGCTTCCAAGCCGCTGTGCACTATGCGATGCTATCGCACGAGTCTTGGAAAATGCGTGCCGCCCACGCACTGGTTCTCAATAGGCCCACTGCCATGGCCGTGGGGGCGGATGCTAAGAAATATGGTTGGGACTCCGGTTGCGGGCGGGGACGCCCGCGGTCCGGGCCAGGTTCGTTGCTTTGACGTATTGGTCGTGGCAAGGCAACGGTCCCGATACGCTTACTCCTCGGGGGGCGTTGTGCGTTCGGGAGAACATGGGGGTGACGTTAAGCGATGCAAAAGGACTCGGTCATCACACGTCGAGACGATTTAACTTCCCCCTTTCGGTCATCGCACGTTTAACGCCTTAGTCGCCATACTGGCGGCTTTGGGCTATAATTCACCTGGGAGGTAGGCTATGACAGAAAACGCAACCAAAATCCTTGAATCGTTTGACCGACTCGACCCCGTCGAGCAGCATTCTGTTGTGGTATCTCTTCTTCGGCGTGCGGGTGAACTGCCCTCTGCACCTTTGACGGAGGACGATCTCTGCGGACTTGCAGACGATTTACTCTCATCATTGGATGATGAAGAAAATGGCTGCACCAACTCCGAAACGCGGTGAAGTTTGGCTCGTCGATTTAGGTATGGTCGCGAAAATTCGACCATGCTTGGTGATGAGCATTCCAGCCAATCATGAGAACGATCGCGTACTAGCGACTCTAATCCCGCATACAACCAGCACGCGAGGATCGAGATTCGAAATTGCAGTTTCCTCACGATTCTTAAAGCCGGGTGCATTTGACGTTCAAAACGTGATCACGATCCCGCCAATCAAAATGATTCGCATGCTCGGTAAGCTGTCCTCCGATGAGATGGTCGAAGTCGAAGCGGGACTTAAGTTCTGGCTTGGACTAACTGAATGACCAAGTAGTCAGAGCAAACTCTCACCGATTGCATATACCGCGACGCGTTGCGGGCGGGGACGCCCGCGGTCCGGGAGCTGCCGCGCGTGGCTGTGTGCAACTTGACACTCCTTCATCGCCGTTCGAGAATGCGATCGCTCGCTCGAGCGTCCCACCACGAGTCCAACGACGCACTGCACGCTGCGTTGCATGACGCCGCCAAGACACCCGTAAACGCAACGAGCGCTTTTGTCATGACGGACATGCGGATCGTTTCATTCTCTTGGAACTAGAACGAGTTGCGACAGAACCCATGAACGACACAGAAGACCGAGACGATGAATGGACGCTGTGGTGGGACGCCCGCATGGCCGCTATGGAGAGCATCCTTGGCAAATCGGCCGACTTGGTCGGGCACGGTGTTATCCCGTTCCATTTCGGCGCCGACATGGGTGGTGTGGCGGACGTCGTCTACTTTCACCATCACGTCGATGGAGTCGTTACCGTAACTGCGGAGTTAATTGGCAACGACGACCAATTCCCGAATGAGCAAGGCACGTACGAGTTGATGATCTGCTCCCGGAAAGAAGATGACTGGGGAGCCAATGTCATTTGCCAACTTGCTCACTACACGTTGGAAGCAGCATTGAATCCGGGCGAGACGATGGATATCGGTCCCGCCGTTCCTCCGGGATCCACCATCGCGGCATTCCTGTTTTGCGATTACGGGCGATTCCAAGTGCGAGACCGGGAGGCAGGATTGCTGTTGTGCTTGGGCATCACCGCCGAAGAACTGTCCGAATGCCGTGCGGGAAATCAACTTGCCGTTGAAACGGCACTGAAGGAAGCTGGCGTCTTTCCGTTCACGGATTTGTTCCGCAAGTCGGTCGTGTAGTCTGCGGAACGCGCAAATCACGGAATCCACAAAGCAACGGTCCGTACACGAGGTTGTACTTGCCGAGCTAGCAGTCTTTGCGGCTCGGCGTCTCTGCGGGCATGAGCTTTTCGCACGCATGCAGAAACAAAGCTGTAGTCTCACGCGGAGGCGCTGAGGCGCAGAGACGTTTGGCGATTGGTTTCTAGATCGCGGTTCAGGGCCGTGGGGGAGGCGCGAAGGAATGAGGGTGGGACTCCGGATGCGGGCGGGGACGCCCGCGGTCCAGGGGAACGACAAGCAGGCCAGAGGGCCAGTGGGTAAGAGGGTGGGGTGGGAGGTCTAAGTTGTTAACGAGGGTCGACGGTTGAAAGCGCATTGGGGAGATAGGCTTCGAGGTAGCTGGCAACGGCATCGGCAAGAACCTCTGCGGTCTTTTCGCGATTCGCACGGCTGCGGTACTTGCTCCCAAACTCCAATTGCACTGCGTCGATGCCGCCAGCGCGATGGCTACCATGGGTCTGCACGATGTAGCCCCCTGTAAAGCCCGATTGCTCCTTGCCATCGAACGGATTGGGATACACCGTCCAGCCTCGCTCCGCCAGCAACCCGAAGAGGCTTTTCTCGCCGGCGTGCGCCGCGTCGCCGAATCGCTCGCGCAGCCGCTGCACGGTCTTGCCATTCCCCGTCCCGCGATACACGGTCTCCGCGCTCGTGCCTTGACCGTGCACATCGAGCAACAACCCCGCATGGTAACGCTCGAGAATCTCCGAACAAAACTCGCGGCAGCTATCGTGATAGCGCCGGTAAGCGGGCTCGGCATCCGGGTCCTCCATCGCGATCTCGGGCGGACGATTGGGATCGATGTAGCGACGATGCGTTGCACTGACGACTGCATAAGGACGCTTGCCGGTGCGACGCTCGATGGCGTCCACCACGGCTTTCGCCAGCTCTTCCGTTCCACCATCGCGCCCTACAAAAAAACCGGAAGGCCCCTTCTTCATGCCCTCTCCGGTTCGAGCCTCGACACCTGCAATCTTCAGCGTGCCGCCATGCGGTGCCGAGATGATCACCGGCAACTCTCCGCGCTGCACCCAAACGAGCTCCTCCGGATTCGAAGACTCTTTCGCCTTCGGCTCTCCCTCGGACTTGGGCAACGTTTCGGCGCTCGGCGCTTCGACGGCAGCTGCCTCCTGCGCATGGAGCAACGCTGGCGAACTCAACATTGAAATCGATCCAACGCACAAACGCATCGCAAGCCTAAGGATCGAAGTGTACGGACGCATCATCCCTCCCCTATGAGGTAATGAAACACAAGGCAATGAGTTAAAGTGGTCCGATCATTCTAACTCCTGCGAGCTATCGGCAATCGCTCCACAATCGCGCATTTTGAATTCTCGATGCGGGCTGGCAAAAGCTCAACCACGCGCAAACAAAAACGCCTCGAAGCGGCCTCGCACGTCTGCCAATCCGATAAGCCGAGTCTACGCTCGCCCGGCAGCCCGTTGCATCCGATCGTTCAAGGCCCGGCCGATGCCAGCTTCGGGAACCGATTCGCAAACGATGCAATCGACCCCTGCATGGTCCATCTCGCGAAAGAACGCATAGAGTCGCTGGGCGTAGTGTTCGACCGATGCGCATCGCTCTTGGGCCGTCCATGGGATCCCGTCTGCGGCGAACGTTTCGGGCGGAGCATGCAGACCGATCCATGCGCGCGATGCGTCTTCAAGCCCCACTCCGATCCATGACTGGGCATCGTGCAATGGCGTGGGGACGTCACCGCACCAAGGATGCAAGATCACCTTAGCAACCGGCTGATAATGCGGATGCCGCGTGCCGGGGGATCGACGTAGTATTTGGGCCTCTGCACCGGAGGTTGCTTCGATCGTTTCGGGGACTACGCTTTGCACCGACTCCAAAGAAATCGCTCCCGCCCGCAAGATGACCGGATGCGATTGGGTCAGGTCCACGACGGTGCTTTCCAATCCGATGGTTGTCGGTGCATCCATGATGACGCCATCGATCCTGCCGTGAAGATCCTCGACGACCGACTGCCAAGTAGTGGCGCTGGGGCGTCCCGAACGATTGGCGCTCGGCGCGACGACAGGCACTCCGGCGCTCTGCAGCAACGCCAGCGCGGTGGGATGTTTTGGAATGCGGATACCGACGGAATCCAATCCACCCGTAACCCGGCTGGATAGATCGCGATGCTTGGGCAACACGAGTGTCAGCGGCCCGGGCCAGAAGCGGTGAATCAACCGCAGCGCGGTCTCTGGGACATCGCGAGCCACCGCACGGATCTGATCCATGGAGCCCACATGCACGATCAGCGGATTGTCGCTGGGCCGCCCTTTCGCCGCGTAGAGATCCGCAATGGCCGATTCGTTCCAAGCATTCGCGCCCAATCCGTAGACCGTCTCTGTTGGAAACGCGATGAGCTTTCCATCTCGCAACAGTTCTGCTGCGAGATGGACTTGGGAGACATCGAATCGTTGCGTAACGCGCTGGTTCATGCGTAGCGATTAGATTCGCACGGTTACGGTTCGCACGGAATGCAAACCTTGGCTACGAATACTTCTTTTTGGGTTTGAAGGTGCGGCGTTCGCTCGGATGATCCATCAGCTTGGAAATCCGCAGTTGGCGACCGACTACCCAAGCCCTTCCGAGCACCTTGAAGACTTCGCGTGGCATTCCCTTGGGAAGATCGATGGTGCTGTAATCGTGTTGGATTCGGATTTGACCGATCTGGTTGGAATCCAATCCGATTTCGTTGGCGACGGCACCGACCAAGTTTCCCGGTTTGACGCCGTGGATGCGGCCGACTTCGACTCGAAAGGTTTCCTTCTCGCCGCTCATTCCGCCGAGGTCAAAATCGCTTGGAGCACCGCGAGATCGACGCTCGCGACCATCGCCACCTTCGTAGCGCGATCGCCCGCGTCCGTCCTCGTTGTTGCGTTCGTACGACGCTCCACGCGGGCGCTCAAACGACTGCGAATCGCGTCGCCCAAAGCGTTCCACCGACTCGTTCACGAAGAACGGACGGTTGCCTTGCGCCATCGTCGCCAGGCCGGCAGCGATTTGAACCGGATCGAGGCCGTGCTCTGCGATGCATTGGCCAATCAACTTCTCAAACAGCGCATGGACCTCACCTTGACGGGCCGATTCGGAGCATGCGTTTTGGATTTTTTCTTTGAAGCGCGTGACGCGCATCGAATTGATTTCTTTGGCGGTTGGCACTGCCATCGGTTCGATGGTTTGGCCCGCGGCGCGATCGATCTCTCGCAAGAATCCGCGTTGCTTGGGAGAGATAAAGACAATCGCGCTTCCCGAACGCCCGGCTCGGCCGGTTCGGCCGATGCGGTGAACGTATGCTTCCGAGTCGAAGGGGAGATCGTAGTTGATCACGTGCGTGATGCGTTGAACATCCAGTCCGCGCGCCGCGACATCGGTGGCAACCAAAATGTTGAACGCTCCGTCCTTGAGTTGCTCGATGGTTCGCTCGCGTTGGTTTTGTGCGATGTCTCCATTGAGTGCGACGGCGGAATAGCCACGCGCGTTGAGATGCTCGGCGACTTCGACGGTTGCGATCTTGGTCTTCACAAAGATGATCAGCCCATCAAAGTCTTCGGCTTCCAAGATGCGTTCGAGCGCTTCGAGCTTGCCGCGTGGATCGACGATCACGAAACGTTGTTCGATGTTGTCGGCCGTACGTTGCTTGGACTCGATTTGAATCACATGCGGCTTCTTCAAGTGCCGGTTGGCGATTTGGCGGATCGGGTCGGGCATGGTGGCCGAGAACAAGGCGATCTGAAGCTGCGGCGGCGTTTGCTCAAGAATCCACTGCACGTCATCGACAAACCCCATGCGCAGCATTTCGTCGGCTTCGTCGAGCACCAACGCTTGCAGAGTATCGACTCGCAGTCGATTTTCGCGCATGTGATCCATCACACGGCCCGGCGTGCCGACGACCACGTGGGCGCCGCGTCGCAAGGCATTGATTTGGGTCGCGTAGGCGCTGCCACCATAAATCGGGGCGACGCGCAGTCCGCGCATATGTTGGCCATACCTCAGGAACGACTCGGACACTTGGATCGCCAACTCGCGGGTTGGGGTCAATACCAAGACTTGCGTTTCAGGCACTTCGACATCGATGCGACTCAACAGAGGCAGCGCGAACGCAGCCGTTTTGCCCGTGCCGGTTTGCGCTTGGCCGAGGACATCGCGTCCCTCGAGAAGCGCGGGAATGGTTGCCGCTTGAATGTCGGTGGGGAACTCGTACCCGGAAGCTTCGAGCGCGCTGCAAATCGCTGCGGGCAACTTCAAGTCGCGGAAACGTACACGGCCATCGTTTTCGATGGCATCTTCTTCTGCGGGACCGTTTTCTACAGCACCGTCTTCGAAGGAATCGTGCTCGATGGCACCGACTTCATATGGTTCGGCTTCGAAGGCGCCATCTTCCATGGCAACCGAATCACTGCTCCAGCGTTCGATCGTCGAACCCGATGTATCTTCTTCGTCGGCGTCGAACTCCGAATCGATGTGGCTCGCGGTATCGACGTGGCTGGCGGTGTCGATGGGACGCTTGGGTTGCAGAGCGCTGGGTGCTGCGACGGCAGCGGGAACGTGAACAGGAGCAACCGATGGTTCGGTCGATGCTGGTTTCAAGGTTGGAGTGCTAGCCGGCTCAGCTTCGGTGGCGACATTGGCCGTTTCTGGAGCGGGGCTGCGCAGCTTCTTCTTTTTCTTTTTGGGTCGAAAGGCAAGTTCGGTTTCAGGGACGGCAGCTACCGAGGCCGTATTGACGGCACCGGGAACCGCGTGCTTGATCGAGTCCAAAATCTCCGCTGCGAGCGCAACGTCTTCCGCCATCCTGTCGATGGAATTCATCTTCATTCTTCCGTAGGGATCCAAAGTCCGACCAACTAACCCGGCGCTTCGCCAGCAAAGTGCTGGTTAGTCCGGCCAACTTTCCGTTGGCTGCCCGAAAACCAATGCGGGCAGAAACCTGGGAAAGTCTCGGTCGACTCAATCACGGATCCCTCATCCCTGGTAGGGAGAGCGGCTGGCTCGTCGATTTCGAGAGCCAAGCCATCGGGATCTCACACGCCGCACCGCAGTGCGAGTTGAGGGGAAGAACCTTTGCTTTCCAAGCTTTTCATCTAGGCAGGCATAATAACGGGATCCGCGCATCCGGCTAGGTCAAAAGCGTTCTTTCCCTGGAAATCGAAGCTCGCTCGGGGTGCGGCGAACGGTCCGTACGCGCGAGTGGATTCGCCCGCCCAATCCGAATGGTCAGAACGGCGTTCCTTGATATAACAGCATGTCCGCACGGAGGCGGTCCGATCGCTCGATCCCTGCCTCGCGCGAGTCTGTCGTTTGCATCCCTGCTGTTTCCCCGATTTCAAGGAACCTCGTAACATGTCGGAATTCCGTACCGAAGTGGACTCCATGGGCGAAGTCCAGGTACCCGCCCTCGCCTACTACAGCGCCCAAACGCAGCGCGCGGTCGAGAACTTTCCGATCTCCGGCTGGAGCCTTCCGGTCCCTCTCCTTCGCGCCATGGGGCGTGTCAAGCTCGCGTGCGCCGTCGCCAATCACGAACTCGGAAAGCTGACTGGAACGGGCAAGAACCCGTTGAATGCCGACCAAGTCCAAGCGATGTATGCCGCTTGCCAAGAAATCATCGATGGCAAGATGGACAATCAGTTTCCCGTCGATGTCTTTCAAACCGGCTCGGGCACTTCGAGCAACATGAACATCAACGAAGTCATCTCCAACCGGGCTATCGAATTGCTCGGCGGCGATCGCTTCTCCAAGGTCAAGCCGATCCATCCCAACGATCACGTGAACATGGGTCAAAGCACCAACGACACGTTTCCGACGGCGATTCATGTCGCCGCCGCGATCGAGATCGAGCAACGCCTCATCCCGCAATTGAAGCGGTTGCACGAGGTGATGCGCGAGAAGGCCAAGGCGTGGGACCGCATCATCAAGATTGGACGCACCCACTTGATGGACGCCACCCCGTTGCGACTAGGACAAGAATTCGGTGGGTTCGCTCGGCAAATCGAGCTATCGATCGACCGGGCTCGCGTTGCATCCAAAGCCGTCTACGAATTGCCGGTGGGCGGAACGGCGGTCGGCAGCGGCATCAACACCCATCCGGAGTTCGGACGTCGCGTGAGCGAGCAATTGGCCAAGCAAACCGGCATTCCATTTGTGGAAGCAGCCGATCACTTTGAAGCCAACGCCCAACGCGATGGGTTGGTGGAATCGCATGGTCAGCTCAAGACCATCGCCATGACGCTGTTCAACATCGCCAACAACATTCGCTGGCTGGGCTCTGGCCCGCGCTGCGGGTTCTTTGAAGTGATCTTGCCCGACCGCCAACCCGGCTCCTCGATCATGCCGGGCAAGGTCAATCCCGTCATGTGCGAAAGCATGATGCAATTAACCGCGCGCGTGATCGGCAACGACGCAACCATGACGCTGTCCGGGGCGACTGGGGGCAATTTCCAGCTCAACATCATGATGCCGGTGATGGGACACGCCATCCTCGAAAGTGTGATGCTCCTATCCAACGGCATCAGCGCCTTCATCGAGTTCTGCATGGACGGACTCGAAGCCAATCCGGCCGCGTGCGAAGCCAGCGTCGAGCAAAGCCTGTCGATGGTCACCAGCCTCAATCCCTACATCGGATATGAGAAAGCGGCCAAACTCACGAAAGAAGCGTTCGCTTCGGGCAAAACGATTCGTGAATTGTGTTTGGAACAGAAGATCCTGGAGCCCGACGTTCTGACCAAAGCGCTCGATCCGTTCTCAATGACCGAACCGCAGGCATAGCGTCCACGCGGCGAACGACGTTTTCCGCCCCCGTTCTCGTTACGGGGGCGGAAGGGTCGTGATGCTCGACATCGCGCTTTCAGGTATCCGCGACGTGGCCGAAGCCACCGTAGCGACCAATCGACCTTCTCCGACGAGCCCATGCAGAAACTCGATGCGATACGAGATCTCTTCGCCGGGCCGCATGGTCTGGACCGGTGCCATGTTGATCAATCGCCCTGCCTCATCGAATTGATATCCGTCTTGGGATGGCCCGCTAACACCGACCACGCGCACTCCCTCTGGAATGCGCAGTTGCACTTCGACGCGCTGTTGATTGACCGCGCTTTGGTTGCGAATGGTGATCAAGTACGCCGATTGCTCGTTGATCCGAACGGACTTGCTCACCGGCTCGATGGCGATGCTCAAGTCGCGTAGCGGCGCGCCTGGGTTGGAAAGTGCGCCTGGGTTAGCCGGTGCACTGGGATTGGCCGGGCTGCCAGGAATGGCTGCTGGCCCGATGTTGCCGCCTGGAGGAATGCTTGGCCCTGCACCGGCAGGCGGGCCTGCGATGGGAATACCAACGTTGCGCATGATTCGGACCGATCGGTCCTCGGACTCAACTTGTCCGACCACTTGCGCGTCGGGGATCGGGTTCAAACCGTTGAAGTTCACTTGGAACTCGCTGGTAGTTCCAGCAGGCAATTCCGGAATCCGCCAACGCAGCATCTGGTTGGCAAAGCTAGGATCAAAGCCAGCCGAGGCCCCCGAAGGTCCGAGGGCGGGATCGTATTTGACGCTCAGCACAAGATTTCGGACGGCGACCGGCCCCACGTTTTTAACAAATAGTTGCACCGAAGTTGCCGTGTTGATGGCGATCGGGTTGGACCCCGTGCTGCATCGCATTTCAAATTCCACTTGGGGAACGCGCTGCGGTGCTGGCATGCCTCGCACGGCTGCCGAGGCTGCCCCGACGATTTGCCTTGCCGATTGCGCGGTTGCTTTGACGCCGAGCTCTCCCTCGCGCGCCACAACGAACTGGGCTTGCAAGTCGACACTCTTGCCCGGTGGCAGATAGCCGACGTCGCGCGTGACTTGCGTGGCACCATCGCGGATATGGGACAATCCCGGTCCGGCATCGAGCACCAACGCCAACTCGGAGATCGTTTGATTGCCGGTGTTGGTCAGACGGATGTTGAAGGTCGCGACTTCTCCGACGCCGACTTGGGTGCTGGTCGGATCAGGATTGATGCTGAGGGCCAGTTGCGGTTTTTGAACCAACGTGGAAATCACGGCATTCTTTTTGATTCCCGGGGATCCGGTCCCTTCGAAGACAACGCGCGCATCCATTTCGGCGGCCGCCTCGACGACGACTTGCACATCGAGGGCTTGGCGTGGGCCGAGAACGCCGATCTCCCACGACAGGTTGGTTGGCGTTTGGCGTGTCGGTGGTACCGAGATCGATTGGATGGTCATACCATTGGGAATCGCCAAGCTGAGAATCGTGTTTTCCGAAGGGGCATAGCCTTCGTTCTCGAGGGTTGCGTTGTACGCCAACGGCTGGCCGGGCACCGCGATTTCGGGGCCGGAGGCTTGCAGGACCAATACAGGGGAGGTCCAAGTGACTTGCACCGTGCCGCGCCCCAAAGGCAACTCCGGCATGTTTTCTGCGGCTTGTGGAGGACGAATCACCTCGACCTCGATCAATGCGGTGGCATTGGGTTGCGAGATCACGCCCGGCTGTTGCATGTTGACGACTTCCACAACCGCATCGCCATTGCGGTCGACTTTCTTTTCAAAGACTTCGCCGTACTGATCGCGAAAACGAGCGACTTCTGGATTGAGTGATCGGTAACGCACGATCCAATCCTCGGCCGGCACGAACCCTTCGGCCCGCAAGACTTTGGTGACCAACGTGACTGGCTGACCGCTGCTGGCCTGTTGCATTTGTGGGAATTGCCAACGCGCATCCACCCAGTAGATGGTCGCGGTTTGGCGGCGTTGATCCCAAGCGGCGCTGTCCGGGGCCATCACAGTGACTTTGGAGACACCTTCGGTGGGGCTCGATAAGCTCAACCAAGTTTGGCCTTTGCGCACGGGCAAATCGTCTTCGGTGCGCGCGGTCCCGCGGGTGATCCGACCATCTTCGGAGCTCGTGCGACCGCGAGCGAAGTCGACGTCGACTTTTTCAACGGTCGGTTGCTTGTTCGAAAGGTTCCAAAAGGACTTCTTTTGACCTTTGTTCTCATCGCCGACATCGATGATCTGTCCGACGCTTTCGGGCGAGAGCATCCATTCGATCGGCTCACCGGTGACGAGGTTTCCGTCCTTACCGCAGATTCCTGCGAGCAAGATGACTTCGCCTCCGACGGGCGCCACGATTCGCGTTGGGGTCAGCAAGATTTGTCCGCATCGGGCCCGTGCTTCCGAGGCGCTTTCATGCTTCCCGAGGCATAGCGCGCAACCGTGCCCTCCCTTGCCATCTTGCAACGGCAATCCGTGGTGGCATTTTTTGGGTTCGGGCGGAGTTTGAAAAGCGGGACCTTGTGCAGGGTATCCACCGGCGGTTCCATGGTGGGGAACCAAGGTCGTCGAACCTCCGGAGAAAATCGTTCCACCGTTGGGATTGATGGCGGGCAGGGTCAGCGTCTTGCACCCGGAGAGCAGCATGCACCAACACGCTACGCTCGCCCATACCCATCGCACAGCAGTTCGCCAGCCTCTGGATTGGAAACGATCGCGTGCACATCGATCTTCGACGCGCTTCGCTTTGGTTCGCGGATTGTCGATGCGAGATGCGCCGATCATGCGTGCAAGGGGACGATGGGAACAATTCCTAGTCGATCAAACTGTCGATAGCTTGATCCGTTCCCAGGAGGTTACCCCATGGACGGAATGGTCACTGGAGAAAATCCCGATTGCCTCGCCACAATCCGAGGCAACGCATGCATGAGAATGGACAATGCGAGCCGTGCCAAATGCTCGCAACGTAGCGGTTGCATCGGCTGTCCAAAATTCCCAAAAGGATTCAGGACCGAGCGGTCGATGGAGAGAAATACGCGACGTGCTATGCACCACGATGGTCTATGCACTATGGCCGCGAAGGAGCATCCTTTCGACGCAGTTCGCCCGAATGGATCTCAACCATCGCTCGTCGCACTTCTTCAAGCGAACCGATGGCGATCAAGGATCGGAAACTAAAGCGTCGCTCGCGTATCGCTGGAGACTCGCGATAGCGTTGCGCGATGTTCCACTTCACGACTCCTTCTTCGCGAAATCGGAACCGACCGTATCCGGGTCGACCGCTTATCAAATCGGGCCCGGCCACCAGAACGGCCCCCATGGCGAATCGGCCATCGGCCGTCGCCAACACCACGGGCAACGGTTGTTCTCCTGGCCCATCGTCGAGGCGTTGCAAGCTCTGGCTCTGCGCATCGAAAACCCAGAAAGTATTGAACTCGGCGGGCATATAGCCTGTGACGACTTCGAACTGGGCGAAGCGGTGCGATTCGTTCTCGGGAAATTCAAACGTGTTGGCGAACTCGAGAATGTGATCGTTCTCGTACGCATTCCATCGGATGCGTTTGTGCAAGAGGAAGCCGGACAACGACTCGCGGTTCAAGGCCAACCGCCCATCGGAGCGTTCCCCAGGTGCCAACCAGAAAGCCATCTGCGTGGAGGTCATCAATTCGCGCTCGGACGCTTTGAGTCCAAGCAACCGGCTGGTCGATCGCTCTCCGGCACCATCTAGACGAGAACCGGCTTCGGTCGGGTTGAAGCACTCGGCCCAGAACGGTTGGTCGTTCATCGCGTCCAAGCTCAGAGCGGATTGCAACTGCCGTCCATGGTCGGCGCTGTCGATGAATTCCTGTCCCTTCCATCGGATGGAGTGTACGGCTCCGGCTAGCCTGGAGGTCGTGGTGAGCACCGCTTCTTCGCCATCGATGACTCCACGGATCTCGGCATCACCGGACAGCTCCGATGCGATCGGTTTGGCATCCGGTGCTTCAGGTTGTTGGGCCAATAGAGCGGGGGAGAGCAACCACCATCCCAACCACACGCACGACGTCGGGGACAGCGTCGCACGGGAGATCCGTGCGACGAAGCGTAAATCAATCCGTCGATGCCAGTGAACCAAAGCGACGCTGAGGCATTTCATGATCGCAGCCGCATCCTGATCGCGGGCCGTCATGATTGCAGGCCCGTCGAATCCGCAGGCTGCGGCTGACGAATGCACGGTCTCACGTTGTAGCCTAAATCGCCAAGAGCAATCGGCTGGGGGCTTCGAGGTACGCGATGACATCGTTGAGGAACCGTGCTGCGGTCGCACCGTCGACCAATCGATGGTCGTAGGCCAGACTGAGCGGCATCATCAAACGCGGCTTGATCGAATCGTCCTCCATGACCATCGGCATCTTGCGAGAGCGACCGACCAAGAGGATGGCGACTTCAGGCACGTTGACGATCGGGGTGGAGTAGGTGCCGCCGATGGCTCCGAGATTGCTGATGGTGAACGTTCCACCTCGCAAATCGCTGACCGCGAAATCGTTGTTGCGAACGCGTGACGAGAGGTCCGAGAGCGCGTACGCGATGTCGGGAATCGACATGCGATCGGCATTCTTGAGCGTCGGCACGACCAGTCCACGATCGGTATCGATCGCGATTCCCAGGTTGACGTAGTCCTTGTAGATGATCTGTTCGTTTTCGATATCGACCACGGCGTTGAGAGCCGGGTGATGTCGAAGGGCTGTAGCGACGGCTTTGATCAAGAACGGCATCGTGGTGAGTTTGATACCGCGAGACGCGTAGTCGTCTTTGCTGGTTTGGCGGAAGGCTTCGAGTTCGGTGACATCGGCATCGTCAAAGTTCACCACGCGCGGCACGGTGGACCAAGACTTGTCCATTTGCGCTGCGATGGTCTTGCGGATCTTCGTCATCCGATCGACGCGGATCGGGCCGTAGTCATCGGTGGCAGGGACGCCAGGCTTGGCCTCTGCGGAGCCCTTGCTAGCCGACTTGGAACTGGTGGCTGCGGGTGCTTCTGGAGCGGGTGCTGTGGCAGCAGGCATGCTCGCCGTCGCAGTCGACTTGGACGATTGAACCGATTGGCTGGCGTGGCGCACGACTGCGAGCACGTCTTCGCGGGTGATGCGACCACCTTCTCCGGTGCCGACGACATCGGTCAAGTCGACACCGACGTCGCGAGCGAAACGGCGGATGGCAGGCCCGGCAGCGATGACATCTTCCGAGAACGGGCTGTCCGCGTTGAGAGCCGGCGCCACTGGCGCGGGAGTGGCTGCTGGTGGAACCACCAAAGGTTTGGTCGGAGCAACGGGAGCGACTACAGGGGCCGCGACAGGAGCGGCGGTCGGCGCGGTTGCAACCGGTGCAGGCTGGACGGGTGCGGGAGCCACAGGCTGAGGTGCAGCGGCTGCGGGTGCAGGCGTAGCCGGAGCGCTCGCTGCGGGTGCCGTGGGGGCGGGAGCCGGAGCGGCAGCCGCACCGGTGGCTTCGATGGTGGCGATGACCTGCCCCACTTTGACCGTTTCGCCGTCCTTCACTTGAATGCTGAGGATCTTGCCGGCATAGGGGCTCGGGACCGAGACGGTGGCTTTATCGGTCTCCATCTCGACGAGCGATTGTTCTTTCTTGACAACATCGCCGACGCTTACGAGGACTTCGAGGACATCCCCCGATTCGATGCCTTCTCCGAGTGAAGGGAGTTTGATTTCAGTAGCCATGACAGTGTGTTGATTGATGGGATGGGATATCAAACCAGAGGGAAAGGACGAATCCATCGCCAACGGATGCATTCGTCGCTCGTGGGTCGAGTGGGCAATACGCTGGGTACTGCCGGTGTGCGTTAGGCGTACAACGGATTGGGCTTCTCTGGGTCATAGCCCAGATCTTGGATCGCTTTAGCAACCTCTGCACCCGAGATCACCCCTGCGCGGCTGAGCCGGTACAGAGCGGCGATGGTTACCGAGGCGGCATCGACTTCGAAGTGCCGGCGCAGAGCCGGTCGCGTCTCGCTTCGTCCCATGCCATCGCAGCCGAGGACGTAGTAGTCCTGGTCCAAGTACGGCAACAGTTGCTCGCCGACGGCTCGGACGTTGTCACTGGCCGAGATGATCGGACCTGGCACGCCTTCCATGACCGTTTCGATGTAGCTCTTCTTGCGAGGCTGGTCGGGATGGAGCATGTTCCAACGCTCGCAGCTTTGGGCATCGCGTCGCAATTGGGTGTAGCTGGTCACGCTCCAAACATCGCTGGCGATCTGATAGTTTTCGGCCAGGATGCGTTGGGCTTCGAGGACGTGTCGAAGGATCGCACCAGAACCGAACAGTTGAACGCGGGTTTTGGCTCCGGGGACATCCTGCGACTTGTACTTGTAGATCCCGCGAATGATGCCTTCTTCGACCCCATCGGGCATCGGAGGCATTTCATAGTCCTCATTGTGGACCGTGACGTAGTAGATAGCCGTTTCGTCTTCTTGATAAAGACGTCGCATACCATCGAGCACGATCACGACGGTTTCGTAGGCCCAAGCTGGGTCGTACGCGCGGACCGTTGGGAAGGCCATGGCGTTCAGATGGCTGTGGCCGTCTTGGTGTTGCAAGCCTTCGCCGTTGAGGGTCGTGCGACCAGCGGTGCCGCCGATCAAGAAGCCTTTGGCCCGCATATCGGCCGCAGCCCAGATCGAATCGCCGACGCGTTGGAATCCGAACATCGAGTAGTAGATGTAGAACGGAATCATGTTGATGCCGTGGGCCGAGTAGGCCGTACCGGCAGCAACGAAGCTCGACATCGATCCGCACTCGGTGATTCCCTCTTCGAGGATCTGGCCGTCGCGGGCTTCCTTGTAATAGGAGATCTGATCCGAATCGACCGGTTCATACAACTGACCGGCATGCGCATAGATGCCGATTTCGCGGAACATGCCTTCCATGCCGAAGGTTCGCGATTCATCGGGAACGATCGGGACGATGTTCGAGCCGATTTGCTTGTCCTTGACCAATCGGCCTAGCAATCGAACGAAGCCGTTGGTGGTGGAAATCGACTTTCCATCCAACTGCGAGTTCATGAACTTGCGATAGTCGTCGAGCGACGGGGTGACGGTGACCGGATGCTTGGTCGGACGGCTTGGCACTGGGCCACCCAAAGCGGCCCGACGTTCCTTGAGGTACTTGATCTCAATGCTCGTCTCGGGTGGCTTGTAGAACGGTGCGTTGGCGACTTCGTCGTCGGAGATCGGGATGCCGAAACGGCTGCGGAACTCAAGCAGTTCCTTCTCGTTCATTTCCTTTTGGTTGTGAGCGATGTTGCGGCCTTCGCCCGCTTCTCCGAGCCCGTAGCCCTTGATCGTCTTAGCCAGGATGACGGTGGGTTGGCCTTTGTGCTCAACGGCAGCTTTGTAAGCCGCGTAGACCTTCTCTGGGTCATGTCCGCCGCGTTTCATCTTCTCGAGCTTTTCGTCCGAGTAGTTGGCGACCATGGCCTTAAGTTCGGGGTACTTGCCAAAGAAGTGCTCGCGGATGTAGGAGCCTGGCATGCCGGTGTACTTTTGGTACTGGCCGTCGACGACTTCCGTCATGCGTTGGGCCAACAAACCGGACTCATCCCGTTCCAGCAACGGATCCCAATCGGATCCCCATACGACCTTGATCACGTTCCAACCCGCGCCGCGGAAGACTGCTTCCAACTCGTGGATGATCTTGCCGTTGCCGCGCACGGGACAGTCGAGGCGTTGCACGTTGCAGTTCACGACGAAGATGAGGTTGTCGAGCTTTTCGCGCGACGCCAAGGTGATGGCACCGAGCGTTTCGGGCTCGTCGCATTCGCCGTCGCCGAGGAATGCCCAGACCTTTTGGCCGCGAGTGTCCTTGAGACCGCGATCGTTCAAGTACTCATTGAAGCGAGCTTGATAGATGGCCATGATGGGCCCGAGGCCCATGGACACCGTGGGGTATTCCCAGAAATCGGGCATCAACCAGGGGTGCGGGTAGCTGCTCAATCCCCCTTCGGGCTGCAACTCGCGGCGGAAGTTCTCCAGCTTGGCTTCTGGCAGTCGGCCTTCGACATAGGCTCGTGAATACATGCCGGGCGAGGCGTGGCCTTGGAAGTAAACGATGTCGCCGGAATAGCCGGTGTCGCCACGCCCGCGGAAGAAGTGGTTGTAGCCGACTTCGTAGAGGGTCGCGCTACTGGCGAAGGTGCTGATGTGCCCCCCTTGGCCTTTGTTCTTTTTGTTCGCTCGCACCACCATCGCCATTGCGTTCCAGCGGATGATGCTCTTGATGCGACGCTCCAGCTCACGATTGCCCGGGTAGGCGGGTTGCTTGGACGTCGGGATGGTGTTGACGTAGGGGGTGTTCGTCTCGAACGGGATCTCGACCCCGTCGCGACGGGCACGATTTTCCAGAGCTTTGACCAAGTACCGGACGCGATCCGCACCGCGGCTTTTGTAGACATAATCCAGCGAACCCAACCACTCACTCGTCTCCGCAGGATCGGTATCGATGGGAGCCTCAACTTGACCGGATGCCGCCAACACGGCAGGATCCGCTTCACCCAGGAGTTTCGCGTCGGACATGGAATTTGAATTTCTATGAAAAAGTGCGTTACAGACCACGCAGGTGGAATGCTTTACCAAGTCGCTATTGTCGCGGATTCCACCCTTGGAGGGAAGACGAATACGATGGCATTTGGGCACGATGTAATCTGCGGACGGCAATTCCGGCGACGCCAATCCATTGGATACAGTGATCCAAATTTTGGTCGTTTCCGGCGACTGCCATGCATCGACGAACACGCCAGCGATCGGGATGGCAACTCCCGTTTGGGTCGAATCCATCGAGCCAAACGGACTACAACCCAGGGTTCAACCCACCTAAAGCGAAGAGAACCCACCTTAGGCGGTCCCACGGGAGCGTAACGCCGCATTGACACGCTGCGAGACTTTGGGAAACCGAAAACCCCGCATTCGTATCCTAGCAAGGGTGGCAACCGGCCAGTGCACCCGCGGCTAACCCCGAGGGCAATGCGATCGCCGGCGAATCTCCGCCCCTCGTCGCGGTCCGGCGGAGACACGACCGCTGCCCGTTACATGTCGGCGAGCGAACGATCGTAGAGACGGTAGGTTTTCGACGGGGTCAACCCGCCGCGTTCGAGCGACCCTCGCGACAGATGGTTGCTTTCCAGCACCCACGAAAACTCGGCATCGGTGATTCCGTTTGCCAAGCAGTCCGGGAGCATGCGATTGAGGATGACCAGTCCCAATCCCCAGCGCTGCCATTCGGGAACCACGTTGGTGCTCATGAGTCGGATCTTTTTGAGCTTCTTGCGGCCGAACAGGATCTTCAAGAAGCCGAACGGGAACAGCTTGCCGTCGATCTTTTTGATGATCGGGTTGTAGTCGAGCAATCCCAACCCGACGCCAACGGGTTCACCGTTGACTTCCACGACCGAGGTCACCGAAGGATCTATGAGCATCTTGAGCGACCCGCCGAGTGCCTTGCACTCCGAATCGCTCAACGGAACGAATCCCCACGTCCCTTGCAAGGCGCGGTTGTAGATACTAAGGAACAGTTGCACTTCGCGCGCGAAGTGGCGGCGGCTAGCAGGCCGCACGGTGATGTTGAATCGCTCTTGGACTTGGGCGCACATTTGCGAGATCTTGGGATCGATCGTTTTGAGCATTTCGATGTTGGCATCGTAGGCAAACATGTCTTGGACCTTCTCGAACCCGAAGCCTTGGATCAACCGATCGTGGTAGGGAGGGTTGTAGGTCATCATGAAGGTTGGCGGCGAATGAAACCCGTCGATCAGGGTCCCGATCTCATAGTTCAGCGATGGATTGCAAGGCCCGCGAACGTCGGTCATCCCTTCGGCCTTGAGGTAACCGCAGGCAGCGCGAAACAGCGCGTTGGCCGCTTCGGAATCATCGATACATTCAAAGAAGCCAAAGAAGCCCCGTTCCTCTTTATAGCGCTCGATGTGCCCGCCGTTGATGATAGCCACGATTCGGCCCACGACGTTACCGTCTTTGCGCACGAGGAAGGCCTTGCATTTTCCATTGTCGTAGAACGGGTGGCGACGGAACCCCACGAGTTCCTCTTGGTTCATCCGGATAGGCGGAATCCAATTCGGATCGTCGCGATACAGTCGCCAGATCAATTCCATGAACTCGCGTTGGTTCTTCTTGTTCTCGACAGCGATGACTTCGTAGTGGCTCATGATGCGGGACTAGCGTTGTGTGGGAATGGATGAGCTGCAGGGTGGATCCAGAGATGCCCCGGTCATCCCTTTGGCGGGATGGTCTGATCGAGTTCCAAAGGCAGTTCGTCGATCGTTTCCGATGGACGGACTCCGAGTGACGCGTTGGATCCCTCGTCCTCGGGCGTTTCAATTGGGTAGAGCGAAGGACCGTTCGATGGATTAGACGGAATTCTACGGGATTCCATGCGGCCTGCGAGATGGCCCCCCAGGACGCTGCCGTAATAGAGTGGTGCAGCTGCGACCGGAGCGACAACGCCGGCAGCACCGCCGACGTACGTTCCGTAAGCTGGGTACAAAACGTTGTTGGCTTGACGTTGAAGTTCCGGTCGTCCCAGCGATTGCACGTAGGCCATGACGTCCGCGCTGGCCACGGACTCATGGTACAGGGGTACGACCGGCAGGGCGTACAGTGCAGCATAGGTCCCAGGATAAGCGCGACGCGAAAAGTCTTTTGCATGGGCCGCTTCGTGCAGGGCGATGGCAGGCACATCGCTATAGAGATGGACCGTGGCCGTGTAAGGATTGTAATGATCGCCTCCGAAGATTCGGCCGGGAAGCACCGCTTCCCCAAGAACGCTGAGCGTCCCAAAGGTTGCTCTCCAAGGCCAAGCCACGGTGCGATTCTTGGTCAATCGCTTCATGTCGTCCCATGGCCGATATTGATTGAGACGGACCTTGACGTGTTGCAGATCGTTGGCCGCCAGGTACTCGCTCAATGTCGATTCGGTTTCGGCGGAGATCGAATGATTGTCGATGCGTCGGTTCCACAACAGAATTTTGCCCGGTATTCCCACGACCCAACCGGTCGCATCGATCACGGGCCGAGGCTTTCCGCGTTCGATGGGGACTTGATTCGCCGAGAGCAACTCGGGCGCAACACGTTGTTTAGAATTGTCGATGCGTCGCGGCCGAAGCGGATTGCAGGCAGACACCGCGCAAAGCAACACAAGGGTCGCGGCCAGGAAAATCCACGGCTTGAGATGCAAGCGGGTTGAGCGAACTGCATGGCAGTTTGGAATCATCGTCGACAAGACTCCTGGTTAAACCTCAAGCGCGTTGCCATGGGTGCGACTGCGGCAGTCAGCACATTCGCCGGTTCACGGCCGGGGCCGTTTAGGTCAAGCTTTCTTCGCCTGTCCGTCGCGATCGGTACGCCGTTCTTTCCTGGTGCCTCGACGCGCGTGGCTCGGACCTTAAACTCGGGCTTACTCGGTGGGTGGACGGTATCCACCGCCGGGCGAGACTTCGGTCGATGGGAAGCTCAACGGCGCTCCATACGGGAAGAACCAATCTCGCAGCCAAGTCGCCGTGCTTCGCGTGGGCTGAGGTGGATACGGATTGGTCATGGCGTTTGGATAGGGCTGGGGCGGAGTGATCGGAACGCTTTGAGGTGGCATGACCGGGCTGGCGGTAGGGGGTGGCACTACAGCGACACCTTGGCTGGACTGCAATCGCATTTGCTCTCCGCTGGCGATCAGCGCGTCGGTGGGAACATCCACTTCCGGCGATAGTTGCACGTCGATGATCCGCTCGTCGCGAACTTCGTACGGCCAGAGCGTATCGGAGACGAAATCCAAGGGAGGGATCTGATACCAGGGAGCGTGGATCTTGCGCAAGAACTTTTCCGTGCGATATCCATCGCGCACGATTTCGACGTTGCGTGTGCCGTAATACGTGAAGCTCGTGGAAACGGGAGTTAACCCAATGGGCTGCTTGTCCACGTACACCATCGCTCCGGGCGGGTTGGTCCGAAACGTCATTCTTTTTCGAACGCAGCCTGTTCCGAACAAGGCACAGCACAATAGCCATCCCACCACGAGTGTGGGAGGCAAGCATCGAAATCGGAGGCTTGTTGGTGGTGGCATCATGCGAGGAAACATAACGCTCCAGCCCGGCGTGGTTCAAGACAATCTAGGTAGGCTGACCAAGCTGCGCGATGGACCGCGCACCGCTCGGAATTGCACGAGCGACGCGTTATTGGATTCCCAAACCGCCAACCTTCCCTATCGCATTGCCTGGCACGCTAGCAAACACCCCAGCCGAGTGTTCCACCTCGATGGAAGGTTGCACCGTATCCCGGTGCAACCCCGCGTTTTGAATCGGTTGTGTGACAAGAATCCCCAAGGGACTGATTGATTTCGGACTGCAACATCGACATAATCAAGGACAGTGCATTCGGATCGCTTTGGAGTGGCATGAATAGCCCGCCAGGGGGGATTCTACTTAGGGTGGATTCCTGGTTGCGACGCACCGATGCGCGGGACACGACTTTGGCCATTCGGAGTTTTTTTTGGCTGTCTTAACTGAGATCGGACCTCAAAATTCCTCGATGAGTTCGCTGGAATCCCAAACGCCGATGTGCCGGCTCACCGGCCAAAGTTTGGCGTTGCTGGCCAAATTGGTGAGCGGATTCACGGTGCGTTGGATCGGCTCGGAGCCGGACACTTGCCAACGGGTGTACTTTGCCAATCACACCAGCCACCTCGATGCGGTCGTCCTATGGGCTTCGTTGCCGGGACCTTTGCGAGCGCTGACCAGGCCAGTGGCTGCCCAGGACTATTGGGGCCAAAGTCCTTTCCGCCGATTCCTTGCCCGTTCGTTCAATGCGATCTTGATCGACCGCAAGCAGATCAAGGTTCACCAAAGCCCGGTCGAGTTGATGTTGCGAGAGATCGGGGACCGATACTCGCTGATCGTTTTTCCTGAAGGCAGCCGGGCGGTCGATGGGGAAATGGGAGAATTCAAGAGCGGTTTGTATTATTTGGCCAAGAAGCGACCGGACCTGGAACTGCTCCCCGTTTACATGGACAATATGAACCGGATTTTGCCTCGAGGCGAATTCATGCCGGTTCCCCTGCTGAGTTCGATCTCCATCGGCGCTCCGATCTTTTTGGAGAATGGCGAGAACAAGCAAGACTTTTTGAATCGCGCGATGCGCAGCGTCAAGGTCCTCAAGGAACGATAGCCCACCCTGCCCAAGACGCTCCCTAACGCCGCTCCGGTCCTCGCCTACTTCATCGTGCCGTTCGATTCCCGGTACACTCTGAATCGATTCTCCATCGCCGACGCCCATCCTATTGCCGGGGCAATCCAACATGACCAAACCTTCGTCCAAAGCCCGCACCGCATCCAAATCGCGATCGCGTTTCGTCCTCCCCCTTGCGGTGCTGGCTGTGTCTGCGTTGGCAGGCTCAGCCTTGTACTGGATGCCAGTCCCCACCGAACAAGAACATCGCGAAGCGCGCCAAGCCTCCAATACGACAGGCGGCATTTCTCCCGCATCTGAAGAAACGGGTTTTCTTCCTACGCGGGTGAATTCCCATCGCCCGACCACGCCAGCCCCCGAAGGGATGGTATGGATCCCGGGGGGAGAGTTCTCGATGGGGGGGGACCATCGCAGCGAATCCCTGTGCGGTTTGCCCGGCATCACCAACGACGCCGTTCCGATCCATCGCGTGTACGTCGATGGATTCTGGATGGATACGACCGAAGTGACCAACGCAGAGTTTCGACGCTTTGTCGAAGCCACCGGCTATGTGACTGTCGCCGAGATCGCCCCTACCGCAGAAGAGTTCCCGACCGCCCCACCTGAAAACCTGATCGCTGGGTCGA
Source organism: Pirellula sp. (assembly GCA_046318495.1). Lineage (GTDB taxonomy): Bacteria > Planctomycetota > Planctomycetia > Pirellulales > Pirellulaceae > JBKCUI01. The sequence goes on along the minus strand of JBKCUI010000373.1, from coordinate 32,980 downwards.
CGGTTTTTCGTGCGACCGAAGTGCAAGTCCCCCTCAACAACTACTTGCAATGGTGGTCGTACGTGCCCAAAGCCGATTGGCGCCATCCGTTGGGCCCCGACTCGAGCATCGAAGGCAAGGACGATCATCCCGTCGTCCAAGTTTGCTATGAAGACGCCGTAGCCTATGCGCGATGGGCCGGCAAACGCTTGCCCACGGAAGCAGAATGGGAGTTTGCGGCGCGTGGCGGCCAGGCTGGCCAACTGTATGCATGGGGAAATGACATCAAGCGCGACGGTAAGTACCAAGGGAACATCTATCAGGGACGCTTTCCTGTAGAAGGTGGCGACACAGGTTTGGATGGCTTCGTCGGCATCGCCCCAGTGAAGCAGTTCGCGCCCAATCCTTTCGGCCTTTACGACATGGGAGGCAATGTTTGGGAGTGGGTTAGCGATTGGTATCGCGACGACTACTACGCGCGATTGCATGCGGCCGGCACGGTTGCACGCAATCCACAAGGCCCTGATGTCCCGCTCGACCCGATGGAGCCAGATCAAAAGAAGCGCGTGCATCGCGGCGGATCATTTCTTTGCAGTGATTTGTATTGCACGCGTTACATGGTCGGGACGCGCGGCAAAGGCGAAGTCCGAACGGCCAGCAATCACGTCGGGATCCGCTGCGTGAAGGACGAGGCATCCGCAGCCAATCGCTGATGCGAGCATTGCGCATCCCATACGTCCGATCGCTTCCTCTTGACGTACATCTGCGGATGTACCGTCATGATGCGTCGTCGGCTCCGTCGAACTCTTCGAAGATGACTTCGTCCTGCGCCGCTGGGCGTTCCGATTCCACGCTTTCCATTCCCCATTGCTGCAGCCGACGCAACAAGCGTGCGCGCGAGATTCCCAGCAGTTTGGCTGCGGCAGTGCGATTGCGAGGAAAACGTTGCATCGCGCGTTGGATCAGTTCCTTTTCGAACTGTTCGAGCAACTCATCGAGCACCACCGGCTCAACGCGCTTCTCGCGAGCCATGTGGGATGGGAATGTGCGCAGGGATATCGGTAGATGCGAGTCTCGCAACACACCCTCTTCGCTGCACTCGCACGCGTGCCGCATCGCACCGTCAAACTCATCGCAATCTCCCGGCCAACTGTAGGCTTGCATGGCCTCGAGAAACTCTCGCGTCCAAGTCCAGTGATTGGGCTTCTTCTCCGACGCGGGACAACGCCCCAACCAAGCCGCAATCAGCGATTCGATATCTCCCAACCGATCCGACAACGGCGTGAGTTCCAGCGACTGCGACTGCAGTTTGCCAAGGAATTGCGACCACGCGGACAGATCCTGATGGCTGGAGAACAGATCGGCCGAACGAGTGGTCGCGATGACTTGCCAGCCCCCCGACTGCTGTTTGCGCGCTAGCGGTTGCCGCAGCTCGGGCGGAAGCAACTCGATGCGATCCACAATCACGGTGGGCACTTGGCCATGCCGCGATTCGTCGTCGATCCAGTCAAAGAGGCTTTGAAGGAGATCGCGGTCGATCAATCGGCAATCGATCGTGATGGTTTTTCGAGTAGCCCGGTTCGCGTCCGACGGTGCTTGGGATCGGTTCCGTGCTCGAAAGATGGTGTTTGCAACCAGCATTGCCGGCGAACCTTCTACGCCGCGGATGCAAAGGCTGTGATGCCCGCTGCAGGCGACCATCATCTGATTGCGCATGCTGGTGGCCGCGGCGCTGCTGCCTTGTGGAAACCAAAGATCATCGAGCGACGGAGCTGCCAGCCAACGCTCGATCGCTGCGTGTTTGATCGGTGACGCCGTCCAACCGGCGCGAATGCCTTCGATGTCTCCGCGATCGGGCTTCAAGAACACCAACACCAACGGTGCCTCCCCGCGATCCAACGGAATCGAGATTCGAACCCAATCCTCGTGCGAGCCAGCTTTGCTCGTCAGAGCTTCGTGCTCGTCGCTCGAGACAGGTTCCAGCACAGCCTCCCACGAGGACTCGATGGCACGGGTGGGTTCGGTCGGTACCGAAGGCGCTGAGGGCGGCAATGGGAGCCGATCTCGCTGGATGCTGGCCAAGCGAGGGTCAGCGTTGGGAAAGGGACCGAGCCACCGCGCGAGGATGGCTGCGCGATCCGGTCGATCGTTGTTGGGCAAGCCGCTTGCGAACGGTCGAGCGTCGGGGGCATCCGGCCGTTGAACACCGCATTCCCATCCGATCAACGCATCGGGGTCGCATTGGAGCAGCTTTCCCAAGGCGTCATTGGCAAAAACAATCTGTCCCGATTCCGAGAGCACGTAGGCGGGATAATCCGCACCACCGATCAACCGGGCGATCTGGCGTTTGGAGATCGTTCGTTGGCCGTCTTCTTCGGTCATGCGAGAAGCTCATCGCGCAACAAGCTACCGAGGATAGCCGTCGCCAGTGGAAACGGAAAACACCGCAGATTGCTCTAAGCAACCTGCGGTGCGCGGGAATGTTGAACGGATCGAAATCGTCGCAGCCTGCACTCGAAACGCGAATGCTCTACGAGCACGCAGGACGCGATGGGCGACGAATCGCTTGCCGAACGCTTAGAACACGTCGGTCAAGAAATGATGTCCCCAGTGGTAACGACGATTGGTCGGGTAGTAATTGTACCACTGACGGTTGTAGACCGGAATCTGCATCTCAGGAACATAACGGTGGTACAGGCTATCGCTGCTGCGATAGTAGTCGTTTCCGTAGAAGTTCTGAGGATAGTAGACATACGGGTAATGGTTGAACCGAGCGTAGTCTCGGCTGCTCGCCGCACCACCCCAACTGCGCCCGTAGGCTTGCTGCTGACCTGGTTGCTGAGCTTCAGAAATGGATGCGGTCGACACGCTAGCCACGAACGCGATGGCTGCGACTAGGATTGCCCTGCGCAACATAATCTCCCCCCGAGAATGCTTTGAATTGCCGTCGCCTTTGCGACTCCCTGATGTAATCGGCTTAATCGCTGTATGAAGTTGAACCAATCCCAGCGGAGAAATGAGCATAGGCGGCAAGAGAGGGGTTCCTGGCAAAATCCGCAGTCCTGGTTCGCATTCCAAACATGGCATCCAGCGCGTCTTCCTGTTCGGCTTTGATTGCCGCCGTCCGCCCGGCCCGGTAAAATCCCGTGGGTCTCGAACCGGTTTAGGGAGTGCAGGAACACGGAGTGGGCGATGCCGATCCAGTTGAACAAGGGCCGAGCGCTCGACTCGTTGAATCTGACGCCGCTGATCGATGTGGTTTTCTTGCTATTGATTTTCTTTCTGGTTGCGACGCAGTTTTCGCAAGATGACCAGCAGTTGCCGATCAAACTTCCGTCGGCGCGAAACGCTCTGCCGATGACCGTGGTTCCAGAAGAACTGGTCGTCAACATCGGTGCCGATGGGACGTACATGGTCCGGGGGGAACGGGTCAACGCAGAGCGGCTCGAAGCCATCCTCGCGCAGTCCGTCGCCGACAATCCCGTCCAGCAAACGGTCATCCTGCGCGGTGATCGTCGTACCGAGTTTCAATCGGTGGTGACCGTCATCGATATCTGCAATCGGGTCAAGGTTCCCTCGTACCGAATCACGACGTCCAAGGATGAACCGCCGGCCTCTCCCAACAAAGCACCAAATGCCCCCTGAACTGGCTCGGTCAACCCGCAAGAGCCCTCGGGGGCTTTGGCTGATGGATGTCGCCTTCGTGCTGATGAGCACGTTGGTGATGTTCCTGGTGATGCGCACCATGCGGTTCGATGACCCGCGCATCTTGCACAACGCCTGGACCTACTTCATCGGCGTCCCTTCGCTGCTGATCGCGTTGTCGATGCTGACCCGAGTCCTCGTCTCCGAACATCTCGAACGCTCGATTCAAGTCGGTTTCTTGGGAAGCGTGACTTTCCATTTGCTCTTCACGCTCGCGGCTACTCAGTTGGTGATCTTTCGCGGGATCTGGGAAGACGGCTACGAGCAAGTCGAGTTTGTGGCCAAGGCCCAATCGCGGGCGACGCAATTCATCGATCCAGAGATATCGATGGGAACCGAACGCCCCGATTACCTCAAGCCCGTCGAAACCCTCTGGACCACTCCGACCGAGGTGGAGGTACCGCCGACACCTCCCAAGGATGCATCGATCGAACCGTCGAAGCCGGAGGAACGCGAACCGTTGAGTTCCATCGAACGGCCATTGCAACGGGCACAAGCGGCAACGGCGGCCAGCCAACCGAGCCTGTCCGCTGCATCGAAGACTCTCGACCGACCGAACCTATCCTCGATTCCCGACGCGCCGCGGCGCGTCATCGAACTTCCCGAACTAGATGCTCGCCCTGTCCCTGGAGTTGCGATGCTGCCGGATCGCAGCGTGGATGCCGCGAGGCAAGACCAACGCGATGCGAACGACCAGGATGCGATGCGATTCGAATCCCTAGCGCCGCGATTCCTCGAATCCACGCTGCGCGCGGCCCCGTCCACAGCCCAACGCGCAACTGCGGATGACCCGAACGCATCGCTCGAACGGGCCATGCAAGATGCAACGGCCTCCAATCCGGTTCCCACCGCTGCGATCTCGAAGACCTCGCCGCAATCTCCCAAGATCGAATCGGCTCCTGTCCCGATTCCGGAAACGCGCCCCGTGGAATCGACCAACACGGAGTCGTTGACGACGGCCATGAATGCCCTGGCGGACAAAGGAAGCCAATCCACTCGCGAATGGCGACAAGATGCCCAGGCCGATGTTGCGATTCCGTTGTCGAGCGCAGACTTCCCACAAATCCGCGATGCAAGCAACGGAGTTGCGCAGCGAGCTGCCCCCTCCGCACCGGCAGCCGCCAAGTCGACGGCGGCCAACAGTCGAGACGCGCTGAATGCTGCGTTGGAGCGAGCCATGCAAAGCGATGCGAAGGGACCACCCAACGCTTCGAGCCGCAGCACCTCGCGCGATGACACCTCGCGGCGTGCCGGTACGACGCAGACCGTCCCAGTGCCTGCACTCTCTTCAAGTGAAAGGACTGCCGCAACCGGCGCGGCCGGTTCCGCCGAAAGTTCATTTGACGGGCCGGCCGTCGTGGATCGGACGGGCCAAGTTGGCCGCGAACGCTCGAAATCGAATGCGAGCGGAGGAAGTCAGAGCGAAGCGGTAGCAGCCCTGCAAGCCCTCTCGAACGTTCCCGCCCCAATCTCTCCGTCTCCGATCACGTCTCCGTTCGCCGGCAATCCTCGCATGGGATTGGCCCCCGCGCCGCGCGATGTCGGCGTGCCGGAGTTGCGACCTCCAGAGGTCCAACTGGATCGCTTCCGACGAAATGATTTGGGTGGCGCGATGCGCCGAAGCGCAGCCGTGCCCATTCCCGCGCCGGCCTTCAAACAGCGTCAACGCCGCAATGAAGAAAACGCGAACGACGAACTGCGATCGCTCGGAACGCTGGGGCCGCAAACCGAAGAAGCCATCGAACGCGGACTGGAGTTTCTAGCTCGATACCAGCGCGAGGATGGTTCCTGGCGGTTGTCGGACTTTGACAAACGCACGCGCATGCAGAGCGATACGGCAGCCACGGCGTTGGCACTGCTCGCGTTTCAAGGTGCTGGATACAGCCATGAACAGTTCAAGTATCAATCGACGTGTCGCCGCGCGGTCGATTGGCTGCGAGCAAACCAAAGAAAGAACGGGGATCTTTATGCCAAGATGGATGAAGCCTCCGATTTGAACGCGTGGCTCTACAGCCATGCAATTGCAACGCTGGCTATGTGCGAAGCCTTTGGCATGACGCAGGACGAATCGATCCGAGAGTCGGCACAACGCGCGGTCGACTTCTTGGTGACGAGCCAGGATCCCTCGGGTGGCGGATGGCGTTATACCCCACAGATCGGCAGCGATACGAGCGTTACGGGTTGGGGCATGATGGCGCTGAAGAGCGCTGAGTTGTCTGGATTGCGAGTGCCGCAAGAAGCCTATGCAGGTATCACCAAGTGGCTGGACAGTTCTGAGGCCAGCACCCGCGAACGCTACCTGTACCGATACAACTGGAAAGCGAACACACCACAAACGCAACACGGCAGAATCCCAACGCCCGTCATGACCAGCGTCGGACTGCTCATGCGGCTCTATCTGGGTTGGCGTCGAACGCACCCGGACATGGCCCGCGGCAGCGACTGGTTGCTCGAACGCCCGCCCGCACTGGGCACGATTGAGGCGCCGCTTCGAGATACGTACTACTGGTACTATGCCACCCAAGTCCTGTTCCACATGGGTGGGGAGCGATGGCGCGATTGGTACACGCGCCTGTATCCCATCCTGATCGCGTCGCAACAGTTCGATGGCCCTTATGCGGGATCCTGGGATCCAGCGGGAGAGATCCCGGATGCTTGGGGAGAATATGGCGGGCGATTGTATGTGACGACGATGAATCTGCTGTCGCTCGAGGTCACGTATCGGCATTTGCCCATTTACGACGCCACGGCCAAGTAATCGCACAGCCTCTAGCGCCGCATCCCATCAAAAGGATGAAGGATGCGATTCACCGAGCGAGCAGTGCGCGGCAATGGCTAAAGCACCCAGCGCAGGGCGCAATACATGATGGCATTGCCCCGGGGAGATTCGATGGCGTTCGAGTTCTTCGAGAAGTCTGGGAACCAACGGAGAACGATGCCCGACGTTGCCGCCGCTAAGTGCTAAGCCGTACCCGCCATGCGAGAATCCTTTGCGCCGCGCGGCGGTAGCGACCAAGCCCGCCAGTTCGCGGGCGGCGCGCTCGACGATCCGCTGTGCGGCGGGGTCATCCATGTGTTCCATCACCACCCGGTTCAGGGCTGCGATCTCCGCTCGTGGGATCGGATTAGCGTAAATGCGAGGAATGAGATCGAGCGGGGAACTGCATGCGAATCGCTCGAGCAATCCACGATGGAACGGCGTCAAGGATTCTCCGGCGTCGTGCGCCCGGCAGACCTCTTGCAGTCCTTGCAATCCCATGGCAAACCCGCTTCCTTCATCTCCCAGCAGATACCCCCAACCGCCGACGCGCAAATCCTGTTGGCTGAATTGTCCGTCCGAATCATCGCTTGCAGAAGCGATCGCCCCCGTGCCGGAGATGAGCGTGACGGTGCGCCGCCAGAGCATCGCACTATCTCGAACAGCACTAAGATGAGACTCCGGAGCAGCGGCCTCATGTTCCAGCATGGCAGCCCAACGGATCGGCGCAATGTCTTCGCTGACATGAATGCGATGCGCTAGAGAATGCGACTTAGCCCATTGCCAGACCGGTTGTTGTTCATCGGCTCGGACCAAGCCAGCGATGCAGATGCAGATCGCATCCACGGTGTTCGCGGAACGCTTGGCATCTGCAAAGGCGCGCTGGATCGCCAACTCCAATTGTTCAAAAGCGGATACGAATCCCACCGACCGCGGATTGGATGGGCCTGATTCCCCTTCCCCGCACACTTGAATCGCGGAACTCCATCGAGCTTTGGATCGATCGAACTTGGCGATATGAGCAGTGGTTTTACTGCCACCTGCATCCACTCCAACAATCCATTTGATCGCGCTGTCCGTTCCCATGCATCCTCACTGAGATGGAGCAATCGGTTACCGACTCGTCGAAGAATTCAGCACTGGCGTCGGTGGGCAGTGAAGCGATTCACCTGTCACTTAATTCGGCAATCGAAACTCGGGATCGCCAATTCCACGAATCATCTCAGCCAAACGGCTGTAGACCTGCAACAGATATTGCCAGGTTGCCAAGTTGACGGTGATGGTCGACTTTTTGTCGCTGATCTGAGTCGAATCGATGACTTCGCCGATACGAGAATGGAAGTACTCGAGCATCTCTGCCAATTGAGCGGCTTGACTGGGGCTAAGCCGTTCGGGCAGTTTGGGACCATCGAGAAGCGCTGCGGGTTCGGCCGATTGCCTGAGCAGTTCCGAATCGACTTCCATTTCACTGCTCTTGCCCAAGCTCTGCAAATGGCGAGGCACTTCTGGAGCACTGGGAGCCATTTCACCGAAGATCTGGTCGCGAGTACCGAAAAGCAAAACGCTTCTGCCCAGCAGAATCAGATCACCGAATCGCAAGATACGGAGTTGGCAATCTTGGCCGTTGACACGCGTCCCATTGGTGCTTTCCAGATCGGTTAGCACCAAGTGGCTGTTGTCTTCTTGGATCTTGCAATGAAAGCGACTGATCCGTTCGTCGTTCAACTGGATCGTGTTGCCTTCTTCACGACCGATGGAGATGGGGGCTTTCAAGTCCGAAAAGACCCGCCCACGGTCTGCCCCTTGGACGACTCGAAGGGTTAGTCTTGACATGCGCACCTCGAAAACATTACCGCAAAAACCCTCGAAAGAGTTTGGGGCGCACGCGCTGAACCCAAACTCGACCGATTTATTATAGCTTCCGCCAATCCCCAAGTTGGGGGTTTCGCGATTACTTTGCGGTGCGGATTGGTGGAAGAATCCTAGCCGCTACCCCCGATAACCGCGCTGGAACTTGAAACTTCCCCGGCTTTTTTCGAGATTTCGCTGGACGCATGCCCGGTCGCGCGTCTGCCTAGGCTTCGAGACCGATTTCATCGCGGACCGAGCCAACCGATTCGATAATCAGTTCCGGACGGCGCGTGAAGGTCGGCAATCCAGCCCCAGCGAGCAGTTGATCCAAGACATCTTGGGTGCTTGCAACGATCGCATCGCGCTTCGAACCCGTTACGTTGCTGGAATCTGCAAAACTGGAAATCGGGCCTTGGAACCCGTTCTTGCTCAGCAGGCTCACGAACTTGACGTTATCGATCACTCCAAAGCGCCCTGCAACCTGACGCTTGGTATGTGTCGAATCGGCGATGCTCGGGACGCTTTCCACGTCGGCCACCCTGAGGGCTGCGATTCGGTTCCCGGGGATCGCAGCAAGCTGTTCGAGCGTGCCCCCCCCTACAGTCCAGTCATAACTGTCGACAACCACCCCCACTGAGGGCGATGTGCAGGCTTGAATCAGCGCGAGAAAGGAATCGACATCCTGAACGAACTTGAACGTTTTCCCTTCGCGATCTTCTTGCGCGGTCGAAAAAGAGAGTCCGACCAAAACATTGACCTTGGCAAAACAATCTGCCACCCGATCGATCCGCTTGCGAATGATTTCGAAGTATTCGGGAAACGCCAAGCGGTTCGTCGAGGCGGGTACCTTGAGAACTCCAGCCGCTCCTCCCAACTTCCCAACGACCTCCGCCAAGGGAGGCAACGTAGCAAGTGCCTTTTCAAAACTCGCATCGTCGGTGTCGAGGTCGACGGGGATTTCAAAACCGCTTGCACGCATCTTGGAACTGGTCAGAAATCGAGACGCTTTCTCAAAGTCGCTGCGCTGCACCCGCTTGAGCAAATCCACTGCGTCAAAATCGAGCCCTTGAAACCCGTAGGTCATCGCCAGTTCGATCAACTCGCTTTGTCGACCAGTGACTCCCAAAACGTCTGCGTTCAAATTTTTATACATCGATTCGATCTCCTTCATTTCGTTCTTGAAGCAGTCCGACGTCAACCACTCTGACGTTCGTCGCAAGACATATCCCACGTCCCCAACTCGAGGGCTCGCGGCCTGTCTCTCGGATCGCTCGCACGCATCCATCACCGACGTATTCGAACTGCGGGTCGGAGAGTATCGCACAAACGAATGAGGCTTCAAGCCGAAACTGACGAATGCACAATGAGCCCAAAAACACAATAGATTCCAAGAAAAAATCGCTTTCCAACAAGACATTTAGGTGCGCCACGATGTCGCGTTGCAGCGGTCGACTCGTCCACGCATTCACTAGCCGTTGAACGGTCCTTATCCAATGCGCCTTGCCGTTAAACTGTGCCCATGCAACGCATCGATCCAAACCATGCAACGCCCGTAGAGCCCCCATCAACGCGCAAACGCGGTGGCGCAAAAAGCCATTGAATGAATCAACCCGCCGGGGACATTGCACAGCCTGGCAGCGAGCGGGGCTTCGAAAACGCCAAGCGGAGCCACTTCGGGGAAACATCCTGTTCGATCCCGGAGTCCTTCTCGACGACCACCGGAATCGAAGACGACGCGAACTCTACGGTGCCGAACTCAAGCCGCCAACTTGTCGTACCGTTGCAACATGACAGCACCGAAAAAAAGAGTCCATCCCAACCGGATGGACTCGAGAACAAAACGCTGCGCCGAAGCTGAGGTGCCGCTATCGGCGACCGCGACCGCGTGACGGGCCACGACCTTGACCGGGATTCCTCTGATGGTTCGCGATGTTGGCTTCTACCACGACCATGATGGTTTCCGTCCACGATGGGACTTTGCTAAGGCGAATTCCATCTTCCGCTTCTTCATCGGCATGGTTTCGTTCCGCGTCGCGTTCTTCTTCGCTGCGACTCGATTTCGTACGAGGACGCGGTTCGCCATCTTCCCGATCCCGGGTGCCTCGGCGACGGCGACGGCGACGCTTGGGTCGCGTTTCGTCGCCCTCTGCATCGTCGCTATCGCTCGACAATTCATCGCGTTCTACTTCCGGTTCATCCAAATCGGGCTCGAACGAAAAATCGTCGTCGTGCCCATGGTTGGAATCGACCAAGTCATCATCGATCCCAAAACCAAATCCAGAGGGCTTGCTCTCACTGTCGCTTGTTCGAGCGCTGCTGGAGGTGGACCGCTTGGATTCGCGGGAACGCGATCGGCTGCTCTCATTGGACTCGCCGCGTTCGCGTTCTCGTTGAGGTCGACGGCCACGGTCCTTTTCGCGATCTTCAGGACCATCTTCGTCTCGCGATCGCGGTGCCGATCCTCTGCGACTCCCTTCGGGTTCGTCCGAAACTGCAGGCCGAGCGTCGCGAACTTCGCTACTTCCTCGACGGGGCCTACGATCGTCCGAGCGTTCGCTGGAACGGGGTTCGCTGGAACGGGGTTCGCTGGAACGGGGTTCGCTGGACCGGGGTTCACTCGTTCGAGGTTCATTGGATCGGGGTTCGCGTGCGTCTCCTCGCACCTCATCGCGATCTCGTCGTTCTCCACCGCGTCGGTTGCCCCGACGGTCGTTACGCACTTCAGGTGCATCCGCGGCAGGCGCACCGCGCCCGCCCACTTCCTCGTCGTCATGCCCGCGACCGTGACGAGGTTCTTCCGAGCGAGAAACGACCGCATCCGATTGTGGATTCGAATCTGTGGCTGTATCTGCAGACCCGCGTCCTCGTCGCGGCGGTCGACGATGGGAACGGCGATCGGTCCCGAAGCCAAAACCAACTTCGCCTTCGCTCGACTCTGCGGCCGGTGCCGCCTCTCGCGGTTCTCGGACACGGGCCGGTTCCGAGGTACGCTCGGCGGGGCGTTTCGAAACGGGCTCGGGGTCCGCGGAACGCGACTCTCCAGCTTCGCCATCCGACCACATGCTGGGCTTGTTTTTCTTTGAACCCGCTCGCGTATCGGGAACGGGCGAAGCTTTTGCGGCCCTCTCGGAACCGCCAGCCGCCTTGCTGGAGGTCGTTTCGGTTGCTTCGGATGCCGAGTCTGCATCGTTGTTAGCCACCCCAAAAAAGCTCGCGACGGCATCCCAGGACGATCGCAATCGCGACTTCTCGGGCTTGGCCGTCACCGACTCGTCGGGTTCCACGGCGCTGACTACGGGCTCGACGGCATGGTCAACCGGCTGGGGCTCGACCGCTTCCGAAGGGGCCGATGCGGCAGACCCTTTTTTGTTTGAACCAGCGTCTGATTTTCGATTTTGGGCAGGGAACGATGGGGTGCCGAGCAGATTGGCCAGCGAATTCCAATGATCAGACATAGACGGACTGTGTTTCTCTTGCTTGGTCGCGTTTCACCGCGCGGACTCGAATCCAGAAGCGATCTAGTGGCATCGCATATCCCTGCGCCGCCATCGATCGCGTTGAGCAAGCGGTCGCGTTCGGCAGGCAGTCATGCCTACGGTTGTTGTGCCAAGAGTTTTCGGGTCAACGGCCACTCCATCCACAACCATTCCAACTTGCCGTTAGGATATCGCCGATCCGAACAAGCATCAACCCGCACAAACAGCACTCGCACTCGATCCAGTCCCGCACATTGGAAAGAATCGCAAGTTTCCCCGCACCCGCAACCACCGCCCACCACTCCTCAACTTGGGCCCATGGCCCGCGAAGACGGCGCGTATCACCCCTCCGATGCCGATCCGTTCTTCGCTTGGGGAAAGATGCTCGAGAACAACTTGGGCATGGCGGCCTCCAACATATCGAGAACAAAGTCGAATTGTTCGTCCCCACCGAGGTACGGGTCGGGCACATCGCGAGGCCACGGGTCGCCCAGAAAATCACTCAACAAATGCAATTGCCCTGGCATGAAATCGCGTGCAATCCGAACCGATTCGCGATAGTTCTCGCGATCCATCGCGATCAACCAGTTTGCATCGCGGACCATCGTATCGGTCAACTGCCGCGCCTTGGTGTCGATGCTGTAACCCCGACGCGCTGCCGCCTCGCGCATCCGCTTATCCGCCGGCCGACCGACTTGGTAGTTGGCCGTCCCCGCCGACGCGATTTCCACACGATCGTCTAACCCCAATTTCGTGGCGAAATCACAGGCCAAGGCTTCGGCAGCAGGCGAGCGGCAAATGTTGCCCAAACAAACGAACAAGATGGATGACTTTTTCAAGAAAACGCCTTACACACAATCTAATTGTTCTTTGGAAGCACCGAGGTTCCCTGGAAAAAGCCGTCTCGTCCCAGCGGCCCCACTCCGGAGGTGATCGGGCATCCATGCCGCCTGCAAGCCAATGCCGACTGCCACCGTATAGGTCCAACTGGCCCAATAGGGTAACGAGTTGCGATGCAGAAATCTCGTACACGCGACGCCGACCAACCCGTTGCGTGGCCGGCGCGGGACTGCAAAGCACGCACTGCGGACAGACATGCCACTGCGAGCCCCCCATTATCTTGCGAAAAAATGATGAAAAACAATCGATTTACGTCTCAACTGCTAGGATCTGGCTAGATTTTATCGGGCTAACATCGAAGATTAGATTAGACGGGTTCGGGCGAAGGAGTGCGCCCGTATGCACCGATCCATTTCCAGCGTCTTTTGGTCCGTCGGGAGTTCGGCCATGGATCCGCAATTTAAAGTCAACGACTGGGTGGTTTGCACACGCCAGAAGCACGGCATGTCCCCCGGCCCCCGGGCAAAGAACATCACGCCCTCCCCGCATGGAGACTTGTACTCCTACGAAGTGGACAAGTACTGGATCGTTCGAGAAGTGCTACCCGAAACGCTGCTGGTCGAAACGCGGACTGGCAAAGTGCGTGAAATCCCTAAGAACGATCGCCGACTGCGGCACCCGACTTGGTGGGAACGGCTGTTCTACGCCGACCGATTTCCCGCTCGCACCAAACGCCCCGCGGACGCTCCGTCGGCACCGCAAGGAACCACCGATCCAGGCCAACGCGCTGGCGATCCGGTCGCTTCGGCAATTCTCGCTCCCAGCCTGAACGCAAGCACCGTCGGTAAATCGGCCTAAATTCCCGACGGTATTGCTGGCTCGCAGAATCCTCTCCGCATCGGGCAGCAGACAGGGGTAGTGGCACGCGCTTTGTTACGCGCAAGCCCCATTCGCACTCCCAATACGACTCCGCCCCTAGGCGAATCGCCGTTCACTGGAATTCGCCGTCCACGGTGCAAAGCATAGGGAGAATCCATTGCACACGCCCGTTGCAATCGTTGCAAGCGGACTTGCTTTCCCAACGATTTTCCAAATGATTCACCAAATCACGGACATCTTCGGCCAATTCGGCGTAGAACTTGTCCGCATCGGCGGCCAACCGTCCGCTCGAGCAGGAACACCCGACCTTGAGGCCGAGGGTCAATGGCAGCGAATCCAACGTCAGCCATCCCAATCGATCCTGCAAAATGGGGGCGGCCTCGCCCCAAAGCTGCACTCGCATCGGATTCCTGCTGCGAATGGCTAGCCCTTGACGATTCGGCTGGAAAAACCTTATCCTTACGCCCCTCTAGGGTTCCGGTACGCGGCAAGAAGCCTTTCCGCGGAACACATCCCTGCCGGCATAGCTTCAATTGGCAGAGCACCGCATTCGTAATGCGGGGGTTGTGGGTTCGACTCCCACTGCCGGCTTAGTTTTCCCTATTGGTTCCAACGAGGTGCACCGCATGGTAACGACGGCAGCGATCGATATTCGCGAAATCGTCCTTTCTAACCAGTCCTTTGGCCCGCAGGATATCGATCGCATCACCCGAGCCATCGAAGAAGACCTCACGCAGGTTGCATTGCTCCGCGACGCTGTCAATGAACTTCAGCAACTGCCAAATGCTTCCCCAGCCACCATGACTCGGATGGGCGTTTGCCAATACATGCTCGGCAAATTCTCAGAAGCAGAAAGCACGCTGCGCTCAGGGGATGGCGGTGCGCTGGCCCAATACTACCTCGGTAAAGTATGCTTCCAACTCGAAGAGTACGACCGAGCCCTCGGCTACTACGACGCCGCTGAAAAAGCGGGCTACACACCGGAATGGTGCCAACTCTCGCGAGCCGAGGTTTACCGATACATCGGCCGCAAAGAAGAAGCCCTCAAACTTCTCGACAACATCTTCGGGCCAGTAGAACAGCATCCAGAATATCCCTACCAACGCGCTGCAACGCTGGCGTCCATCGGTGGCAATCTGCCCGAAGTCATCGCCCTCTACCAACGCGCGCTGCAACACAACCCACGTCACGCCGGCGCTCTGTTCGGTCTGGCCGTGGAATACGACCGCATGGGCAACGATCAACAAGCCTTCGAGCTGTATCAACGCGGCGCGGGCTTGATTCCATCGCACGTCGGCACGCTGATCAATCTCGGCTTGATGTACGAGGATCGAAACGATTTCCAACGTGCTCAGTCCTGCTACCGCCGCGTCTTGGAAACCTGCCCGGATCACCATGTCGCCAAACTCTACAACAAAGACGCAGCCTGCGGCGTCAATGTTTACGACGAAGACTCCCAGAAGAAGAACGAACGGCTCTCGCAGCTCCTCAATGTTCCGGTGACCGATTTCGAACTCTCCGTTCGCTCGCGTAACTGCTTGCAAAAGATGGGCATCCGAACGCTCGGCGATCTGACCCGTGTTTCCGAGCAAACATTGCTCTCCAGCAAAAACTTCGGCGAGACATCCTTGGTCGAAATCAAGGAAATGCTTTCGGCGCGCGGGTTGAGCCTGGGTCAATTCGCACACGAAAAGAAGGAAGCCGATCCACCGCTGGATCTCAGCGGCATGACCCCAGATCAGCAAATGCTGCTCGATCGCCCCATCTCCGAGTTGAATCTATCGGTCCGAGCACGCAAATGCATGGTCCGCTTGCAACTCAACACCATCGGAGAATTGATCCGAAAAACGGGCGATGATCTGCTGGAATGCAAGAACTTCGGGGTTACCAGTTTGACCGAAGTTAGAGAAAAGCTGACCGGACTCGGTTTGAAGCTTCGCGGAGACTGACCCGCGACCGGGTTTCCCCATCCCGCGAATCTCGGCATCGAGGCTCGCGGGACGCTGCTATGATAGATGGACGGATTTCGCATGGCCCCGCCATCGGCTTGGTAGGGTGACTCCATGGCACGTTGCGGTGCATCCCTTGTCTTTACTTTGTGACGCGAGCCATTTTCAATGGGCCAAATGCGATTTCGAGTGCCGAATGCAAAAGCATACGACCCGCGCATTTGGAATAACGCGTTCATCTCAAGCTATGACGGCTTCCCCTGGCCGTGCGTCAATCGGGTCGAAAACGATTGCTTGATCATCGAACGCTCTGAAAATGAGTCGGGCAAGGTTTCCGTCGTCTGGCCAACCCGCGAGTACGGCCCCATCCTACTCACCTCTGGCTCGCTTCGATGCGTCGAAGAGCCCTACCTTTTGCCCCTCGAATTGGCGCGCGGTACCATTCATCGCATTCGCAGCCGAGGCCTCAATTGGCAATGCGTGGGACTCAAGCTTCCCGAAGCCTACACCACCCTCATCGATCAATCGATCACGCAATTCATCCAAGCAGCGGTTTCCAAATCCGATGTCCAACGATGCTGCGAACTCTCCCAGGAATCGATCGACCTGGCGATCAGCGCCTCGCGCCCCTTAGCCCGCGCGTTCGTTTCGCAATCGTTGCAAGCCCGACACGCCGTCGAGAAGCAATTCAGCACGCTGCTGGGAGTCCGCGCTGCCACCGACCCAACGTGGAATTCCAGCGTTGAAGCGGCTCTCCCCGCCATCAACACTCTCAATGTATCGATGGAAATGGGGCAGATGGATTCCGATGTGCGCAAGGAGCAAATCCAACGCATCGACGCTCAATTGGAATGGGCCCGAACGCACTCGCTGCGCGTTTTTGGCGGTCCATTGATCAACTTGCAACCGCACGCATTTCCGAAGTGGTACTACCTCTATAGCGACTTTGACTCGCTGCTAAAGTCCGCTTGCGAGCACGCCAAGGTAATGGTCGAAAGGTATCGCGGCCAAGTTCATTTGTGGTCCGCCGCTTCCGGACTCAACGCGCCCAATGCGATCGGACTCAGCGATGAACAAGTTCAAAAGCTGGCCATCAGCGTCATCCAAACGGTCCGCCGCTGCGATCCCAAAACGCCCGTGATCATCTGCATCGACGCCCCTTGGGCAGAGTACCTGTCCCACCATGCAGATGGCATCAGCCCGCTGATCTTCGCCGAAGCACTGATCCGAGTCGATCTCGGTCTCTCTGGAATCGGACTGGAATTGAACTTCAACACATGGCCCAACGGCAGCCTACCGCGCGACTTGATCGACCTGTCCGACATGATCGATCATTGGGGCAACGCCCTCGAAATGCCGCTGCTGGCCATGGTTTCCAATCCAGCCAATGCGTTGCACGATGATTTAGCGACTTCCAAATCACAAATCGTATCGACCTGGAACTACCCAGAATTTCAAGAGGAAGCGGGGCCGGAAGCCTTCGACGCCGAAGACGACGCCCAGAAAAGCGTCCCGGAACTCCGGTTCCCGGCCAATGGAATGGATATCCTTCAGATGCTCCTCGCGAAAACGCGCATCCATGGCATCATCTGGAATCAAATCTCCGACCAGATTCAACATCCGTTTCCCAATGCCGGTCTGATCTCGCAACAGGGCAAGCCCAGAAGCTTGCTCGACGGACTGATTCGATTGCGCCAAATGCACGTTCACTGATTCACGCGAACTGCTCCATCACACGGTTGAAGAAACGAAAAAACCCCGCACGCGAATGCGGGGTTTTTGTTTTGCTGAACCAGCCCTCGCTCGATCCACCTATCGGCGAATTGATCGCATGGCACTATCGAGCAAAGACCAGCACAGCGCTGACTTCGACTTCGTCATTGATCTTGCCCTTGCCGTAACTCATCCCGAACTTGGTGCGGTCGATCTTGAAATCCGCATCGATCGTAATCGAAGTATCCGACAGACTTACTTTGCATGGGACCTTGATCTCCGACGTTTGATCGAGCAACGTCAGCTTGCCAACGATGGTCGCGCTTTCATCTCCATCAACGGTGATCTTCGTCGATTCAAAGGTGATCTTGGGATACTTGCGAACGTTGAAGAAGTCGGGGTTCTTGAGGTGAGCCGTCAGCTTTTCATCGTCCGACCAGAGACTCTCGGCATCGATTTCGAGCTTGATCGAGCTCTTGTCCGGCGCATCGGTGTCTGCCGTGGCTTCCGTCGAGAATTCTTTGAATCCACCTTTGTGCGATCCGTCGGTCTTCTTGCCGACGAACTCGATCTTCGACTTTTCCTTGTTCAGCTTCAGCGTCTCGGCAGAACAGGGAACAGCCGTCCAAACCAACAACGCTAGTACAGACAAACATCGAACCAACATCAGCTTTACCTCACCATGGAATGAGTGAACAGGACGCGCGACCCGCGCGATTATAGGGATTGTAGCAATCGCCTAGCCTTTTTCCGTCGCGCGCGTGCAATCACCATCGATTTTTCATGGTTCGCTCCCTCCAATCGGATTCCTTCCAAGCGAATCGAAAGGCCCCATGCTATAGTGTTTTCATGCACTGCGTTTTCCGGTGAAATACCGCCGTTTTCACCGCAGATCCCGGTTCAAGGCCCCTCAAGCACTGGCCAGCTCCTTGTGTGACCGCATGGGGTGCACACAAAGAACCGATGCGAACGCTACTAAACTCCATTCGCCGGCCAACCGTCCTCGCGGAGAACAGTCCACGAAGTTTGGCGCTGTTGCCGGCCACCCTTCGCATTGCACGATTGCGCATGAACGTCTCAGTTGTGATTCCAGCCCTTAACGAAGCTGCATCGTTGGAATCGGTGATCGCTCGGATACGTGAATGCCTCAGCACCTGCACCAATCGTTACGAAGTGGTCGTCGTGGTCGATGGAGCCACCGATGATACCGAAGCCATTGCCTTGCGACACGCGGACAAAGTCCTGGTCCACCCAAAGACGTGTGGCTATGGTCGCTCGCTCAAAACCGGCATCACCGCCGCAGCCCACGACTGCATCGTAATCACCGATGCCGATGGCACCTATCCCATCGAACATGTCCCTTCCATGCTAGCGATGGCCGAGCGTTACGACATGGTCGTGGGAGCTCGCCAAGGTCGCTTCTACGCCGGCGGATGGATCAAGCGGATCGGACGCGTCGTGTTCCGCTGGCTTTGCGAGTACGCCACTGGGCAACGCATCCCGGACATCAATTCAGGCCTACGAGTGTTCCGCCGCAGCCAGATCCTCCCGTTCTTCCCATTGATCAATTCCGGCTTCTCATTCACGACCACCTGCACGCTGTCGTACCTGCTCAACGACTTGCTCGTCGGATACGTCCCGATCGAATACCATCGCCGACACGGTGTTTCCAAAGTTCATCACTTGCGCGATTCGCTCCGCGCATTGCAGATCATTTTGGAAGCCATCCTTCGCTGCAACCCGATCAAGGCATTCCTGCTGCTCGTCTTTCCCTTTGCGTTGCTTAGCCTCGTCCTGGCAATCGTGGCCATCGCCAAGGCCTCTGCAGTGTTGGGCTTGAGCAGCCTAATCGCTGCAGCGACCGCTTCGATGCTGCTGGGACTGGGATTCCTCGCGGTATCGCTCCTACCTCGCCCACCTCGCCCTGTTAGCCGCATGACCTTTGGCGCGCACCGCGCGGATTCGGACCACCCCTCGTCCGCAGCCACGCAAGCACCCGGCTAGAGACTTCGGGACATGAACGAACCGCCAAAAGAACTGACGCCATCCAACGCTCCGATCGGAATGTCGACCATGAGTCCCGCCATGGCCGACATGCAACACTACCCCGCTTACCTGCTGCAGCTGGTCAATGAGCATCTCGGCCCAAGCGTTTGGGAGATCGGCATCGGCAACGGTCAGACCGTCCGCGCACTGATTGCTCGCGGACATCGCGTTGTCGCGACCGACGTCGCCCTGGAATGCTTGGAGGCATTGTGCCTCAGCCTGCAACATTCCGATCAAACGGGCGGCGATCGCGTTCGCACACTGCAAATCGATCTCAATGCCCCTAGCAGTTTGCATCCACTGCGCGATGAATCCGTCGATTCCGTGATCAGCTTCAATGTCCTCGAGCATATCGAAAACGATGCTGCAGCCCTAGCCGCCATCCGTTCCGTGGTGCCGGACCACGCAGTGCTCGGCCTCATCGTGCCGGCCCATCCCTCCCTGTATGGAAAGATGGATGCACAAGCCGGCCACTATCGACGCTACACGCGCGCGACGCTCAGGTCCGTGCTCGAACAATCTGGCTGGGCAGTCCAACACTGCCGTTACGTCAACGCATTGGGCGCAGCGGGCTGGTGGTACCACAACCGATGGCGGCGCGACACCGCATTGGACGATCCCTCCGTCAATCATCAAATGCGATTTGCCGACCGATGGCTTCCGACCATCGCGAAAGTCACCGACTTCTGGCTGGGTTCCTGGTTCGGACTTTCGGTCTTGGCAATCGCAACGGCTGCGGCACTTCCAAACAGCCCTCCCAATCGTGAGCGAACTCCGGGGGCAGCCTCAGGCTAATCATGTGCGGTATCGCTGGTATCCTCTTTCATGATTTCGTGGCTTCCGCTGACGCAGCGCGCCGAAGCGATCGGCTGGCCCGCGTCGATGCGATGTTGCAAACTCTGATCCACCGCGGTCCCGATGATGGCGGGCTGGTCGACGCAGATCCTATGTATCTGGGGCATCGACGTCTTGCGATCCTCGACACCAGCAACGCGGGACAGCAGCCGATGTCGGACCCGAGCGGCCGCTATTGGTTGAGCTACAACGGTGAAATCTATAACCACCATTCACTTCGTCGAGAACTGACGCAGCTCGGGGTCCGCTTTCGATCGCGTTCCGACACCGAAGTCCTTTTGCATGGCGCAATACGCTGGGGCTCGGACCTTTTACCCAAACTCGACGGCATGTTTGCATTCGCGTTTTGGGACGGACTCGAACGTCGCTTGTGGCTGGCCCGCGACGGCATGGGTATCAAACCCTTGTTCTACCATTCCAGCGACGCTGCGTTGACGTTTGCATCCGAAATCAAAGGAGTCTTGGCCGCAGGAATCTCACCCCAATGCGATCGCGAAGCACTCGGTCCGCTCTTCGCATTCGGCTATGTTGCTGCCCCCGAAACAGGCTTTCAAGGCATCCGTCAATTGCCCCCAGGGCATGAACTCTACGTGCACGTCGGCCAACGAAGCACGCCGCGTACCCAAGCCTGGTTTCGACTCCCGTACCCGTCGACTCCCACCCAGTGGTCCCGTCAGGAATCGGCAGACCGGTTGCGCCAGGCGCTCCAAAAATCGGTGTCGCTGCAGATGGAAAGCGACGTCCCGCTCGGGGCCTTCCTGAGCGGCGGTTTAGATTCCTCTTCCATCGTGGCCTGCATGCATTCGACGGACGAACTCGCACAGACTCGCATCGGCCAGTCGATTAGCAACCGCCCGAGCATCCAATCGTTCACCGTCGCCTTCAACGAATCCTCGTTCGATGAATCCGCTCCTGCAGCCGCTGTCGCGGACCGGTTCGGGACCGAACACCACTGCCCTGTACTCCCAGGCTCCGATTTTGAGACGCTTCAATCGATCTCCTTCTATGCGGAAGATCCCATCGCAGACAACTCCTGCATGGCCATGTGGCTTCTTTGCCAAACCACAGCCCGCCATGTGACCGTTGCCCTCAGCGGAGATGGTGCGGATGAACTGTTGGGCGGTTACTCGACCTATCGCGCCTCATCGCTCGCCAGTCACTACCGACGCATTCCCCCTTGGATTCGACGCCACTGCATTGCGGCCGCCGTGAATCGACTTCCCCATTCGGATCGCAAATACTCCCTCGGCATGTTCGCAAAACGCTTCGTCCATGGAGCCGAACTCCAGCCCCCATTGGATCATTGCAGTTGGCGCACGATGCTCAGCCCGCAACTAGGCATCCCTCGCTTGGGGCGGGACTACGAATATGTTTATGCGAGTGCCTTGCAACGATACAGCGATTCACTAGAAACGGCTCCACCATGGTTGAGCCCTTTGGAGCGATGGCTCCATCTGGATCTCGCATTCCATTTACCCAACGACATGTTGGTCAAAGTGGATCGCATGAGCATGGCTAACAGACTCGAAGCGCGCGTGCCCTTCCTCGGAAACGAAGTGCTCGCCACATGCCTATCGATTCCGTCGCAATGGAAGATCGGCCCCGATGGCGGGAAGCAACCCCTCCGCGATGCGATGCGCGAACGATTGCCCGAATCCATCCTTCGTCGCAAGAAAGCCGGCTTAGTGATCCCCATTGAAGCATGGCTGCGCGGTGCATGGAAACCCCAAGTGCAAAACTATCTCAACGAAGACTTTTGCGAATCGACTGGCTTGTTGCATTGGCCGACCCTCAAGGCAATCCTTGATGCGCACCTGTCGGGACGCCAAGATCACGGATACGCGCTGTACACGCTGCTCGTCTTGGCGCTTTGGTGGAAGCAGTGGTTCGCATCCACTTCCCAGCTCCCTGCGTTGCGAGCCGTAACGCAGGGCCGCCACCCAGTTGCCCCCAATCGAAACCTTACCCCCAACGTCCCCCCCAACCTGAATCAGGCCACCGCAGGTCCGCGGCACCGCTCTTCTTCATGAGTTCGCAGCCCCCCCATCGCCTTCAACGCGAGGACGCTCGCAATAACCGCTTTTTGGCAACGGTGTTCCTGATTGCAGGCATGGTCTTGTCTGGGGGTTTGCTGGCGAGCACCGGTCGCTGGTCGATGCGCATCGAACCGGACAGCCGCAGTTACCTCGACTTCGATTGGACTTCATGGCAAGGCATCCTCGGTGGCATTCGCACACCGGGGTATCCGTGCATCGTGCGCGCGACGGAGTGGACGCTGGGCCGCGACGCGCTCCCAATTGTGCATTGGGGGTTGATGGTCGTCGCCGTCTTGGTGCTCGCATCGGGGCTGCGCCGTTATGGCTTTCCAGCCGTGGCTGCCGCTTGCAGCAGCCTGCCCTTGCTATTCTCGAAAACACTTTGGGACCATGGCGCCTCCGTCGCCACC
This sequence comes from Pirellula sp., assembly GCA_046318495.1. Classification (GTDB taxonomy): domain Bacteria; phylum Planctomycetota; class Planctomycetia; order Pirellulales; family Pirellulaceae; genus JBKCUI01. The sequence continues at coordinate 10,483 of JBKCUI010000373.1, read as the reverse complement.
GATGCTCCCGCCGTTTCCATGGCGATCATCAGCCTCGGATGCTTGCTCTGGATCCTCGCGGATCCAAAACGATGGCTTCCCTGGATAGGTTTTGCCGGCGCGTGTTTTGCAACCTTGATGATTCGGCCTGCATACCTTTACCTGACCGTCTGGCTACCGATATTGGCGGTATGGCTGATGACCTGGAGCCTGAATCGCTCGTGGTCGCAGATAGGACGCACTGCAATCGGAGTCGCTTTGGCTGCCACCCTCCCGCTTGCAGGCTATGCAACTTGCAGATGGTTCACCCTCGATCAATTCGGCTACGTGTCCTTTGCCGGATACAACTTGATCGGAATCACCGGACAATGGGTCGAACAAGACGATCTTCCCAAACTCACACAAGACGTGCGACCGCTAGCAGAGCGAATGATCGCTCGGCGAGCCGACGAGCCCCAGTACCAGCCCCCGTCGTCGTATGAGGCCATGGTGGATTGCTTCAATCCCACGGTCTGGAAACTGGCTGATCCTGCATGCAAAGAGCTTTTCGGGGAAGACATCACCCAGAGCAATCAACGCTTGCAGCAGTTAGCTGTGCAATCGCTCAAGATGCATCCTGAAAAGTACATTGCGTGGCTCATCGCCAATGGGCGCAGCATGCTCGAGCAGATCCTGTCGCAACTGCCTACGGAGCCCAGTAGCAAACTGGCTATCGTCAGCGTCCTAATGGCTTTGCTGTTCGCCATCACCCGCGTATCGCGCCCCTTGGCCCCAAAGCACCTCCCCTCGCCGGCCCCCATGCCTGCCTCACAACACCCCGTGGGCTCCACCGACACCGCAACGGAATCTTCTCAGTTCCAAACTCTGGCGTGGATCGCCTTTTCCTGGTTGTTGGCGAAAGGGCTGTTGGTCATCCTGGTCGAGCCCGCCCTCGGACGCTATGTCACCGCCGTCGCCGCGCTGCTTCCGTGTGTCGTAGGCTGGATCGCCTACCATCTGGTTTGCTTGGTGCTCGGCCCGCTTCCACAGCACCTATCGAACTCGCAATCCGTGAAGGATGGCTCTCGCCATTGCTAGACGCTGGATCCCTGCGATTCCTCAAGCGTCGATTGCTGCGCCGGCCAAGGCGCTTCGCTATACTGGATTGCGTGATCGACGCTGCACGCTTTGTACCCAGGAAACCCAAAATGCGTTGTGTCTTGTGCGGGCGACTCGCCCCTCTAACGTGGTTCGCTTGGACGATCGTCGCCATGTACGCGCTGGCCGCAAACGGGTTCTCCAGCGAACTCGACGACGCCCGCGATCATCTCAAGCACGGGCGTTACCAAGAACTCATCGACCTCAGCCGCGCCCAAGTAGAAAAGAAGGTTTGGAACGAAGCCTGGCCTCGATTCTTGGTCGAAGGCTACCTCGCCATCGGCAAATACGAGGAAGCCAAACTCGTTTACGAGAATGCCCTGGACCGATTCGGCGATAGCCTTCGATTGCGAATGCTCGGCCCGACCCTCTATCGCTTCAACAACGAGTCCCAAAAGGCAAACGACCAGACGGTCGAAACCGAGGCCATGATTCAGCGGGCTCCATGGCGTTACTCGAACAAGAGCGAACTCGTCCCCTTAGGCGAATTCTTCTTGCTGCGCGGCGAGGATCCGAAACAGGTCCTAAAACTATGCTTCGATCAAGCGCTCAAGACGGATCCAAACAATGTCGAGGCCCACGTCGCAACCGCCCGAATGGCCATCCAAAAGAACGACGCACAAGTCGCAGCCCAAGCAGTCGCGAAAGCACTGCAGCGCACGACCGACGATCCAGAAATCCATTATTTGGCCGCACGAGCCTGGGCGGACGATGATGAGAAAGCGACCGCATCCCTCCAACGCTCCCTCGAGATCAATCCAAACTACATCCCGAGTTTGATCTTGGCGGCAGAGTCGCAAATCCACAGCGAAAGCTACCTCGAGTCCAATGCACTGCTCGATCGGATCGAAAAGATCAATCCGAAACATCCGAGACTCTGGGCATTGCGGGCGGTCATCGCGCACTTGCTCGGTGATTATTCCAATGAAGGCGAGTTCCGCTCGCAAGGGCTCCAAGCCTGGAAGCTCAATCCTGAAGTCGATCACTCGATTGGCAAACACCTGTCGATGCACTATCGCTTTCAAGAAGGCGCGACGTACCAACGGCGAGCCCTAGCGATGGATCCCAACTTCGGCCCTGCCCGCGCGCAACTCGCTCAAGACTTGCTCCGACTCGGAGAGCTCTCCGCTGGCTGGGAGTTGGTCGACAGCATCCGTCAGTCCGATCCCTACGATGTTTCCATTTTCAACCTCAAGCAACTGCAATCGCGACTGGAAAAGTTTGCGACGATTGAAATCCCCGGCTTTGTGATCCGCATGGATGCAAAAGAGGCCAAGATCTATGGCGATGATGTCGTCGCCCTTCTCTCTGAGGCCCGCCAAACCCTTGCCACCCAATACGCGGTTGAGCTCGAAGAGCCCATCTACGTCGAAATCTTTCCGCGACAACAGGAGTTTGCGATCCGAACCTTTGGATTGCCCGGAGGCCAAGGATTTCTCGGTGTTTGCTTTGGGCGTTTGATCACGGCCAATTCCCCTGCTGCACTCCGTGTGGACTCATCCTGGAAATCTGTTCTGTGGCACGAGTACTGCCACGTGATCACGCTCCAAAAGACCAAGAACCGCATGCCCCGCTGGCTCTCCGAGGGCATCTCCGTATACGAAGAGAGGCAACGAGATCCAACTTGGGGACAGTCTATGGATCCCGAGTTTCGCGAGATGCTGCTCGGGGAGGACTTTGTCCCGATTAGCAAACTCAGCAGCGCATTTCTCCGTCCGAAGTCCCCGATGCATTTGCAGCTTGCCTACTTCACATCGTCTCTCGCTGTCGAGTTCTGGGTCGAGCAATGGGGCATCGATGGACTGCGCAAGCTCTTGGATGACCTCGCCATGGGGGTTCGCATCAACGATGCCATCGGCCGTTTTGCGGGTTCTCTCGACGTGCTCGATCAGCAATTTGAAAACTACGTTCGCTCCAAAGCGCAATCGTTCGCATCCGGTGCGGACTTCGAAAAACCCAACCGCGAACAAGCAGCAGATATGGACGCCTGGATGCAAGAACATCCCAACTCCTACTGGGGATCGAAGGCGCTGGTGCGTTCCAAAATGGATCGCGAAGACTGGAAAGGAGCGCTCGATGCCGCCAACCATCTCCGCGATCTTTGGCCAGACGATTCCTCCGACACGGGAGTGTACGCATGGCTCGCCGAGATCCAACGCAAACTGGACGATACCGCAGCCGAGCGATCCTCGCTGTTAGCCCTCGCGGAACGCAACGCTGCTCCCGTGCAAGCGTTGTTGCGACTGGCAGAACTCGACTCGCAGGCTGGCGATTGGTCGGCCGTCAATCGATGGTGCGAACGGCTGCAAGGGGCACAACCGATGCTCTTCGAAACCCAATCGCGACGCGCGGTCGCGGCCGAGAAGTCTGGAGAGTTTCCGAAGGCTGCGGCGGCGCTTCGTTCTTTGCTGGAAATGGACCCGGTCGACCCGAGCCAATTGCACTTCCGCCTGAGCCAAGCCTATTGGCAGATGGGCGATGTTTCCCTGTCCAAGCGATATTGCTTGATGGCTTTGGAGGAATCCCCTCGCTATTTCGAAGCCTTGGCCATGCTTCAGAAATTCCCGAAACAGGCTCCGCCATTGAACAAGTAACGGCCGAGCCGCGGGTGGTTACAGCACCCTAGCCCAGAACGCCTTGAGATAGCCGGTCTCTGGACAGTGCAAGGCCACCGGATGATCGGGAGCTGCAGCCCGTTGATCAAACACTTGGACAACGCGCCCTGGGATCCGGCGTCCGTGCTCATCGAACCCACCCGATCGTGCAGCCGATTGTACGATTTGCTGAAATGCCTCGGCGTTCAACAACCCAGCGCACGAACAGGTCAGAAGCAATCCTCCTGGACGCACCAATTGAATCGCCAAGCGGTTCAAGTCGAAATGCTTATGGCTTCCTTCCTCCAACTCCGTCCGCGAGCGAATGAGCTTGGGAGGATCGAGCACGACGATGTCGAACTGCTTGCGATTCCTTAGCATGTCCCGCATGTACGCGAACGCATCGGCATGCACGAATCGAATGCGCGTTTGATTGATGGCGGCGTTCTTCTTGGCCATCACCAACGCTTCCTCATCCAAATCCACACCGGTGACTTCCGAGGCATTACCCGCCTTGGCGGCTGCCAACGAAAACCCGCCTGTGTAGCAGCAGAGGTCGAGGACGGTTTTCCCAGAGGCGTGCTTTGCCAAGATGGCTCGATTGTCGCGCTGATCGCAAAAGAACCCGGTCTTGTGCCCAGTCCCGAAATGAATTCGGATCTTCACACCATTCTCAACGATTGTGGTTTGGCTCGGCATCTCCGCAGAGGACACGCTGTCGACCGAGGCGCCTTCTTGACTCAAGAATTGCGGAGACGGCTGCACGTGTCGATGCTTGGTCCCGAGCACCGACTCGAGCATCTCGAGAATCCGACCGGCCCGCTGATACATGCCGAGGCTAAAGGCTTCGGCGCTCAAGCAATCCCCGTAACGATCCACAACCAAGCCTGGAAAACCATCCGCCTCGCCATGGATGACGCGGTACGCATCGGTGGTCGAAGGGAGATCCAATGTATCGTGCCGCAATGCGATCGCTTGATCGACTAGCGATTTCCAGTAAGCATCGTCGGGCAACTCGCTCTTCCACGTGTAGATGCGTACAGCGACTTCGGCCTTCGGATTGTAGATCCCGTATCCAAACAAACTGGGAACCGAACTCGCGGAATTCACGGCCCTGGCTGCGGCAGCCCCATCGCGTTCGGACACCTCGGCATCCGCGACGCGGCGCGTTGGCTCAGGCTCCACACGGTACATGGCCACCCAATCGCCTGGACCGGGGTTCCCCTGGATCTCAAGCAATCGTTTGCGAAAGACGTTGGGGTGCAACGTAGCCCGCTGCAAGGTAACCGAAGCCAACGAAGCATTCGATGCAGGGCTGAGAGGACGATCGCATGGAGATGCCATCGGAGTATTTTCGATTCGTGATGAATTTCGAGGGCGATCTTCGGACATGCGTTTCGCTTTGCTGGGATCGAATGGGAGTCCAGGAGAGGAGTCCATCGAGCCTGTCGAATCCATGGAGCCCTTGGTGCAATTGGATTAGCGAACAGGATCGATCAAACTCGCGTCGAGTGTCCATAGTAGTCGCTCGAGTTCCTCCGGACCAACTTCCTGCAACTTTGTCCATGCGTTCAAAATAGGAACCAGGAATTCAAGGACCGATGCGGCGCGATCACCGACTTCATTCTGTTGCCATCGATCCTCCGGATGGACGTACAATTCCACCCGGCTCAAGGGACCAGATGCGGGCAGCCAACTCGGAATCGCACACTGGTCCCTGAGACTGCGATCTTGGGAGGAGAACTCCATCCGCGAGTCTGCTTCGCGATCCGCCTCATGCCGGCGTGCGAGCCCCATGGAAGGGTCTTCCCAAATCCAGCGAGAACTCCAGCTTGGCACGATCAATGCCAAATCCTTGGAGCCAATAGCGAGAGCCGAACGCTGCGAAACGTCCCAAGCGTTCCTCGCGACAGCGGGGTCCCATTTGGTCAATTGCTTGGACCACTCGGATACTTCATTCGAGTCCGCGCGCGGTGTTTCGATTTCATTTTCCCAATCCCTCTGCATTGCATGCAATGGCTCTTCGCGCATCCAAGCCTCGATCCATTGCGGGAGCTGATGCGGCTGAATGCATTGCGGCAGTCGCCAGCCCAGCGGTAGCGTGTTGCCTGGTCGCATCAAGAGCGGACAGTGCAATCGTTCGGCATAGCATGACGCCTCGCTCGACTCCGGTGCAGCCTGTTGTTCGGAATCAGCCCCATCTCGATCATGCGTCGCTTGCGCGCTCAAGCCTATACGTCGGTGTTCGCCTAGCGGGAATCCTTGAACACCGGCCAAGACGACCAAGCAGTGCTCTACTAGGGACATTTCTCGAAGGAACCGGTCGACCCACAACCAGCTTTCATCCATAGAAATCGCTTGCGCACCCGCACCGCAGGACCAGCCGAACGCAATGTCGGGATCGGGATCTTCGTCCAGCCAGAGATAGGGCGGCACGGTCGCTGTCGGAGGATCGGGATCTCCCTCGTCACACATTCGCGAGCGATATTCGAGCGGAGCATCCCATCGACCGGCCAGTCCTTTGGAATGGATCCAAATCCATGGCAGTGTCTCCATGCGTTCCGTCCACAACTCGAACGACTTGGTCAACAAGGTTTCGAAGTCGGTTGCTTCAGTCGCCATCTCCTCTGGCGACACGCAGAATCGGACGCCATCCAAAAATCGATCGGCGATCATGCAAGCTTCCGGATCGTCGCTCACAAATAGCCCAGGCGTTTCGAACCCCGATCCACTCCATGCGTGCGAGGTTTCTGCAGAGGAAGCCAATTCGATCCCACCGCGTCCACGAAGCGCCTGATGACGCCCCGTACAGATCGACTGCAAGACATCGTAGATGGAGGTACTATCCATCCAGAAGCTATCGCTCGTGATGCCATTCACTGCAAACTTGTCCCAGTTGGGCGTGGGGCAAATCGCGTTTCCGTAGGCACCCACCAAGTTGGTCCCAAGGCCTTCGATGGTCACCAAGAGGACACGGCGCGGAGGGGACCACAGTCCTTCCTCTCTCGGTTCAACTTCCATGGGATTCGCCAAGATGGGACGCGCTACTTCTTTTCGAGCTTAAACCAAAGCTGCAGCTTGCCATCGTCCCACTTGAAGACTCCTTGCGCATGCGGATCGACGATGACTGGGCGATCCTCGAACAAGAAAATCCCGACTGGGTTTTGGAGCGGCTCGCCGGAGAATACCAACTCGGGGGGCTGGCCTTCTGCGATTCGCCACAGCCCTTTCTTGTATCCGTCGGTCACCCATGCCGTCCCCTGCGAATCGACGACGACTTGATGCGGGAACTCAAACGTACGTTCCTTGACCAGGACTTCTTTCGTGCCATCGGAGGACAATCGAAGCAATTGCGACGCGTCCTGCGATACCACCCACAATCGGTCCTTGGCATCGACAAACAACCCTCTTGGGTTGACTTCAGCAAAGACCGTTGGCTTCTCGTCTTTGTTGGCTTGCTTCCAAACCACGCGACGCTCTACGTCCGCGATATACAGGGTACCATCGCTGGCAAAGGCGAGATCCATAGGGATGCCGATCCAACCAGAGACACTCGGAGCCAGCGAACCGTCGCTGCCCCGTCGATAGATCTCACGGGTCGCCGGATCCCCGATGACCAATTCCCCCGACGGGGAAATTGCAAGGCAGCGAGCGGCGTTCAGACGCTGGCGAAACTTTTTCTCGCCTTCAATCGCCAGCTCCAATTTTCCGTCCGACCATTTCCAAACACCGGGGACATTGCGATCGACGATCCAGACGCTTTTGTCCGCGTCAACGACTCCGTCGAGCGGGTACACCGCGCTCGCAGCTCGCGTCCCAGGCGTGCTTGGAGCCTGCCCCAGGCAATGCGCAGGATGCCCGATCGCAACCAAAGCGATCCCAACCAACAGCGAAGCGATCCGAGGAAGAAAGTGATGGAGTCGAATCAAAGCGTTTGGCGAAGTATCCATGTTGAGTTTCCGAACCCCAGACCGCGAGGAACGCAATAACCGCCGGCATTTCCCGGCGCTATCTGCACGACAATCAGCATCGTAACCGCTTGTCTGTCACTGGACACTAGACCAAGCGTTGAAATCCTGCATCGAGCTACAGGGAACGCCTACAAAAACGGTGAACGCCAATAAAAAACGGCGAACTAAGTCGCCGTTGTCGTGGGAGCCAAACGCGGTCGAGCAAGGACTGCTGCCCCTGCCCTTGCGAGGCTACTGAATCGTCGAAACGTTTGCCGATGAGTTGTTGTCGGATTGTGCAACAGCGACGGCCGCCAGAGCTCCAATTGCCCCAAGCGTTGCGAGCGAACCGAAGTTTGAGCTGGCGCCGATGCCACCGCCTCCGCCACCACCGCCACCGTAACCGGCGGCTGCACCGCCGCATCCGCATGCCATCATCGGAGTGAAGCAACCATTGTCGACAATCGCTTCTTCGACCGGGATCGTGGTCACAGGAGTCAAGCAGTCCGTTGGCGCGAGCTCGACGTTTAGTTGCTTGGCAACACCGCCGACCGGAACCGGTGCATCTTGCGCGAGATCCTGACTCACAAATCGAACTGCCGGGCGTTTCGTAACCGCCACTTCTTCGGCGATTGCGCAAAATCCAATCGCAGCGATTCCCTCTGGGCCGGATGCAACCAAACCGTAATGACCGGGGACGACTCCTTCGAATCGGTACTGACCGTTTGCCAAGGCCCTCGTTCGCAGCACTTCACGCCCTTCGCGGGTCAAGTAAACCAGAGTCTTGCTCAAGTCTACCTTGGCATTGGGCAAGGAGAGTCGACCGGAAATGCCGCCTTGCGCGTCGATTGCAATTTCACACGTGTTCAAGAATGCGCGATCGGCCGCGATGGGATCCGACACGACGACTGCGGCTTCCGTTGTTTGAGGCACCGTGTTGGATCGGATTAACTCTGCAATGCGAGGCGATGCAGGCTCGATCGTTCGCACTTGAATGCGTTCAGGAAGATGCGAGCCCGACTCCGAATCCAATACGGTCAGCGAAAGAAGCGCCAATTGGTTGGGGGCTTGAATGACAAGTCCGTACACACCGGCATCAACCTTCTCGATCATGAAGTCGCCATCGATGTCAGTAGCATCCTCTGCCAATGTTGCTCCGTCTCGCACCAGCTTCACACTGACTTTGTTTAGCGGCGAGTGCAACCCATTCGCCACAGACACGACCGAACCGCGAATCGAGCCTTCCGCCGTCATGCGAATCCACTGGTTCTGATTCAGTTCATTCCCTTGAACAGATCGCGCCACATCGGCGACGACGGATTCAGGCGATAGGGGTACCGATACCGCGGTTGCAGCTTGCGGCAGCTCTTGGGCAAAAATGGTGCCTGAGCTGATGCTCAGTGCGAAAGCGGCGAGAAAACGAACTCTGTTCATGGAAACAACTCGAGTTGGGGAATTCGATTGGAAGCCAACATGTCGTGACTCCGTCCCTATAGTTTAGTTCAACACGGCGTTTCTACAACCATTCGGCTATGCGTTACAGCATTCTTCATCGATAAAGCTCCCGGATTCGTCAAGGTCGTCCCCGCATCTTCGTTACGATCGGAACCAACGAAACCAAGTCCCCACGACGCCAGCCTGCAACCGCGACGCTCCTGGGAACCCAGGCCACCCCCTCGAAATTCAGGCAACCCAAGCGCGCCTCAAGAAATGATATCGTGATGCCGCGGAATCCTTTGCCACGTTAGGGGCATCGAACCCCCTGAGGCGCAACCCTGCGATTTTCCAGCAAACTTTCGGGCGGAATGGCCGGTATGTCGCACAATGCGCCAGCGATACCAATTCTGCGGGTTGCTCCGCTATACTCAGGCAGCGTTACGCCGCGACTGACCAAATCCACCCAAACGGGAGCATTGCGGCATCCGTTTTCCCCTTATCCCCTGCGATCGAGCCCATGGATCGACCACAAATCAGCGCGTTCCCGAAATGCTACCTCGAGAAGATTTCTCAAGACAGAACCATGTCGGTCTTCGATTGGATCGAAATGGCCAAGTCCCTCGAAGCGGACGGTTTGGAAATGTACGAGGGATTTCTGGTGAGTTTGGACCCGAAGTACCTGAACTCCGTCCGATCTGCCATCGAGTCGGCCGGTTTTCTGATGCCGATGCTGTGCTGCTCGCCAGATTTCACACACCCGGATCCCGAACGTAGGCAAGCTGCCATTAAGTACCAAAAAGGCATGATCCATGCGGCCTTCCAACTGGGCGGCCCAGGGACGGTTTGCCGTGTCCTCAGTGGACAACGATGGCCTGAGATTTCACGCGAACAGGGACTCGACTACGCCAGTCAAGCCATTTGCGAATGCATCGAAACCGCAGCCCAATACGATGTCGTTCTCGGACTGGAAAACCATTACAAGGATGGTTTTTGGAAGTACGCGGAGTTCGCCCAAAAACAGGACGTCTTCCTCGATTTGCTAGAGCGCATCCCGCAATCCCCATACTTCGGGGTGCAGTACGACCCTAGCAACGCATTCGTTGCAGGTGATGATCCCGTCGAGTTGCTCAAAAAAGTGTTGCCACGCGTCGTCTCGATGCACGCTAGCGACCGCCACTTGGCCCCCGGAGCCACGCTGGAAGACCTCAAACTCGCCGAAGGTTCTGCGGGCTACTCCCAACTCCTGATCCATGGCGTGACCGGCAAAGGACTCAATGACTATGATGCAATCTTCGAATTGCTTCGCAGCGTCGAATACTCCGGCTGGATCAGCATCGAAGATGGGATGAATGGGATGGACGAAATGCAGGAATCGCTTAGGTTCCT
>JBKCUI010000372.1:0-4908 GCA_046318495.1 Pirellula sp. | reverse complement strand
CTCCTACTCCTACTCCTACTCCTACTCCTACTCCTACTCCTACTCCTACTCCTACTCCTACTCCTACTCCTACTCCTACTCCTACTCCTGCTCGTGCTCGTGCTCGTGCTCGTGCTCGATGCGGTATCTTCGAGTACTCGTACGAGTAGCTGACGCGGAGTACGAGCATTTGTCCGAGTCCGAAAAACCACGGGAATGCTTAGCACGACGACTGGCAGCGGCTCGCATTGCGAAACGTCGAGCATTGCATTCGCGGTCGGCCCTTCACCCACAATAAGGAGTCGGTCTCCATGGCGGACCAGTCACCACCTGTGTCATCCGATTCGAACGCGACTGGCCCAGTCAACCCAGCGGGCGGCAGCGAGCGTTGGACCTCCATCGATGTCGTGCGCGGCGTCGCCGTCCTCGGGATCCTACCGATGAACATCTTGTCGATCGGATTGCCCGGCGCCGCTCGCCTCAAGCCGACGATCGCAGGGGGCTTCGAAGGAACCGATCGCTTGCTGTGGTGGCTCGGTTACTTGTTGTTCGATGAAAAGATGATCGCCCTGTTCTCGATGCTATTCGGCGCGGGACTGGTGTTGCAAGCCGACCGGGCGCTCCAGAGCGGTCGCTCGGCTGCCGGGTTGTTCTATCGACGCGTTTTCTTTCTCTTGCTGATCGGGTTGGTGCATGCGTATTTCGTTTGGGACGGGGATATCCTCGTCACCTACGCGCTCTGCGGCATGCTGTTGTATCCGGCTCGCCGATTGCCTCCGCGATGGCTTATCGGGCTGGGCATCGCGATGTTGTTGGTCGCGGTCCTAGGATCGGTCTTGATCGCATTCTTCTTTTCCGAAGCCCGTTCCGCGGCCGAGCACGTCCTCCAACAGGGACTGCGAGGGGTGCCAAGCACGGATGCCGATCGGATTGCAGTCAAGGTTTGGGCGGAGATCCGAACAAGCTTCTACCCGACGTCGGACGAGTTGTTTGCAAGCCTCGAGCAAGCCCGAAACGAAGGCTACCTCGACCATGTGCGACGCAAAGCGCCGGAAGCCCTGGCCGTTCAAACGGAGTTGTTCCTTACGGCCTTTCTGTGGTTGGTCGGCGGTCGCATGCTGATCGGCATGGCGCTGATGAAGTTAGACATCTTGACCGGAAAGCAATCGCCACGGTTCTACTGGTGTATGGCGGGAATCGGGTATGGGATCGGGCTCCCATCGGTTGCATTGTGCGGCAACTATCTGATTGCCAGCCAGTTCGATCCGGTGGCGATCTTTGGGGGTGGGTTGCTGTGGAACAGCTTTGCAGGGGTGCTCGTGGCTCTCGGCCATATCGGGTTGGTCATCGCGATCTTGAAAGCAGGGTGGATGCCCAACCTCACGGCCCATTTGGCAGCCGTGGGACGCATGGCGCTTACGAACTATTTGATGCAATCGCTTCTGTGCACGACGTTGTTCTGCGGCTGGGGATTCGGATTCATTGGGCAGCTGGATCGCACGCAGCTCGATGCGGTGGTGCTGAGCATCTGGTCGTTGCAGTTGGCGATCAGCCCGCTGTGGCTCCAACGGTTTCGATTCGGGCCAGCCGAATGGCTGTGGAGATGCTTGACCTACGGCAAGTGGCAATCGCTGCGCTCGTAACCGGAAGCGTGACCAATGCGCCGAACCGCGCGTTCAAACAGTGCCTCGCACCGATCGTTAGCTAGCGTCATCGCGCAGTAATCGCAAACAGAACTCCCTCTCCCTCCGCGCCTCGGCGTCTCCGCGTGAAACCTACGCGTCTTGGCTTTGGGATGCGCGCCGACGGGCCAGGAAACCCGTCCTACGTTTGGTCACGAACCGCTCGCTCAGTGCCTGGCACCGACTGTGAGCTCGGATGCGGGCGGGACGCCCGCGCTCCCCAATGCGCGTTCACGCAGTGCCCTACCGAGCGTGCCCTACGTGGGAGGTGCTTTGCCGATCTTCGTCAAGCTCTTCAGCACCTGCTTGGTCGAATCGAGGTCCTTAACCTGCACCAGAGCCTTCACCTCGCCCTGGATCTTCTCCCACAACGGAACGGCCTTCGCCAACAGCTTCTTTCCCTCGTCGGTCAAGATCGGCAATCGGCTTCTCGCGTCCTCCGGGTTCGGCACGACCTTCACCAATCCACGCCGCTCCAGCGGCTTGAGGTAAGCGGTCAGGGTCGTGCGATCCATGCCCAAGCTCGGAGCCAACTCCGTGATCGTGGCCGGATTGTCGCGAGCCATCGACATCAACAACGAAAATTGACCATTGGTCAAATCCAGCGGCCGAAGGGCGTCGTCGTACGCCCGCCCGATCATCCTCGCGGTCCGCTGTAGGGCCAAACATAGACACGCAGACCCTACTTCCTTAGCTAGCTCTTGATTCACTTTAACGCTCTTGCTCATGTCTCAAGTATGTTGATATCAACTCGCGAAGTCAAGCGAAATTCGGTCGGGAGCATGGAAATCGATCCGCGTGGGATCGACGGGGCCAAGATGTCGCTCGCCCAGCGCTCGATGGAATCGGCCTCAAACTCGGCGAATCGGCCCCGATTGCGGACTGTATCCAGACTGCGTACCGGATGGTTCGTGGCTGCGAAGTGCTCGTAATGCATCCCGATCTCGGACGCTGCCAAGCTCCCCAGCATCGGCGCCACGCGGCTCGACAAGACGCTCGGAGAAATCGACTCAAAACGCAGGGGCAGATTCAGCGCCCAGCCCAAACGCTTTGACAATTCGTCCCCCGTAACTTGATCCGCTCCCCCAACATCTACTTGTTGGCCAACCAACGCATCGGTCTCCAAAGCAGCAACCACCATCCGCCCAAGTTCGCGCTGGCTCATCCAAGCGATGGCTTCCTCGCGCGGAAGGGCAGTCGAGATGGTGCCGTGTGCGATCAACTCGGCCAGCGTCCACGGTGCCAACAGATTTTCCAAAAACAGCGTAGGCCGAATCACGGTTACCTTGGAATCGACTTCCTCTGCCCAACGGGCGATTCGACGGTAGGCATAGATCACCTCCGAACCGGTGCTTGTATCCGGCGTCATAGTGCTCGCATTGAACACAAATCGTGGAACTCGCTGTTCCGAGATGGCCTCAAAAACCATCTCTGCCATCGATTGCATCTGCATCGAGTCGAAGGTCAACGGGATCGTCACAACGACGGCGGACGCTTCGGCGATCGCCTCCTGGATCGCTCGTCGATCTTCTAATCCTCCCTTCACGATTCGCGTTTGGGCGGATGCGGGCAATCGAACCTGGCTCGACGCGCGTTGCAGAACAGTACACGCATAACCTTTCGCTAGCGCGGCCGTGAGGATCGCTTGGCCTTGACCTCCCGCCCCACCGAGAATGCACAGTTGCTTGTTACGCTCACTCATCATGATCATCCTTACTCTTGCTAAGAAAACAAATCGAACACTCAATACGAAATTCGAAACAGGAAATACGGAACTTGAAGCAGGGGACTAACAAGCGACGGTCGCCGGCACCGTTTCCTTTGCTTCGACCGAAGCGATGGCAACATCCGAAAGGTCGTGTTGCAACTCCTTCGTGTGCGCGTTGCCGATCGGCGATTCGATCGGAAATTCGGTTGAAATTTCGCCCAGCGATTCAACCGTCTCGCTCGTTGCAACGACTTGCTCAACCTCGGTCTCTCGAGGTGGCCGTACGCGGAACAGCACGACATACAACGCCGGCAGATTCAGCAGTGTCAAGAACGTCGCGACGGCCAATCCACCCATGATCGCGATCGCCATCGGTCCCCAGAAAACGCTTCGCGACAACGGAATCATCGCCAGAATGGCCGTGGCAGCAGTCAAGATCACGGGACGCGATCGCCTTACCGCCGATTCGATCACGGCCTCCCATCGAGACAAACCACTTTCCACATCGCGATCGATCTGATCGATCAAGATCAACGAGTTGCGCATATCCATCCCCGCTAGCGAGATCACCCCCAACAACGCCACGAATCCGAACGGCGCATCGAAGGCGAGCAACGCGATGGTGGCGCCGATGAACCCAAGGGGCGCGATGCCGAATACCAACCCCGCTTTCTTGAAGCTCTGAGTCTGGATCATCAGCAGCGTCCACATGATCAAGATCATGACGGGAAAGACGGCGAAGAGGGCTTTGTTCGCCTTCTGGCTTTCCTCGATCGCACCTCCCACATCGATGCGATATCCACTCGGCAATGCGCTCTGGATCGACGCGAGCTTGGGCAGGATCGCGTTGGTGACATCCACCGGCTGCACGCCGTCCCGGATGTCCGCTTGCACGGTCAGTACCGTATCGCGGTTTCTGCGCCATAGAACGGGCTCCTCCAGTTCATATCGCACCGTCGCCAATTGCGACAACGGGATGGCCACGCCGGTCGGCGAAGGCATCGTCAAATCAGGCAGTTCGCCCAACGTCAGCCTCTCCTCCGGGATGGCTCTAGCGACCACTTCGATCAACTCTGTTCCTTCGCGATACTGCGAGACCGGGATGCCCGACAACAGCGTTTGCAACGTTCCAGCAACTTCTTGCGGGGTGAAGCCAATGGTGCGAATGCGATCTTGGTTCAGCTCGAGCCGGATGGCCTTCGACGGTTCGTCCCATTCCAATTGAACATCCCGTGCCGAGGGTTCCTCGCGGACGATATCGCGCACTCGATACGCGATGTCGCGAACACGATTCACATCCGGCCCGACGATTCGAAATTGAACCGGAAACCCGACCGGTGGGCCGAACTCCAAGCGCGTGACGCGACCGCGAGCATTGGGAAACTCGACATCCGAGGCGAACAGTTGCGTGAGCTTGGCTCGCAAGCGTTCTCTCGCTTCGGCCCCCTCGGTTTGAATGATGAACTTGGCATAATTGGGGCTGGCTAAATCGGGATTCAACGACAGGAAGAATCGAGGCGATCCGGCCCCCGTGTAGGC
>JBKCUI010000371.1:0-4175 GCA_046318495.1 Pirellula sp. | reverse complement strand
CCAAGGGCTTGCGATGGACGACGGGTTAAGATCGGTATCGGCCATGCGCGTCGTCAACATGAACCTATCCGTTACATCTTGCCAAACCCGACGCGACGGACCGTCATCGCCAGATGTTCGGAGGTTCGCAAGGCATTCCTCAAGCGGAGAAGTTTTTGCCCGGATACGTACAGCGCCGATGCCTCGCTAGCGTCGGGTGCATAGAGCCGCGCCGGTGGCATCGTTCGTCGATTCGTATGTCCGCGCAGGTTCACTGCTTGGTACGACGCTTTCCTTCGGTCGAGATGGCCATCTCGTTTCTGCGCGTCAAGGACTTGATATGTTCCGTTCTCCGGAATCGGAGTGCCGACCAGTCTTCGTCAATTGCAACTTGACGCACCGGTTCAAAGCCGGATTGGCCGAGGACCGTCCAGCCTGTATCGCGGTTGAACTCGCACTGGTACTTCTTGGACGAACCTTTGGGGTAAGCGATCCAGACGATTGCGTCCCCTTCGGTGGCTTTGACAAAGGTCGACGACACCAGATCGCACTGCGCCTGCGTCATGGCAAAGCCGATGGCAAAGGGCGTTTTGGTTTTCGAGGTGGCTTTGCGCAAAACCTTGATGCCGACGAGTTGAGAAAGTTCGGACTCGAAGGACTCCGGAGCATGGAGGACCAAGATGGTCTCGCAACTGCCCAAGTTGAGCTTTTTGAACAGCGGTGTCATGGACCTTCTCCGGGAGGAACATGTGCCAAGAATCGATGCGGACGTGCTGCCGCAGCGCTAGTATAGCTCGGCGATTGCTGTTCCAAAAACCCGAACGCTGCAGACGGACTAAGGAGTTGCGCGGGGTGCATCACCGCAGACGAGAGCCGGAAGTTCTCGCCTGCGGAACATGCTCTGTGGAGAGTTTACGAACTACAGCCTGTTCGTCTTTTCCCCTGCCTTACGGCGAAGCACGGAGTCTTTGCGATTTCCGGTTTCTCGGGTGAAGTACCAATTGAAGCCGGAATCGCCTAGGACCGAGTCTACGGCGTTGTCGTCGACGACCCGTCCTGGGCTGAAGCTAAAGACGCCATTCAGGCCACCCGAAGCGCCTTCGATGCGAGCCGTGCGTTGGGCGTAGGTTGCGTTCGACGACCATTCCTTGAGGATCGCATCCAGGGCGCGTTGGTGGGCATCGTAAACCGTAAAGCCGGCGATAAGGATGTTGTTGCCGAGCGCGCCGTTGAGCGTGTCGCTCCCTTGACCACCGATCAGGATGTTACGACTGTTGCGAGCATTGAGCGTATCGTTCCCGTCGCCCCCCACCAGAACGCCACCGGCGCTGCTACCCCAAAGCGTGTCGTTGCCAGCACCGCCGTAAAGATACGCTTGTCGCGTTATCGAAGGATCGATCACCACCGTGTCGTTTCCTGCACCGGCATAGACGAGGATGGATCCGTTCACTTGGAACGTGCCTTGGCGCTGTCCGCCGATATCGACGGTGATGTCCCTCGAAGCGTTCTGAGAGACAACGATTTGATCGGCACCGGCGGAGCCCGTGATCACCAGATCGTTGACGTTGGCCGTAGTCGATGGAGCGATCGCAGCACCTGCCATGTTCAATCGGGTGCTGGCGCGTGCCAGCGTTCGAGGCGTGTCCGGATTGACCACCGACGACTGGACGGTAGCGGTGTTCACGATGGTTCCGGCCGCTCCGAAGTTCGTCGGAACGCGGCCGATGATCCAGAGCGTCACCGAAGCGTCTGCGGGCAAGCTGGCTCCTCGGACCGTAACCGTTCCGCCTCGGTTTTCTGCAGGCGTTGTCGCCGTGAATCCTGGCGGAAGCACGATGGATGAGAAGACCACTTGGCTAGGCAGAACATCCGTCACCACGATGTTGTTCGCGGCGGTGAGACCAAGGTTGGTCAAGGTGAGTTGATAAACGACTTCATGACCTGCAACCGTAGCGGGGGTCGCCTTTTGTTCGATGGCCACGCCGCGCGGACCTTCGACCAGATCGAGCATGATTCTAGCCGTTGCGGTTTTGCCAACTCCGTCGCTGACTTGGTAGACGAAGTCGCGGCGGCCTCTGGCATCCGGGCTGGATGTGTAGCTGATCGTTCCATCGGGATTCACGACGGTCAGTCCGTCGTCCGGCATCGAGATCAATCCCAGGGTGAGCTTGTCGCCGTCGCGATCGATGTCGTTGGCGAGTGGATTGAGAGAGATTCTCCTTCCGGCCGCTCCGACCACGACGTCGTTGGTAACTTCTGGGGCATGGTTGACGTGACCTACATCCAACTTGAATGTTTGCGTTTGGACACCACCTTGTGGATCGACGATCCGCAGCGTGATGTTGGCCGATCCAAATTGGTAGGCGGCCGGAACGATTTGCAGTCGATAGCCGACCGCCAAGGCATCCTTGTAGACATATTGGATCGCCATCGCGTTGGGTGGTAGCAACGTCGGGTTGTCCGAGGTCACCGACACTTGAAGGTCCATGGTACCGCTGGACTGCCTGCGAACCGAGAATGGAATCGACGGGATGCGTTCATCTTCAAAAACGCTGATGTTGCGAATCGGCGAGATGAGCGGTGGCAGTTTGACTTGTTCGATGAGGTTGAGGTACGCGGTATCGGTCCGAGCGTTGTCCCGCAGGACGTCGGCGGCGGACTTCGTACCTCGAATCAACGCGTAAAGATCGGCTGGAGTCTTGTCATTGAGGTTGACCTTTGCCTTGGTGATCTTCTGTTCTAAATCGATGACATTCTTTGCGCGCTGAGCCAATGCCAGAATGTTCCGTGCGGAGGCTTGGAGCACCGACAAGATGGTGCTTTGGTACTTGGTGAGAACAGCCAGATCGATTCGGTCTGGCGAGCCCACCGATTCGAAGAGATTGTTGGCGATCGACACGGAGTTGGTGAGAATGCGCTGCAACCGGTCCGTCACGGTCAGGTCCAGAGAGCCTGAGACGAGTTCTTCTGCCATGGCGCTGAAGACCGCCTTGCTCAACAAACCGGAGTAACGTGGATTGTTCAAGCCCACACCCATGGCTCCTTCGAGCGTGCTGGATAGTTGCATGGCCACCGTGTTCAGGATGTTGGTGGCGAGCAGTACCGGTGCCGCTTTTTCGTTTCCAGCCAAGGCTTGGTCGATGTGAGCAAAGGTCGATAGATCGATGCTGCTGTCGATGCCCAAGGCGGATTTGATCTTGGATTGGCTCTCTTCCAGGGAGACTTTGCCGGTCGAAACCAGTGCAGCTTGCAGGGCAGTCAGGGCGGTCGCATTGCCTCGGGCTCCGCTGGGAACGACGAGGTTGGCGAGGTTGGAGGTGCCTGTGCTCGCGTCGCGTCCGCCGCTGGCGCGGATGGTGCCGGTGGTGACGTCGAGGTCGTCTGGTAGCTCGAGGGTGTAGTTGCCATCGGCATCTGTTTGGGTCGAGTATTCACCCGGATCCAGTGCGAAGTTGTTGTTGGCGTCAAACCATACGGTGCCGCCGATGATCGGACCGGTTTGAACGCGGCCTGGATAGCTAGTGCGGGCGCCGCTGTCGCTCAATTTGAATTTCGCCAATTCGATGGTCGCCAGACGATCGTTGTACACGACCTTCTTGACGAACAGCAAGTTGACGGTGACTTCGGCTCCCAAGAATGCATTCACGGTGCCGGTCAAATCAAAAAGATCGCCAGGAGATGTACTCAGTTTCTCGATGAAGTCGCTTCCGCGAATCTTTCCATCCGAGGTTCCGCTGCGTTCGCCGACGTCGACGATATCGAAGCCGACAATTCCCTCGACGCCACCCTTGACGAAGCCGCTGGCGATGCCGATGTCGAGACCGACACCGGCGGCGATGTACGCCCTCACGGTCAGCTCATCTTTCTCGGCACCGGCGGGATTCCAGTCATCGAAGTAGATACCGTCCAGAGCGAGGTAGGATTTGAGCGGATCAAATCCTTGGGCGGCCCATTGCTCAAGACCGTTGGTATCAAAACCCATCGAAAGATCGGTCGAGACGCTGAATCCCCCTTCGAGCTTGCCGGCGATCGGTCCCCAGATCTTGAATTCCTTGGCGATGTCGAACGCGAAATTGAAGTCGGGGATGTCGTAGGTGATCAAATTGACGTTGCTTTCGCCCATCATGAGCGAGAGGATCGTGCTCGGGCTGAAGAGGTCGAGGGTCAGACCGTCAACATTCTTCAACGCGTTGTAC
>JBKCUI010000370.1:0-2225 GCA_046318495.1 Pirellula sp. | reverse complement strand
GACGGTGTGCTCCGATGAAGTCGCTGCGGGGCGGCCCGCGCCGTGGCAGAACTATCGGGCCGCGGAACGGTTGGGAGTTTATCCGATGGGGCAGGTTCTGGTGGTCGATGATTCCTTGGCCGGAATCGAAGCCGGATTGCATGCCGGATGCATCACGGTTGCGGTCGCTAGCACCGGCAACGCGATGGGTTGTGCGCATGCGATGTTTCAAGCGTTGCGAGACGAGGAACGGACCGTTCGGGCAGATGCCATCCGCGAGCAGTTCCTCCGCGCCGGCGCGCACATCGTCGTGGACTCCGCAGCCGATCTACCGCACTTGTGGCAGGCGAGTTGAAAACGCTGCTCGCGTTAAAACATCCTGATCGGATTGATGCGAGCCACATCGAATCTTCATCGATATCACACAGATGCGGTCTTTTTCAACACTACATTGAGACGCATACAACCACGACGGTTGACCGTGGAATGGACTCCTTGGTTGAACATGCGTTTGTTGCGATCGCGGCAGGAGCATTGCGAAGCAGCAGCCTGGGCACTCTTGGGTTCGCGAGGAGTCTATTCGATGCCACAATCAGCGGTTAGCAAGTTGGTCCAATTGTTTCGAGACCGAGGCCGAGTGCGATACGATGGTCATCCCGTTACGCATCTCGAGCATGCGTTGCAATGCGCGACATTGGCCAAACGGCAAGGGGCCGAGTCGACACTGGTCGCAGCCGCCTTATTGCATGACATCGGACATCTGTTTGATGAGCATGATCTCAGCGAGTTTCCCGAACACGCCATGAGCGATTTGCATGAAGAGCGGGCTTACTGCTGGCTCAAGGAGCATTTCGGCGCAGCCGTCGCGGATCCGATCCGATTGCACGTATTGGCCAAACGCTATTTGTGCACCGTCGAACCGGAGAGCATCCATGGGTTGTCTCCCGCCGCGCAGAAGTGCTACTTGGATTTGGGCGGGCCGATGAGCCAAGCGGAACTCGATGATTTTCGAGATGAGCCGTTTGCCTTTGATGCGGTACAATTGCGGCGATGGGATGATCTCTCGGTGCGACCGGGGGGAGCGATGATGTCGCTCGAGGAATTCTTGCCCATGCTTGAGAACCTCGTGCTCGAGCCTGCTTACTGACGTCCGACATCGAGCGCCTTTGTGAATTCTTCCCCAGAGTACCCGACCCCTTCTGCGTGGAAATCCGTCGGGCTCCATCTTTGGGCGGTGACAGCGGCATTCGGTACGTACTTTTGTATGTACATGTATCGAAAACCATTCACGGCCGCGACGTACACTGCAGAGACGGCGGCGGGGTGGGAGCAATGGGATCAGAAAGCGATCCTCATCGCTGCACAAGTGGTCGGCTACATGATCTCCAAGTTCATCGGCATTCGTGTGGTTTCCGAAGTGCAACGGTCCCAGCGGGCGATGTTGCTGATGGGGTTGATCTTGCTCTCGCATGCTGCGTTGTTCTTGTTCGCGATCGCTCCCGCACCGTGGCACATCGTTTGTTTGTTCCTCAATGGATTGCCCCTCGGAATTGTTTTCGGTTTGGTGTTGGGATTCTTGGAAGGAAGGCGCATGACCGAAGCGTTGACGGCAGGTCTTTGCGCGAGCTTTATCCTAGCCGGGGGCGTTTCGAAGACGGTCGGTCAGAGTGTGCTGCAATGGACGCAAACGCATTGGGGTTGGAGTGAACTGGTGAGCGAGCGTTGGATGCCTTTCTTGGCGGGCGTTTTGTTTTTGATTACGATCGCAGGATTCGTCGCGATGTTAGCCGTGATTCCGCCTCCGACCGAGCGCGACGAGACCGCGCGCAGCAAACGCGAGCCGATGAATCGCGAAGACCGGATGCGCATCTTGCGCACGTATGCGATCGGATTAACTTGCATTGCGATTCTCTATTTGTTGGTAAGTATTGTGCGAGGTCTGCGGGATGATTTTGCGCCGGAACTGCTAAAGGGACTGGGGGCTACGGTCAAGTCGAGCGACTATGCCAACATCGACTTTTGGGTTGCGCTGACCGTGATGGTGGTCAATGGTGCGGCGGTATTCATACGAGAAAATCGCATCGCGCTTCAGTCGGCGTTGCTGGTGTCGGCCATCGGATTTGTCATCACCCTCTTGGCTATCGGACTGCGCACGTACGCATCGATTTCTCCGCAGATGATGATGGTTTGGATCGGCGCGGGATTGTATCTGCCGTACGTGGCCGTCCACACCACCATCTTTGAAC
>JBKCUI010000369.1:0-34868 GCA_046318495.1 Pirellula sp. | reverse complement strand
ATGTAACATCATTCGTGAGCGTTAGGCCCGGTGCTTCGTTGACGTCGGTCACGTTTAACGCCACGTCGATCGACTGGTCCGGCGATGAACCGACCGTGGAATCATCGACCGAGACGGTTACCCTAAGCACCGGCTTGGTTTCGAAATCGAGCTGGCTGGGCTTCAGTTTCAGCTTTCCGGAAACGACTTCAAAACTAGCCGCATCCGGCCCCGATAGGCTGATTGCATTGGTACCAAGCGCATCATCTCGAACCGCAACATCAGCGACATCCATACCTGATGTGTTGGATTCCGCAATCGAT
The DNA here is from genome assembly GCA_046318495.1 of Pirellula sp. Taxonomy (GTDB): domain Bacteria; phylum Planctomycetota; class Planctomycetia; order Pirellulales; family Pirellulaceae; genus JBKCUI01. The sequence continues at coordinate 34,566 of JBKCUI010000369.1, read as the reverse complement.
GCAACTTGATTCGAAACGGTCAAACCAGGCGCATCATTGGCATCGGTTACATTCAACACCAGTTCGATAGACTGATCCGGAGTAGCCCCCACAGTTGGATCATCGACCGAGACGGTAACTCGCAGTACAGGCTTGGTCTCGAAATCGAGTTGGCCAGCCTTAACCTTGAGCTTGCCCGAACCCACTTCGAAACTGGCAGCATCCGGTCCGGACAAAGAGATCGTGTTGATCCCCAAGGCGTCGTCGACAATTGCCACATCGGCAATCGTCGGCCCAGCGTTGTTCGATTCCGAGATCGACGTTACCACGTTCGTGACCGTCAGCCCGGGTGCTTCGTTAACATCGGTCACGTTCAATACCAGATTGATCGATTGATCTGGCGTTGCACCGACCGTGGGGTCGTCGACCGACACCGTGACGCGCAGCACCGGCTTGGTTTCAAAATCGAGCGAACCGGGCTTCAGCTTCAACTTGCCGGACACCATTTCGAACCTAGCCGCGTCCAGACCGGAAAGGCTGATCGCATTCGTCCCCAGTGCGTCATCGACGATGGCAACGTCGGCAACATCCAATCCTGTTGTATTCGATTCGGGTACGGACGTCACGACATTGGAGAGCGACAATCCTGGCGCTTCGTTGACATCGATCACAGTCAAGGCAATGTCGACCGACTGATCTGGCGTTGTACCCACTGCGGGATCATCCACCGACACGGTAACGCGCAGTACCGGCTTGGTTTCGAAATCCAGCTGCCCCGGCTTGAGCTTGAGTTTACCGGCTACCACCTCGAACATCGCAGCATCTGGACCGGAACGGATGATGTTATTCGTCCCCAGCGCATCATCCAGAATAGCCACGTCTGCAACATCGAGGCCAGAACTATTGGACTCCGAAACGGAGGTAACGACGTTGGTAACAGACAATCCCGGTGCTTCGTTCACGTCACTAATCGCGAGAATGAAGTCGATACTCGCGTCGGGGCTAGATCCTACCGCTGGGTCATCTACAGCGATGGTTACGCGATAGGTAGATTTGGTCTCAAAATCGAGCTGCGATGTTCGGATACGAAGTGCTTTGGAAACGATTTCGAAAGCCCCTGCATCAGGTCCCGTCAACGACAATGCGTTCGATCCGAAACAATCATCAGGGATGACGATATCGGCCACCCTCCAACCACCGGAAACGTCAGTCCGTTCGGGAAGAGATGATGTCGCATTGGCGAGCATCAGCCCGGGAGCAAGATTCGCCGAATCGATAACATTTAGGACGAAATCAACGAATGCATCTGGAGAATCCCCGACGGATGGATCATCGACCGAAACGCGAACACGGAATTCTGGCTTCGCTTGAAAGTCCAGTACCGTTCCTCCCTTTACGAACAGCTTATCTCCCACAAGAAAAAAGCTTGCTGCATCGGGGCCAGATAGCGAAAGTGCATTCGCCCCAATAGAGTCATCGAGAACAACAACATCGGCGACCCTCATGCCACCGGCTGCGACAGTCTGTGACGGTAGAGCAGACGTTGCATTGGCCAGCATGATCCCGGCGGGTTGGTTGATCGCTTCAATAATGTTGAGTACAAAATCCAGGTAGGCATCGGGCGAATCTCCGATGGAAGGATCGTCGACCGCGATCCTCACGCGCAACTGCGGCTTTGTTTTGAAGTCCAGTATCGTACCGGCTTTCAGGTACAGTCTGTCTCCCACGAGAACGAAACTCGAGGCATCCGGTCCGGTGAGGCTGAGCAGATTGTTTCCAAAGTCGTCGTCGAACAGAACTTTGGCGATCTCGATTGCGTTCGTTGTGTCGGCAGATTCACGAAGAACATCCAAGACGTTTTGCAGTCGGACGTTTCTAGGCGGGCGGTTGTCGAGCGTGATGGCTTGCGAGGTAGCCCTCAAACCCACCGGAAAGGCAGAGTTGCCACTGGACGTGACTCGCCATTGAATCAAGGATGCGACATCGCCATCCGCGATGCCATCCGGCACCCCTTGAACGGTGATCCGTTGCGGAACATTCCAATTGGCTGCCGTGAAGGTAAGCGTTGCATTGGAGAGAGCGATTTCGGTTGCATCGTCAGCCGTTGCTTCGATTGTGATGTCGGAAGTGATCGGGGCATTGAGCCGAACCCAGTGATCAGCCGTATCGCCCAATTCGGTTACACGAACCGGGGAGGAGTAAATCGGAAGTATCTCTCTGCTATCATCGCTGAAGGCAATCACATCTAATGGGACACCATTGAGGCGGATCTTCGTACGTCGCGTACCATCGATCAACACATTGTCCGGTGTGCCAACCGTAACTCGACCACCAACAGCGCTGAAACTAACCAAAGCTGACTGATCCGCAGTGATATTCGTAGCACTCGAATCCACAAAGTCGAGCCCGCCCCCTTCACGCACATACAGCACAGTCTTTGTGTCTCTAACGTCGCTGAGTACTTCGCCGCCATTGATCGTTACAATTGCCGACAAGTAGCTCTTTCCAACCGACGGTCCGAAACGTGTAATGCTGGAATTCGCAGTTGCAAAAAGTGTTTTCGAGCCGATGTCCCCAACGCTTTCCCACGAATCAGGCCCGACCAAATCGACATCGTCCGGCTTGGTCCATGGCACGGCTTTGTCCCATCCCGAACGTACGAGCACGGCTGTTTGCCATGTACCGTCAGTTATGTCACTACTGCGAACTCCCGGTCCACTTGGGTTGATCGACCCAGTACCATCGAACATTTGAAACCGAGTAGAGCTGCTCACGCTTGGGTCATTGGCGCCCCGAAATATCCTGGGCATGCCCGGCAAAAGCGCGAGATTGTGGGCGCTATCCCACGGTTCATCCAACCGAAAGCTGTTGAAGAGATCGGTCTCGCCGATGTACGGAAGGATAGCAACTCTCCAGCTAAGGAGTTGTTGATTGCTCGCGCTTCTGTAATTCCTAGGAAATCGCTTTACTGCAGATTCAAAATTCAATAGAGACAGCGCGAGTTCACGCATGGATTGCGTGTCGCGACTTACCAGATATCCTCTTGGACCAAGCAGCGGCTCGACGCCCAATACCTCATAAGGACTTCGCGGATTGCGAACGCTGTCGGGTGATACCGTCAATAGTGATACGAAGGCGTCGAGTGGGATCGTCGTTGGCAGCTTCCTTATCACTGCAGTTTTGGTGGAGACTAGAATTTCACCACTTGGAAACGAGCCGAGGCTCGCCATGACGTTCGCCGGATCGATTTCAAGCACTCCTGGCTTCGTCCATGGCACTTGTTTCTCGACTCCCGCTTCGACGAAAAGAACCGAGTCGCGATCGGTAAAGTCAACGAATCTCGGACCGGACTTCGCAGTATTGTAATTCTGATAGGCCATGCCGGGACCGCCCAAGACATGGATTCGCGTCACGGACGAGTCGAACGAATCTCCTACGCTTCGGAAGAAATCCGGCATGAGATTGAGCAGAGGCAAGTTGTTGGCGCTGTCCCAGGGCTCATCCAACTTGAACTTGGCGTACAGGCTGCTGTACCCGAGGTAAGGCAAGATGTAGACACGCCAACTTAGATAGGGCATCCCGTTGGCGTCGGTAGGTACAGACGGCGCAGGGGCAAACCTTTTGAATGCCGCTTCATAATTGGCTAGTCCTAAGCCGACCCGCCGCATCGCGGCTTGCATTCCCGAATCTTCGTAAAGGCCATCCATCGGTCGAACGCCAGGAATCGTACTCCAGTTACGAGCATTCGTCGGAACATCGAGCGTGATACCATTGGCTTCCACGAGCGACGCCATGGAAAGAAACGCTGCATTTCCAACGCTCAACGGAATCTGCCTGACGATGGGGGAGCGGCTCTCGTTAATGAACAGCGCGTTGACGAACGCGCCGACATTTCCAACTGAAGACAAAGGGTCGGCTGCATTGAAGTCCAGATCGTCAGGCTTGGTCCATGGCACGCCCTTATCCACACCCGATTGCACCATCGCGATCGTATGAAGCAGGCCATCGGTCACGTCACTCAAACTCGTGCTGCTCAATCGATGATCTTGTTCATTCAGAAATAGCGGCACGAGATTGGTATTCTGTGCATTCGCTAAAACTTGGTAGCGAGTCGTGGTCGACTTTATGGGATCTCCCGCGCTTCGAAAGATGTCCGGCATCTCCGAAAGCAAGGGAAGATTGTTCGGGCTATCCCAAGCTTCATTTAGCCTAAAGCGTTGGTAGAGCGAATTGAAACCAAGATACGGTAGCATTCTCACGCGCCAACCGACCAATGGACGGGAGTTTGCATCAAACTCCGTCGGTCTGCCCGTCGTGGTCGGATAGAACAGCCTCCGATTATCCGATTCGTAGTTTAGGTTGGCCTTCCCGATCTCGAGCAATCGCAACGCATCCAAGGCTCCTACATCACTGGCAACCTGGATTGAAACCCTACGGAGCCGCCGAAAACTTAGATTGCTCTCAAAAAGCGTGAACGAGTCGGTTCCCACGAATCCTGAATTGGGCTTGTATTGGAAAGTCCCATCCGGATTGAACTGTAGCGATCCGAATTTGGGCGCCTCATGAAGTATTCCGAACACATTCTCACTATTGTCGGCAACCGTTTTTGCATTGGTTACACGGTTTCCGATGAGCTTCTGCCCGCTTGCCATCAGAAAACTGGCTGTTTCACTGACGGTGAGCAATCCAATCTGGGGATTGGTCTGCATTCGCTGTTGCAAGGTAGCATTCGCATTCAGATTGCCTCCGACAAACTCAACTCGCACTACCGCACTAGCGACTTTTCGCGAAATCGAATCGTAGATTTGGTATTGGAACTGATCGGCTCCAACAAAGAACGGGCTGCTGTTGTACTGAATCCGGTCCGGTATGCCGCCATTCCCAGAAACGATCGTGACACTGCCGAACACGGGCTGCGTCACGGATACGATCTTTGTCGCCGCGCGATTTTGCAAGGTATCGTTGGCGAGCACATCCAAGGTCAGGCTTCGACTATCGGACACAGCAACTGCTTGCTGCCATGTGGTGCTTTTCTGCCAGTAGCGGAAAAAGGCACGTACATTCTCATCGACGGCAACTTCGGATTGATTGAGAATCATCGTTGGGGTTGCCCACGCCGTTCCAGGAGGAAACGCCCTAAGGCTTCGCCCACCTTGTTGCCAATACCCAGTGATCTCGTTCGTTACCGACAATGGGAGCGTACCCCGATCCAGTGCCACAGGAAAGAATGCTCCGCTATCCACGGCATTACGGATGGCTGTTCCAGCGGCTAGGGTTGGTCCAGACCAAGGCTTGGTCAACGTGATGCGGTTGCCATTGACTGCCCCCGGAGCCCACAACCCATCGATGGGATCGGATGCCACATTGCGTGTGTACGTGTAATCCGCATAAAGGTCGCCACGCGAGTTGCGATAGCCATACCACGCGAGCGATCGAGTGCGCGGGTCTTGTGAGCGATTGCTCCATCCATCGGCGTTCGTAAGCACCAGTTGTGTGTCGCCGGGCTTCAGGTCTGCGGCCAACGTTGTGTCGGCTGCGGACAAAAACCTTTCCACGTGCACACCGGAGATCACGCGCCGATCGAGGTCCATCGCGGTGATGCCCGCGGAATGCAATTGGGTCGAGTTCGCACCGTCAACGCGACTCCCTCCAAACTCAACGACATAGGTCGCGGCTTCGTCGATCGGAATCTGCTGATCGGCGACTCGTTGATCGAGCGACCTTGCGCTGATCACCTGCTCCCGCAAACTCCACGTTGCGTGCTGGACTCGCTGGGTTTCGTCGTTCAGAAATCGAAAGGTAGGCAACAACTGGTTTGGGGTTGATTTGATGCCCAACTCAATCGCAACCGCGCCCGCTGGAAATCGGGTTCCTTTCGGTCCGATGACAGCCCTGCCTTCAACAAGGGGTTCGACATTGAACGCGAGAGGGGTCTGATGTGGCTCCGTCCCCTGGAGAACAAGATACAGAGAATCGATTTGTGTCCCGGCTGTGTCGTAGACTTTCGCGACAAACGAAACCTCATCCGAATTAGGAAAAATCAATCCATCGATCGCGTACGATTGATTGGGGTCGATCAAGAATCGGTACGGTTTGTCATCCGCTTTTTGCAGCTCAAGAAAAACGGTCTGATCGAGGGGCGTATCGATTCGAAAATCATAGGTCCACTTGCCTGCTGCGTCCTGCGTGGGCTCGATCGGTTGCACTTGCTGTACGAGCGATGGCCGATCGTATGTATCTCCCCAGTGACTCCCGATAAACGTATCCGTGGAAGCGATCGCCATTAAACGGCGAGACTCCAAAACTTCGAATCCGGCAATACGCTTCCTATGAAATCGTTTCGGCATGGTGATATCAGACTAAGGATGAGAAACCGCCCGGTAGCGGCTGGCAGACTTGGTGGTCCCAGTCTAACAATGGAGAGTGCGACCGTGCAAAAAGAGAAGCTTTTTTTCAAAGTTCGCGACGGTTTTTGCCCCGTCTATCCCCCCCTCTGGTTTCCCGTCACCGTTGCTATCGAGTAGGCTGCGGGAGAATGCTAAACCCATCAAAATCGCGGCTCACTGGAGGCTCCCCGGGGCTTTTCGATTCAGTGGAGAAGTGATCCTTGCACGTTGAAACGGATCCTCTCAAACCAATTCGCATGCAGCGGGTTTCTTGTCAATGACGACTTTGATGATCGCCCAACCACTTGCCTGATAGACCATGAGATTCGCTTGGCGATTCCCCAAGCCAATCGTTAAGTGTTCCGCATGCCACCAACCGCAGATAAACGCATCGACGCTCGGACCAGTCCCTTGCTGTTGTCCGTTCTCGCTCGGGCGCCTTATTTAATCATCCTACCGAGTAAGGACGAACCTCCGGTCCCGTTTCCGCTAACCTCAATTGGCCAAAAGCGGTTGGATGACATGCCCGTGGACATCGGTCAAGCGGCGGGCGATGCCGTTGTGATAATAGGTCAATCGCGTGTGATCCAATCCCAACAAATGCAACGCAGTGGCGTGCAAGTCATAGCTGTAGCTGGGGTGTTCCGCCGCTTTGAATCCCATCGCGTCGCTCGCGCCATAACCCACCCCACCACGCACGCCCCCCCCGGCCATCCATGCCGTAAACGCCCCAGGGTTGTGATCCCGCCCCTTCTGCTCCCCTTGCATGAACGGCTGACGTCCAAACTCCGATGTGCAGATCACAAGCGTCGAGTCCAACAAACCGCGTTGCTTCAAATCCCCAAGCAACGCTGCCGCGCCATGGTCGAGGATGCGCCCCCAATACCCGTGATCGCGGACGATGTCTTCGTGCGAATCCCAATTCGGCCGGATAGGCTTTTTGCCAGTATTCTCCGCACCGCAAAAGATCTGCACGAATCGCACCCCGCGCTCCACCAATCGCCGCGCCAACAAACACTGCTTCCCAAACGTCCCCAGATCCGGATCGTCGATCCCATACAGCGTCTGCGTGCTGGCCGTCTCGCGCCCAACGTCGATCGCCTCGGGGGCACTCAATTGCAGCTTGGCTGCCAACTCATACGATGCGATCCTCGCCTCCAACATCGAGTCCCCAGGATGCGCTGCCGCATGCTCCTCATTCCACGCTTGAAGCAACGCACGCCCCTCGTTCTCTGCACTCGGATCGAATTGCCCCGCTGGAAACAAATCGGCGATCGGCGGCCGACCGGGTGCCGTCTCCACAACCGTTCCTTGATGCAACGCGGGCAAGAACCCCGCACCCCAGTTGAGCGCCCCACCCGGTGGCAGCCCCCGTGGATCGGGCAACACGACATACGATGGCAAGTTGTCTGCTTCGCTACCGAGTCCGTACGTTACCCACGCCCCCATGCTTGGAAACCCAGGCAAAATGAACCCGCTGTTCATCATGAAGATGGCCGGTCCATGCAACGCGGACTTGTTCTGCATCGAGTACACAAAGGCGATGTCGTCGATGACGCCGGCCATCTTTGGAAACAAATCCGAAAGCCACAATCCCGATTGACCATGCTGCCGAAACGGCCAAAAGCTCTTGGCTACTTTGCCGGCCACGCCAGCAAAGGTTTGTTTTCCAAGCTCCGCATCAAACGGCTGACCATGCAGCTTTTCTAACTCAGGTTTGTAATCCCAAGTATCGACGTGACTGAGCCCACCAGGGCAAAAGATCTCGATCACGGCGCGCGCTCGGGCAGGATGATGCCCCGGTTTCGGAGCCATGGGAGAAACGCGCCCTGAAGAGGATTGCGCAGCCGCCCCCTCATCGCCTGCGAGCGCCCCGTCTCGCAGCAACATCGATGCCAGCGCCAATCCACCCAAACCGCCCCCGATGCGAGACAAACTCTCGCGCCGCGTGAGATTCGCTTCGCGAGCGAAAGATTGCCATCGATGCCTCTGTGTCGGATGTGGGTTGCGATCAATCGACATACACGAACTCGTTGGTATTGAAGAGCAATCGACACAATGCGCTCAAGCCGTGTTGCTGGACATACGCCGCGCTGGCGGTGCGCTGCGCTTCGGTCGGGTCGCGCCCCAGGATCCGACGGTACGCCAATCGCACGTGCGATGCCATCGAGTCGTTGGGCTCCCCAGACAGTTCCTGTTCGATGCGCTGCGCCATCGCATCGGATTGTTCCAAAATGAATGCGTTGTTGAGCAAGGCCAGCGCTTGGATCGACGTTGTGGTCGTGGTACGCGTCGCGGTCAAGTTGGCTGGATTCGGGCAATCGAGCGTTGTCAAAAACGTGTGCGGCGTGGTGCGTACGATGAAGCGATAAATGCTGCGCCGCCACAGCTCCGGTCGATTGGGCGAAACGTAACGATACACCGGTGCATACTCTTCTTCGTAATCGAAATCCCGAAACCCTGGTCCATGCATGGTACCGTTCAAGTTTCCAACGGCATGCAATACTGCATCGCGCAACGACTCCGCATCGATCCGCCGGGGGTTCTGCCGCCACAACCATCGGTTGGAACTGTCGATTGCCAGCGCCTGGGGCTGCGCGTTCCGAGAGGATTGCCGATACGCGTGCGAGGTGCAGATCGAACGATGGAGCGCTTTGAGTGAGCCCTCCCCACGTCGCAACTCCAACGCCAACCAATCCAACAGCTCAGGATGGCTGGGGAGCGATCCCCCAAGCCCAAAGTCACTCGGCGTGGCCACGATGCCAACTCCAAAGTGATGTTGCCACAATCGATTGACGATGACGCGATGGGGCAGGGAATTGCGAGGGTCGGTCAGCCATTGCGCCAACGCGATCCGCCGCTGCCCATCGCTTGCCTGCTCGTTTATGTCGGGCCAAGGAGAGGGAATGCATCGCACGGTCTGCGGAGAGACTGGTTGCACCGGATCCTCGGTATTGCCGCGTCGCAGCACCGAGATCGGTGCGGGTTGTGTCGCTACGACGCCATACACCCGCGATGGCTTGGCAAGCGACGCGAGCGATTGCTGGAGCGTCGAGATCTCGCGCTCCAGCGTCGCAATCGATCGTTCTCGTTCGTCGCTGGGGGGCTCATCGCGCACAAACTCCAAATCGATCCAACCGACCTGATCGTGACCGATGCCATTGCCTCCGTCGGTCGAGTACAACGTCAGAAACGTCGCACCGATCGGGATCGGGATGTCGAATGCTTGAGGACCATCCTCCCGTCCCAAGCCTGCGTAGTGAAACTGCCTCACAGCATCGACATCGATACGAACATCGGCGCCGTTCTTGGGAGTTTGGCCAAAGTACCCCACCGAGCCGCGCAGTCGCAACGGACCTCCGCCGAGCGTCTCTGCTATCAGTGCCACATTCCACGTCAACCCAGTGTTGGCATGCATCGAAAGCAATCGCTGTGGCGTCGGTCCATAATCGACACCGGCCAACGATGTGGCGTGCTGGGCATGCACGGGACCATAGCGCACGCAGTCCCAGACTTGGCCGCTCGTCTGAGGCACCTGCTCCGCTTCCATGCCCGTGGAACTGATCGCAACGCGACCACTCTCCCCTCCATCGGGCACAAAAATCGCATCGAGGAATCGAGACTCGGCCTTAGACAGCTTATTGACCACCACTCCAGAGAGGAAATCCCGCTTGTCGATTTGCTTGTTTCCGGTCAGCGGATCGATGCCTGTGCCAACCGTGCCCGTACCGCTGCCATCCCCGCCCCCGATGACATCCGCAAGCGAGAACCGGCCTGCCAGTCGACTGAGCTGGCGTTTCAATACTTGGATATCGCCTGTGATAGCAGCTTTCTGAACATCGTATGCCTGTTGCTGCGCGGTGCTGACCAGCCGATCGCCGCGCTTGACCCCGGAAAAGACCGACCACAGCCCGTAGTACTCTTCTTGGGTGATCGGATCGAGCTTGTGATCGTGGCACCGTGCGCAGTGGATGGTCACTGCGCAGCAACTGGTCATGACTTGCGTCACCATGTCATCGAGATCATCCGCCCGCGCCAATCGCTTGATCGTCGGGCTGGGCGTTTCTTCTTGACCGACGAAGTCCCATGGCCCCGCCGCCAGAAAACTCGCGGCGATAACCGATTCGGGCTGCGGGTCGTCGAGCACGTCCCCGGCGATTTGCTCGCGAAGAAAGCGATCGTACGGCACATCCGCGTTGAAGGCATCGATCACATAGTCGCGGTATCGCCAAGCGTTTTCGCGAATCTGATCCCGCTCAAACCCATGCGTGTCGGCATAGTGGGCGATGTCGAGCCAATGGCGTGCCCAGCGTTCGCCATAACGCGGCGAAGCGAGCACTTCATCCACCAATCGCTCGTACGCATCGGGAGCGGGATCTTCGACAAAGCTCTCGATTTGTTCGGCGGTCGGTGGCATGCCGAGCAGGTCGTAGTACAACCGTCGAATCAAGGTGGAGCGGTCCGCACTTGGGCTCATGTGGAGCCCTTGGTCATGCAACGCATCCATCACAAAGGCATCGATCGGATTGTCGGCGTGCACTCCAGGTGCCAATCGGTCCGGTGGAATCGGCGGGATGCGCACGCTCTGGATCGGCTGCCACGCCCAGTGATCGAGGCGTGGATCGCGATCGGCTAAGGCATCAGGCCAAACCGCTCCAGCATCGATCCAGCGCGCGATGGTCGCAATCTGCGCCGAGGTTAGGGGCTCTCCTTCAGGGGGCATGCGCTGCGATGCATCGTCGGATGCGATCCGCTCAACGATCAAACTCTCTAGAGCATGTCCCAAACGCATGGCTACACCGGAATCCCCTCCGCGCAGGGCGGCATCGCGTTGGTCGAGCCGCAGATTCCCTTCGCTCCGCTGCGAACCGTGGCATGCGATGCAACGTTGTCGAAGGATCGGCAGAACGTCTCGCTCAAAGTCCGATTGAGACTGGGCCACAGCAACCGGCGACGCCAGCATGGTCCACGCGAGCATCCAGAACGCAACTGCGAATCCGGGCTTGGGAAACGTCAAAGACCATGCTCGGCGAGGAGCATCAGGAATGTGCATCACGGCGAGGTTGCGTTTGGGGTGGGAGGAAATCCAGAACGGGGACTCCAGTTTACACCAACCGGCCCCTCGCCATCTGCCAGGTCCGCTAAGACTTTACTCTTGACCTTGATCCACCTGGACCGCGGACCTTCTTCCGCGCCGTGGACTGCGGACGTCCCATCCGCTTGAGGCCCATTCATCCGTTCAACTCCCCGCGCCGACCCGCTTCCGATTCCACCTACCGCATTCCCACCATCATGCTCGCCCCGAGCCCGATCGCGAACAAAATACTGACCACCAGCGCGACCGTGCCCCAGGGCCGCGTCCTTTTGATCTGCCACCACATCAGCAATCCGCTGATCCCCCAAAAGACCAACACTCCCGACATCACATCGACCACGATGGCCCAGATCCACCTCGCATTGTGATCCAACGGATAGCCGTGCGTCGTATGCATCCGGGTCAAAAAGCGACGCCAGGTTGGCAACGCGCCCGGCTCATTGGGCGCAGGTTTGCTTGTCAACGCGCCGCTGCTGGCGTTGTAGCGACTGATCCATGTTTGCTTTCCATCGCGAATCTGCAGTTGCAGTTCGGGCACCGAAGTGACTCGGAACTTGAGTCCCTCCAAGTTCGCATCCAATTTGGCGACGATGGATTGCACGGCAGCCAACAAAGGCTCGGGTTCCAGCGCTTCAATCCGCAGGGGCGCGTCGGAGCTCAGCCCCTCCGTCGGCGAGTTGGACGCAGCGTCGCGACCGTCCAGTTTTCGATCCAATCGGTTTGGGGCAATGTCAAATCGCGCGCTCTCGGGTGGGACCTCTTGTACCTTCGGCTTGTCGGAAACGTGCAACGTCCCGCCCGAACCGTCGCGATGCAAAAGCAATTGCACCTTCTGCCGCTCTGTCTCGGCCGAGGCGAACAAATAGTCCCCAGCGAAGAACGGCGGGGTGGTCGAATCCAACACCACGGCGTTCGTTGGCCCTAATCGCGCGTTGACCCCTTCGAGGATTTGCTCTGCACATCGACTCGCATCGAGCCCCTTCTCGAGCGCCGTACCTCGCACGACGCCGGGACCAAAGGCTCGCAAGGAGGGTTCTTGAAAATGAGTGGGATGATTGAACAGATATCCGGAGATGCCGTACAGCAGCGCCCAGGGCATCAGCAACAGCCCCAGATACAAATGCGAACGCCGAACGATCAGAAGGGCAGAGGACCACCACCGACGACGTCGACGCCGACCCATGCGCGCCGAACTCGGATCTGCAACGGAAATCGTTTCACTCGATGGCATAGAAGGAATTCCCAAAACCGCATTCTGCGAACGCTAAGGTGTGGTTGCAGCCTCGGGCGCTGCCGTCCGCAACGTGACACCGCGCTGCTTCAAAAGGGTTTCGAGCGCCGCGCGGTCAGCCCGACCAGGTTCTATCCATGCTACCGCCGTGCCGCTGCGGAAACTGGCAGTTGCATGCACCACCCCTGGCGATTGAACGAGGATGTCGTGCAACGCCATCGAACAGGCCGCGCAGTCCAACCCCACAACGCCGATCTCGATGCGCTGCAACTGCGAATCGGGTAATGCTCCCATCGCTCGCAACGACAACCGACCGGTCGACTCGGATTGGATGCGTTGCGACAGGCGTTCCAAAATCTGTTCCTGGGTTGCGTTTCGGAACATCGGACTCTCTCGAGCGATTCGCAACGTCGCCGTGGCGTGTTCGCCATCCACCGAGAGCAATCGCACTTCGGGCCATCGACCCACGATCTGCTCGAATTCCGCGATGCGTCCCGGTTCAAACCAACCGCGCACACGCACGACCATCTCTGAATCGTATCGGTACTCGGCAATGCCATCGCCCTTGGATTCGGCGGATTCTACCGCAGAGCGGACTGCCGGCGCCGGCACCGGAGCGATGTCGGGGGCCATGAGAAATCCTCGCCACGTACTTGGATGTTTGTCGGATCGAGACAGGGCACCCGACTCAGTATGCGATGAGTGCGTTGGCGCATCCGACGCAATTTCTCCTGCGCCCGTTGCCGCGCGGCCAGCAAACCACGGACTTGCGATAAGCTCATGCACGAGGGTTCGCACGCCGCCACCTCGCTGTTGCGTTCGTTCGACGATGGACTCGATGGCAGGCCGATCGCTGAATCGGACGCTCCGTCCGGTTGCGTAGAGGGCAAGTTGCTTCGCCAAGTTCGTCAGCAACCTTTGCGAGTCCGATGCCAACAAGGCTTGATAGGTCTTCACATCGGCAAAGCTGCGACCATCGACAAGCTGCCCGGCGCTATCGACCTGAGGTCCGAGCTTGAACCCGAGGCCGATGCCTGGATCGATGTTTCCTCGCTCGGCGGGATCCCCTTCGCCGATCGATCGGTAACGTTGACGGTATCCTCCGATGACGTCAAAGGCTTCGAGCGCGAAACCGGGGGGATCGATGCGTTGATGGCACGAGGCACAGACCGCATGCTGACGATGCTTGGCCAATTGCTCTCGGATGGAAGTCGCCCCGCGCACGTCGGGCTCGATGGCTGGAACATTCGCAGGCGGAGGTTCGGGAGGCTCTCCCAACAATCGATCGAGCACAAACGCACCGCGCGGCACCGGCGAAGTCGTCGTCCCATTGGCGGTGATCTTGAGAAGGGAGGCTTGTGTCAACAATCCACCGCGTGGGCAGCCTTCGGGCAATCGGACGCGACGGATCGGGGTTCCCTGCACCTCGGGGATTCCATAATGGGTGGCCAACTTCTCATTGACCATTACGAAATCAGACTGCATCAAATGCGACGCGTCCAAATCGCGATCGAGCATCTCTCGAAAGTAGGCCCTCGTCTCCGCCACCATGCAGTCTTGAAGATAGAGACTGAACTCGGGATACAGTTTGCGATCGGGATCGGTGGCCGCAATCTTGTGGAGCTTCAGCCATTGTCCGACGAACTCGTTGACGAAGCGTTCGGAGCGAGGATCGGCCAGCATGCGTTCCACCGTCGCCTGCAGCGCAGCGGTAGTTCGCAGTTCGCCTGAAGCGGCTTGATGCATCAGCGCCTCATCGGGGCACGAGTTCCACAAAAAGTAGGACAATCGGCAGGCGAACGCATGGTCATCGAGCCCATCGCGTTGGGATTGCGCGCGGTCGCTGGATTCCAGGTGCCACAAAAAATCTGGCGAAACCAGCGCGCTGCGATAAGCCGCCCGCATGGCATCTTCAAAGCAATCGCCTGCTGCGAGGCGTTCCCGCACAATACCGACGTAAGCGGCCCGTGTTTCCTCGGGGACTGCGCGCCGGAACCACTTGGGAAGGACGCTAGCGAGCAATCGATCCGCATCCTCCAGCGGTGCATCGCTATGCACGGTCCAAATGCCCGGTTCGGGATCGGGACGATTCATGCCTGCGCCGAGTTGTGGCAAGCGATGGCGTTTCGGAGGACGCACGCTCGGTTGTTCCTCGCTTTTGAACTCGCGCATCGGCAGATCGCCGAAAAGCATCCGTTGGCTTGGGGGAGGCCATGTCTCGTACAAGGGACCTTCGATGTCGAGCCAATCGACCACGATCCCCGGACCGGTAAACTCCAACGCACGTTTCTTCTTGTAGTAGTTGGCAGCCGGGGCCAGCGAAGCGGTGTTGAAGCCGAGGATCTCATTCGGGTTAAGCCACACGGTTAAGGCGTGCTCGAGCGGAGCGTCTTTGGGTGCATCGAAGTACCCCAACACATAACTCGGATGCTGGCCGCCTCGCCCGTCGCCCGTGAGTTGGACGACCGAGAGGCGCGCGGCTTCGGTGCCACGACCTGGCAACACGGCACCCTCTTTCCATTGGAAACTCCACAGGGAAGTTCGAACGCGATACTTGGCAGGATAGATGGTCACGTGTTCGATGAAGTACGGGCTTACCGACTCGTCTTCGTGACGGAACAATCCCACGCTCGCCCCGTTGCGAAACGAGCCCCAGCGCTCGTGAGCGCCTTCGTCGAGATGATTCTGTTCGCCAGCCGGGGGAAACTCCGGATCGGGTTGCCCGTTCTTGAGCAATACGCCGTCGCCGTTCATGACGATATGCGCGACGAAGCCGCCGCGGTTGACCAGCGAAATGCGGCGTGTCTGGATGGTAGGGGGTTCGGGGCGGGTAGCGATTGCCATACTTAGGATGTGATCGGCCGCTTCCAGATAACGCGCGATGTTGACGTGCGACACATCGAGCGCGTCGGGATGCTTGTCAAACCCATGCACTTGTCCGTCGGCAGGCAGATTTCCGGCCAGCGCGATGCCGGGCAAGTCGAACAGATCGCGGATGGTGTTTTCGTATTCACTGCGCGTCATGCGACGAACCGATGCGATCGTGTCGGCTGTGCGAGCCTCGGCAACCAGAATAGCACTTTGCAAGGATTGCAACGCTTGGTCGCGTTCTTCACGGCTGGGCTGTTCGCTGTCCCGCGGAGGCATTTCTTGCGATCTCAATCGGTCGTATACGCGGATCCAACGCGATATCGAGTCCGCGTTCAGTTCCGAAGGTGCCGCTGCGAGATCCAGCCCTGCGGATGCTTCGCTGGATGCATGACATGTAATGCAGTACTTGTTCAGGAACTCCGTTGGCAAGGCGTCATTCGCTTGCAACGCCCGATGTTCGAGCACTGCGAAGGCAGCTAGGCAAACGACCCATCGCACCCTCCAACTCGCAGGACACATGCTCAACGCGCGAAAGCAAATCGTTGACACTTGCATCATGAATGGTTCCATTCCAAACCGCGCATCGTCCCGGTGCTCGATGAGAAGCGATCGATTTCGATCCCTAATCCTTGCAACATGGAGACATAGAGATTGGTCAGCGGATAGTTATTCTCCGAATCAAAGACCAGATGTTGTCCATGACGGAATGGGCCACCCGCGAGCAGTACGGGAAGATTGTCGTTGGCATGCGAGTTGGCACTGCCCATGCAGGTGCCATAGAGAACCATGGTCTGATCCAAAAGCGATTCGCCCGCTTCGCGCACGCCTGCGAGTCCTACCAGAAATCGATTCAACGCATCGAATTGCCGTTCTTCGTGCCCTTGCAACTCCGCCAGCACTTCTGGGCGATTGCCATGATGGGTGATGTTATGGATGACCGTAGTGTCGATCATCAGAGATACGATGCGCGAGGAATCGGTTTCTAGTGCGAGCTTGATCACGTCGTACATCATCTCCGATCGCTTCACGAACTGCTGTGGATCGGTGTTTTCTTCTGGAGGCTGAGCCGCGACCGCAGGTTTTGGACGCTGTTCCCAGGCCTTGGCGGATTGCAATCGAAGCTCCAGTTCGCGGACCGATGTTTCGAACTGCTCCATGCGCTGCAAGTCGATTGGCGAAAGATTGCGTCGCAACCGCCGGGATTGCTCGGAAACGAAATCGAGGGTACTGCGGCCGCGATCCAACTCCTCCATGCGGGCTTGGACCTCCTCGGGTTTGCCTTGCACAAACAACTTCTGAAAAAGCGTCCGAGCGCTTTTGTCGGCTGGGATTGGAGCACCGCTACGCGTGAAGCTCAGCGTTGGGTTCTCATTGGTAATCGCCAACACCAACGACGGGAAACGCGTTTGGTTGCCGAGTTGCTCGGCAGCGAATTGATCGAGCGACACGCCGTTGCGAAAGCCACCGCGCTCCGGATGGGGCGTTCCGGTCAAAAAACATCGCTCGGCCGCATGCCCGCCGGTCACTCCAGGCAGACTGACGCCCGAGAAAACCGTCATCTTCGATCGGTGGTCCGACAATCGCTGCAGATATCGACTCGGCTGGTACTCGGCACCCTGTCCTTCGGGGAAGAAGTTCTTTGGCAGGATCCCCATGTTGGTCTGGATGCAGACCATCCTTTGCGGCGCCTTGTTCGACTCCGCCGCTCTCCCTCGAGACATAGCATCGAGCCACGGCAATGCCATCGTGATTCCAGACGCTCGCAGCCAAGTGCGACGGGAGATGCGACGATCTCGCAAGCTGGTCATGAATTTCTTCTCCAACGAAGGAAACGAGAAGGCCGCCCAAGAGCTTGCGAGGGCCTTGCTGCCAATAGGTCGAGTCTCTCCATCCTATGCAGAATCGTTTCGCCTTGCACGACGACGGCGCTGGGCGGCGGCGCGAGACACCCCAAAAAAGGATCTTTGTGAAGCGAGATGGCTCCATCGTTTTCTCAACATAAGGAAACTTCATCGAACCCGCGTTATCGATCTCGCGAAATAGGCTGCATGCACTGGCAGTGCGATCGGATTCCAACTGGCTCAAAGCGTGAAACACGGCATGTCGGTATCATGAACGCTGCGACCTGTGCTCGCCCTCGTTTCCTCTTCTGCAGAGTATCCGGCATGTTGGATTTGTCTCAAGCCAAACGCGACTTTGATCGCGACGGGTACGTGTTCGCCCGCAGTTTGTTCGATGCCGACGAGATGGCCGCATTGCTTGCGTACGTGCGCCGAGACCGCCAACTCGCTGCAGAAGCCTACGTTCGCAAAGACGCGACCGGAGGCGAAAGCAAGCTGGCGCTGCGCAACGACCTCGATGACCAATCTCCTTACTCCGCCATCGTGCGCGCGCAGCGCGTAGCAGGCACCATGGCAGTGCTGCTCGAGGACGAAGTCTATCACTACCATCACAAGATGATGCTCAAGGAACCTCGCGTCGGGGGCGCGTGGGAGTGGCACCAAGACTACGGCTATTGGTATTCCAATGGATGTCTGTATCCGACCATGGCCAGTTGTTTGATCGCAGTCGATCGCGCGACGCGCGCCAACGGCTGTTTGCAAGTCCTCCAAGGTTCCCATCGCATCGGTCGCATCGACCACGCCACCACGGGCGATCAAAAGGGGGCGGATCCCATACGCGTTCAGCAGGCCATGCAGCGCCATCCGTTGGTTTACTGCGAAATGGAACCCGGCGACGCGCTCTTCTTCCATGGCAATGTGCTGCATGCCTCGAGCAAGAACGAAAGCGAGCATCCGCGTTGGTCGCTGATCTGTTGCTACAACACGCGCCAAAACGATCCGTTTGTCCGCGAAGGCCGACACCCGAACTATCAGCCCCTGGCTCTCTGGTCCGACGAACACGTGCGCAGCGCAATCCTCCTGCATCGCTGAGATCTCGCCTAAACACTTCATATCTCCCTTGCCATCACTCCTCTCACACACTCCTTCCGTCATGGTCAAACTCGCTGTCCTGGGCACCGGACTGATCGGCAATTTCTATGCGCAATCGCTGGTGGGACCGCGCCGCAGCGACTCCATTTGCATCGCGTATTCGCGCTCGCCAGAGCGAGCTCGCGAATTCGCGGCTCGATGGAATGTCCCGCGCATCACCACCGATCTTCGCGAAGCCGTGCAGGACATCGAAGCCGAACTCGTCGTCATCGCGGTTCCCAATCACATGCACGAAGAAGCCGTCTTGGAGGCCGCCAAAGCCGGCAAAGGAATCTTGTGTACCAAGCCATTGGGACGGACCGCCCAGGAAGCATGGAGTATGCTGCAAGCCGTCGAACGCGCGGGAGTGTTTCACGGTTATCTCGAAGACCTCGTCTACACCCCCAAAACACTCAAGGCTGTCGATGCGGTCGAACAGGGTGCATTGGGCAAAATTCTCTGGGTCCGTTCGCGCGAAACCCATCCCGGTCCTCACAGCGCTTGGTTTTGGGATCGCAACTTGGCCGGGGGTGGCGCGATCGTCGACATGGGTTGCCACTGCATTGAGATCGCCAGAACCTTCATCGGCAAACACGTGCGCCCGGTGTCGGTCATGTGCTGGGGAGCCACCCAAGTCCATCCCATCGAAGCGGAAGATCACGCCATCGGCCTGGTGCAATACGAGTCCGGCGCCATCGGACAGTTCGAAGTGAGTTGGTCGTTTCGAGGAGGCATGGATTTGCGCGATGAAGTCGCTGGCACCGAGGGCACCCTTTGGCTCAACCACTGGCTCCGGACCGGCATGGAGATGTTTACGTCCGGCGGCACCAACGCCTACGTGGCCGAGAAATCCGAGAGCTCGGGCGGTTGGTTGTTTCCGGTCGGCGATGAAGTCGCCGCGTTAGGCTATGTGGCGATGTTCGACGACATGCTGGGAGCCTTTGAGCGCCAGGAAACGCCTCGCGAAACGTTTTACGACGGCTATGTCGTCAACGCCATCGTCGATGCGGCCTACCGTTCGATGCAATCGAAGCGTTGGGAACCGCTCGAGGATTTGGTTTGGCGTGGCCCTACCAACCCGCACCCCTCCGCATCCCATGCGATGCACGATGCGGAGCACGTGTTGATCAAGCGCGAGATTCTCCCCGATGGTACACATCGCGTGATCCTCCGCCATCGAGCGACAGGTGAAATCACGCAACGCGACCTCCCCAAACAAGAAGAGCAGCGCTAGAGCTTACACCTCTCGTTAGAGGTTATCCCCTTCGGTAGACGTGCGTCGCGCTGGATGCGTTGCCTCTGGATTCCAGGTCCAACCCGCGATTGACGGCATGTCATCCCCGTGCTCTTCGATGTACGTCTTGTGATCGATCAGAGCCTCGTGAAGCGATTGTTTAAAGTACGCAGCCCGCGAACCCAATTGCGGCAATCGATCGATCACATCCCCGCACAAATGGAATCGATCGATGTCGTTCATGACCACCATATCGAACGGCGTGGTCGTGGTTCCTTCTTCCTTGTAGCCGCGAACGTGAAAGTTCTTGTGATTGGTGCGTTTGTACACCAGGCGATGGATCAACCACGGATAGCCGTGGAAGGCGAAGATCACGGGCTTCTCTTTCGTGAAGAGAGCATCGAAGTCCCGATCGGATAGCCCGTGAGGATGCTCCGTGTTGGGTTGAAGCTTCATCAAATTGACGATGTTGACCACGCGGACCTTGAGATCGGGCAAGTGCTCGCGCAGCATGCTTACCGCCGCTAGCGTTTCGAGCGTTGGCACGTCGCCGCAGCAAGCCATCACGACATCCGGTTCATAGCCTTTGTCGTTGCTGGCCCACTCCCATATGCCGATACCAGCCGAGCAATGCTTGATGGCCGCATCCATCGTCAGCCATTGCGGCGCGGGCTGTTTGCCAGCGACCACGACGTTGATGTAGTTGCGGCTGCGCAAGCAATGGTCGGTGACCGAGAGCAAGCAGTTGGCATCCGGCGGCAGATAGACGCGGATGACTTCTGCCTTTTTGTTGACCACGTGATCGATGAAGCCCGGGTCTTGGTGGCTGAGCCCGTTGTGATCTTGCCGCCACACGTGCGAGCTCAAGAAATAGTTCAGCGATGCAATCGGCCGTCGCCAAGGAATCTTGTTGCAGACCTTGAGCCATTTCGCATGTTGATTGAACATCGAGTCGATGATGTGGATAAAGGCTTCATAGCACGAGAAGAAGCCATGGCGACCGGTTAGCAGATAGCCTTCAAGCCAGCCTTGGCACTGATGTTCGCTAAGGACTTCCATGACTCTGCCATCGGGGGACAGGTGATCGTCTTCGGGATAGATCTCCGCCATGTAGCAGCGGTCGGTGACTTCGAGGACGTCTTGCCAGCGGTTCGAATTGTTTTCATCCGGGCTGAACAAACGAAAATTCTTGCTCGGCAAGTTCAGCTTCATGACGTCGCGCAAATATGTCCCCATGACCCGGGCCGATTCGGCGGTAGCGCCTCCTGGATGCGGCACGGGGACTTCGTAATTGCGGAAGTCGGGCAATCGCAGATCGCGCAACAGCACACCACCGTTGGCATGCGGGTTGGCGCTCATGCGGCGCGTGCCGCGAGGGGCGAGGGATTCCAATTCGGAGCGCAATCGCCCGGTATCGTCGAACAACTCCTCGGGACGATAGCTCTTCATCCAGCCTTCGAGGATGCGAATGTGTTCTTCGCGATCCATCTCTCCCATGGGGACTTGATGGCTGCGCCAGTAGCCTTCGCATTTTTTGCCGTCGATGGTTTCCGGGCACGTCCAGCCTTTGGGGGTGCGAAACACGATCATCGGCCACATGGGGCGCGTTAGATCCCCGTCCACGCGTGCTCGCTGACGAATGCGTTGGATATCGGCGATCGCGTCATCGAGCGCAGCCGCGAGTTGCTGGTGTACCGATTCTGGTTCCGAACCCGAAACGATCAGAGGCCGATACCCCATGCCTTCGAAGTACTTGATCAATTCGGCTTCTGGAATGCGAGCTAGGAAGCATGGGTTGGCGATCTTGTAACCGTTGAGGTGCAAGATCGGCAGCACCGCACCATCGCGGGCCGGATTGAGGAATTTGTTGCCGTGCCAGCCGGTCGCGAGGGGGCCTGTTTCGGCTTCGCCATCGCCGACCACACATGCAACGATCAACTCAGGATTGTCGAAGGCGGCACCGTAGGCATGGCTCAAGGCGTATCCCAGTTCGCCCCCTTCGTGGATGCTACCTGGCGTTTCCGGGGCGACGTGGCTGGGGATGCCGCCCGGAAAACTGAACTGCTTAAAGAGTTTCTGCATCCCATCGGCGTCTTGGCTGATGTCGGGATAGATCTCGCTGTAGGTCCCTTCGAGGTAAGCGTGGGCGACCAGCGATGGGCCGCCGTGCCCCGGCCCGATGACGTAGATCATGTCCAGATCGTCTCGCCGGATGACGCGGTTGAGATGCACGTAAAGCATGTTCAAGCCGGGCGAAGTTCCCCAGTGGCCCAGCAGTCGCGGCTTGATGTGTTCGCGGCGCAGCGGCTCGCGAAGGAGCGGATTTTTGAAAAGATAGATCTGGCCAACGGACAAGTAATTGGAGGCTCGCCAGTAAGCATCCATGCGTTGTAGTTCTTGGTCCGTCAAGGGATTGGCATCGGTCGGGATGCGATGGCTGCTGTGGGGAGGCAGTGTACTTTTGGCCATACTTGGATTCTCGCAGCGATAGAGTTGCACCATCGAATTGCCGGAATCGCGATCGCGCGGCCACGCCGCGTACTTCGGCATCGATGCAATGCATTGTACTGCCTTAGGACCTTCCACGCGTCCTGGATGCGACAGTTGGCCCCATACGGCTAACGCATCGGTCCGCGCGCGGTACAATGCGCAATAGTCCATGCGACGGGGCCTCGGTTTCTCCGAGTGCGAGTCGATGCATGGTGTTCCATCCCTGCGAGCCCGAGACGGATTCTCAGGGAAGACTGCATTCTCGGGCTTGGGTAATGAATCGATGGAATGGACGACGAACCTCGCGAATTTGATTCGGCAATTGGATGCTTTCGAGGCAGAACCGACCTTGATCCAATTGAGCAACGCTTTGAAACGAGCGAACTTGAGCGTCGAGGATGTCGCCCCGTACGTTCGGGAAACCGCAGATCACTACCATCGCGGCCTCGTCGTCCGGCGCGAACACTATGAGTTGCTGGTGATCACTTGGCGCGTCGGCCAAGGGAGCGTTCCCCACGATCATTCCGGTTCGGTGTCGGCGATGATGGTGATCCAAGGCACTGCCGCAGAAGGCTCGTACGGGATCGCAGACGACGGTTATGCGGACCTCGAGTTCGAGTCGGAATACGCACCCGGCGAACTCACGGCTTGGCAAGATGCGGGTGTCCATTCCATTCGCAATGCGTCGCCAGACACCACGCTCATCACCGTCAACGTCTATGCCCCGCCGCTCAAGGATTTTCGGCGTTTCAATCGCCGGCCTCGAAGCAACACGCCGACGCGCCATCGCTCCAAAGTCCCTGCGGTCGCCATCGTCGGCGGTGGTTTCAGCGGCTCCATGACGGCCGCGCAACTGCTTCGCATGGCGCAGCGTCACGATGCTTCCATCCACGTGCAGTTGATCGAACGTCAAGGGTTCATCGGCGAAGGGGTGGCCTACAGCACGCGCGATACCAAGCATTTGCTCAACGTCGTGGCCGGCCGAATGAGCGCATGGCCGGACAAGCCCAACGATTTCGTAGAGTGGCTGTCCCGAACTCACGGCGTCGAGGACCCGCTGGCCTTTGTGCCCCGCCAATGGTATGGCCAGTATGTGCGCGAAACGCTGATCGAAACGGCGCGGGCATCCTCCTCGCAAGTGGAGTTCACCGTGGTGCTCGACGAAGTCCGCCGCATGACGCGCCGTCCCGAAGGGGGATGGATGATGAACTTCGCCAAGCATGCGTCGCTCCCATGCGATGATGCGGTACTCGCCATCGGTCACCGCCCCCCCGCCGACCCGATCGGCAAGAGTTGGTCGGGCCCCAGACAACGCTTGATCGCAGATCCATGGCAACCGTTCGCTTGCGGCAATATCGATCCCAAGGATCCCGTCGTCATCTTGGGTTCCGGATTGACCGCCGTCGATACCGTTCTGTCGATCGCTTCGGAACATCGGACTGCACCGATCTACTTGATCTCGCGCCGCGGACTTACTCCGCAGCGGCATAGCCCGCAACCGCTCCCGCCTACGCCGCTTGGAGAATGGGTCGAGCAAGCCATTGCTGTGCAACCAACGATCCAAGCGTTGACCAAGCAATTTCGCGCTAGGATCGATGAAGTCCAAGCACAAGGTGGGGATTGGCGGACCGTCATCGATGGCCTGCGGCCCCATACCGCAAAGTTATGGCAATCCCTCAGCCAACGCGATCGTCAACGATTCCTGCGACATATCCGATCGTTCTGGGAAGTCCATCGGCATCGAACGGCATCGCAAGTAGCCGATCGATTCGACCAGCTTCTGGCCGCTGGCAAGACCAAGATCATCGCGGGGCGTATTGTGGCGGCTCAAGCCGATCCGCATTCGGTGCGGTTGTTTGTGCGCGAGCGCGGCGATGATCGATTGATGGAACTCTCTGCCGGCTGGGTGATCAATTGCACCGGTCCGGGTCCATCCAACAGCCCTGAGTCCAACCCCGTGATCGGCTCGCTGCTGATTCCAGATTGGGTTCAGTCCGATGCGTTGTCGCTCGGACTGCAAACCGACGACTCCGGACTCGCCATGGGTGGACGGGGGCGCCAAGCCGAAGATCTGTTCGTGGTGGGGACATTGCGCAAACCGAGCACGTGGGAAAGCACCGCCGTCCCCGAGTTGCGAGTGCAGGCCGCCCAAGTCGCAGAATGCATCATGCGACGGCACTATTCCGGCATCTTCAGCAATCCCGAAGTCGCGTGGACGATCTAGCGTTGCGTTCGCACGCAGTTGGCCGCAAGGCCTCCTCTCCATCTTAGCGGCAGGCCGTAAGGCCTCCGGTGTCGCGATAAGCGACTCGATGGCGTGTGACTACCGCAATGACCTGTGTCCTCGCGTTCACCAGAAGGATTGGCTCGTGCACGTAATCGCTCGACAAGCGGTTGTTCGAGGTGAATGAATGCGTTCACATCTCGCGAAGTGTGAGCGTTGCGGTCCCTTGCTGACGCGTCGGGTTGGGATGGTTTGGGTGATGCGGGCGGGAAGCCCGCGTCCCGGGTTCCTAGCAGTAGCACAGCAAAAAAACCAATCCGCCAACAGCGACTTCACACATGTCCTCACGCAAAAATCTTGCGATTGACCACTCCAGCCACATCCGTCAATCGAAACTCCCGTCCCGCGTACGGATAGGTCAACTGCTCGTGATCCAATCCCAACAGAGCCAGCAGCGTCGCATGCAAGTCATTGGTATGCATTCGCCCTTCGACCGCTTCGCGCCCATACTCGTCGGTCGCGCCGAATGAGTATCCAGCCTTGACGCCCGCTCCCGCTAACCACATCGGATAGCCAGTGATGTTGTGGTCGCGCCCATCCGGGCCCTGAGCTTGCGGCAATCGCCCGAACTCGCTTCCGAACAAGACCAGCGTATCCTCCAGCATGCCTCGCTGCTCGAGTTCGTTGAGCAATGCGGCCACGGGCTGATCGACCGACTTGCATCGCGTGAGCAATCCTTGATGCAAGTTGTTGTGATGGTCCCAGCCTGGATCGCAGACCTCCACGAAGCGGACCCCAGCTTCGCTGAGCTTTCGGGCCATCAAGCATTGCCTGGCGAAACTACCAGCGGGCCCATCTTGCACACCGTACGCATCGAGAATCGATTGCGGTTCATTCTTGAAATCGAGCACCTCGGGGATCTTCTTTTGCATCGTGAATGCCAATTCGAAGGATTGGATGATCCCTTCGAGTTCGTCCGGAGCTTCCGGGGTTTTCCCGAAGTCGCGGTTCAAGGATTGGATCAAGTCGATCTGTTGGCGTTGCAGTGCCGGGCTCGACGACGGCTTGAGATTGGGAAGATGGCCTTGGTCGGTGATCTTCGTCCCTTGATAGTGGGCCGGTAGGAAAGCGCTACCGTAGTTCACGGCCCCGCCAAAGTTGGGCGGCGGGTTGATCGTGACATAACCTGGGAGATCTTGATTCTCCGTACCAAGACCATACAGGAGCCAAGCCCCCATCGATGGTCGTGTCAGTGTGGCGTTGGCAGCACCGGTATGCAATTGCATGACAGCCTGCGGGTGGGCCGGCGTATCGGTGTGCAAGCCTCTCAAGAAGCAAAGCTTGTCAACATGCTGCGCGCAATGCGGAAACAAGTTCGACACCCAGGTTCCCGTGTCGCCGTGCTGAGCGAATGAAAACTTCGAACCGACGAGCACACCTCCTCCAGGTCCCGCCCGGTTGTCGTCTTTTTTGCAACTGCGGCTTGTACTCCCAGGTATCCAACCGACGTGGCGAGTGTCTCCAGATCCATCGATTCTCGGGATCTTTCTGCTTGGCAGTCGCTTGGTCCGTCGCCGCCAGTTGGTAGGCGCGGCTGAGCACCAGCACGCGAATGAGCTTCTTGGTCGACCAGCCTTCCTCCACGAAACGCTTGGCCAAGTAATCGAGCAATTCGGGGTGCGACGGCCGATCCCCCGTGCTGCCGAAGTTATCGACCGTAGCCACTAGTCCGCGGCCGAACAAGTGTTGCCACACGCGGTTGACGTAGACGCGAGCCGTCAAGGGATTGCTGCGATCGGTCAACCATCTGGCAAGCGCGCGGCGACCGCTTTCGGAAGCATCGATCGAAGGCTTGGGGACGCGATCGAGGACCGAGAGCATGCCACGCGGCACGGCCGGGCCGATCTTTTCGGCTTCCCCACGGATGCGGATCTCGGCATCGCCGATCGCCTTTGCGTCGCGCACCCCCAAAGCCACCTCCCCGCGTTTGGCGGGATCGGTCAACGCTACCCACTCGGCTTGTTTCTTTTGCATGCGCTGGCGCGCTTCGCGAAGCTTCTTGGCGTGCTCTTCACCGCGTTCTTCTTGGCGGACGTTATCGCGGATTTGTTGAAACTCCGCGCGAGCCGCTTCGAATGCGCCCTTGGCCGCATCGATCTGGCGCTGCAGTTCTTCGGGAGATTGCTGTTCGGGTTGGGCATCCAACGAAATCAGTCGGTCTGGGACATAGTAAGCGAGCCCGGATCCCCCCATTTGATTCTTCAGCGCATCGCATAGCTCTGTGCTCAAAAAAATGCCAGCCAATGCGTAATAGTCTCGCGTCGAGATCGGCTCGAATTTGTGATCGTGGCAACGCGCGCAGCTCACCGTCAAACCGAGGAAGGCTTTGGATACGGTATCGATCTGTTCGTCGACATTGTCCATGTCGTAGCGCACTTTGAATCGCTGGTTGACATCCTTGACCCCTAAAGCCAAAAACCCCGTTGCGATCAGTTGCTCCCGTTTCTGGGCCAAGCTGTTGGCGGGCAACAGATCTCCAGCCAACTGTTCATGCAAAAACCGATCGAACGGCTTGTCGTTCGCATAGGCATCGATGACGTAATCGCGATAACGCCACGCATGTGGATAGGGCAGATTGCGAGCCGAACCGGTCGATTCGCCATATCGAGCTACGTCGAGCCAATGCCGCCCCCAACGCTCACCAAAAGCTGACGATGCCAGCAATCGATCGACGGTCCGCTCGACGGCATCGCTCGACTCATCCATCAAGAACGCGAGCAATTCCTCTTCTGTAGGTGGCAAACCGGTCAAATCGAAACTCAACCGTCGCAACAGCACGATCTTCGATGCATCGTCGCTTGGTCTCAATCCAACTGATTGCAACCCCGCGGCGATGAAGCGGTCGACATCATTGCGGACCCAGCTCGCCAAATCGCCGAGACCCTCGAGGGCAGGTGGATTCGCGTCCAACCACGGCTGCCAGGCCCAATGGCTTTCCTTGAGTTCCGCGTTCGGCAACACCCCCGCCTCAAGCGTCTGATCGATATCGCTCGGGATCGAAATCGGAGGCCACACCGCACCCTCCTCGATCCACTGCTTCAAATCTTCGATCTGGGATGCACTCAGACGCTCATCGGGAGGCATTTGCTTGCTGGCATCCGCATGCGTGACGCGGGCGATGAGCAAGCTCTCGGAAGCCTTGCCGGGCACGACTGCTTGTCCGCGTTCGCCGACCTGCGTGAGAGAACGAAAATCATCCACGCGCAATCCACCCGCTTCCTTGTGGTGTTCCGAGTGGCACAGATAGCAGTGCTGCACCAAGAGCGGCCGGATCTTCTTTTCAAAGAACTCCAGCTTTTCGGGTGCCGGTTCCTTCGGAATCGATGATATGCCTGGGGCCGAAGGAGTATCCGGGGTAGCAACTGGCGAACCCTGAGTTGAGTCCTTGGTTGAATCCTGAGCCAACGCACATGGCACTCCCATCGCCACCGCGCAGATTGCCACCGCGCAGATTGCCACCGCGCAAACCGCAATCAAGCCACGACGGAGATGTTGCCGAATTCCATTTCTCAGACCCATGACTTCGATCTCCCATTAAGTGCTCAAACATTGCATCGGGGCATTCAATCGGCCCCGATGGGCCTGCGATTACGATGTGCCAGAGCAAACCGCCTCGCGTCATGAAGCGATGCGAATGCTATGCCATCGACTGCGATTCTCTCATGCTAAAACGCCAATTGCACCACCGTGCCATCGATCACCGTGGGGATACTGCGGCTCGATTTTGCGTTGGGCGAAACATTGCCACGGTTCCAAGCATCGTATTGGGCTTGGAGTTGCTTGACCTTTTCCGGATGCTCAGCCGCGAGATTCTTGGATTCGCCAGGGTCGCTGTCGAGATCGAACAAGAGCGTATGCTGGCCGAGCGGGGAAATTCCCTGGTACGGCCCGCCTCGCAACAACCCAGCTCCGTCGCCACGATCGACTTGCAGGAACTGCTCCACGGGAGCGCGGTTGATCACGATCAGCTTCCATTGGCCGTCGCGAACGGCGTAGTTGGCCGCTGCTCGCCAAAACAACTGCGCATGCGGCGAATCGGTACGAGCGCCTTCGAGGAAAGGCAATAGATCCACGCCATCGAGCGGCTTTGCATCCGGTGCGCGTTTGACGCCGGCGATGGTGGCGATGGTGGGAACCAGATCGAGCGAACTGGTCAATCGGTTCTCCACATGCTGAGATGGAATCCGTCCTGGCCACGACAGGAAGAACGGAACGCGATGCCCTCCCTCCAAAGGATACCGTTTCCATCCGGCATAACTTGCATTGGAAGGCCCTCCAGGAAAGTAGTGGGGACCACCGTTGTCGGAAAGGAAGATCACCAGTGTCTCCCCTTCCAAGTTCCTGTCGCGCAGTGTCTGAAGCACTTGGCCAACCCCATCGTCGACCGCGCTGACCATGGCCGCATAGACGCGAGCAGCGTGGTTCTGGATCTGAGGAAAGCGATCGTAGTACTTTCGAATCGTTTGGTGGGGCGAATGGGGCGCGTTGTAGGCCAAGTACAAAAAGAACGGCGCATCCTGATTGCGATCGATGTACGCCACCGCTTCTCGCGTCAACGCATCGGTCAAATACTCTTTCTCTTCGACGCGCTCGCGGCCTCGATAGAGGACACGCGGTGCTGCCGAGGGATCACCATTGGGAACAGGCGCTCCATATCCGTTGACTACGCGAGGATTGCTGGAGTCGAGGTAGTTGGTCCCGCCCCCATACAAACCGAAGAACTCATCGAATCCTTGGCTGGTGGGATCCCGTCCGTCTTGATCTCCCAAATGCCATTTGCCGATCGCCGCGGTCCGATAGCCGACCGTCTTGAGCAACTCTGCCACGTTCTGTTCGTCGAGCGCGAGCCCCGGACCGGCATTGAACTCTGATCCGTGTCGCGTTCCTTGTCGCCCCGTAATCAGCCCAGCCCGCGATGGCATGCACACCGCCGCGCTCACGTGCGCATCGGTAAACCTCGTCCCAGAGACACCCAAACGATCGATGTTCGGGGTGGGGATGTGCCCAGGCTGATACGCGCTGACATCGCCGATGCCCAAATCATCTGCCAAGATCAACACGACATTCGGAGGGCGTTTCGAGGATTTCTGTGTCGGAGCCTGGGCATGAACCAGCGGTGCTGGAATCAATACGCCCACAAGCAACCACCATCCATTCAAGCGTTGATGCATCGCATTACCTCGAGTTCTTCCAATTGTTTTCCAGGACAAGGATCGCCGTGCAATCGTTCCAGTGGCCCGTTCACACGATCGGGCATGTAGGTGCTTTATTTGCCATCCGCATCGCGTGGTCGCACCGACACGATGGGCTGCCGGATCAATTGGCTGCATACAAAGAGCAAGATCAACATGCCAAAAGCTCCTAACGAATCGGCTGCGTTCATGGTTTTCGATCCTTCAGATTGCTGCCGATGTCTTGGGTGTTGATCGATGCATCTCTTAGTTCTGCCGTTCCGCCGACCACGACCCAAGTCCATCGCCCTTTTTCGTTCGCGACCAAGCTCCTCTGGACTTCAGCCACTTGGTTCCCGACTCGCAACTGGGCCAGTTCCCCATCCAATCGGATATCCACGCGATGCCATTCGGTCCGTGCGATGGCAGCCGGAACCTGCGCCCAGACTTCCTGGGTATCCGGCCCGGGCCCGTCGGAATCGTTCTTGATGATGGCAATCGCATCGGCCGTGACATCGAAGCGAAAGGACTTGTTGTCCGCCGCATCCACGCGAAGCGTGACCCGCTGCACTTCACCGATGCGGACGTCGAACGCGATGTGCGCGTTGTTTCCAAGGGCGGGCGCGCTCAAGGCTGCGGGTTGACGGCCGGCGGGCGTGGCTAGCAGCGCACCGTCGCGAGGCACCCAAGTCCCTCGCGCAATCGTCCAAGGTGCTTTTGGGGGCTCTGCGACCACCTTGGCGATGGGAGGAATGCTCTTGGGACGCGCCTCGGGATCTGCAGCAATCCTTCCCTCTTCCACTTGCTGGTCGCTGGGTACTTCGCGGCTGTAACCACCGAACCGAATCCGGTCCAACCATGCTCGCAACTCGGTTACCACTTCGGGATTGGCTCCCGCCACATCGCTGGTCTCACTGGGATCGTTCTCCAGATGATAGAGTTGCGACTGGAAGTTATCGGCCCGTGTGCGGCTGTCGTCGTTGTTGCCCGGCGCGGGAACGCCTTCGATCCATTTCCATGGACCTTTGCGAATGGCAAAGACTCCATCGGCGCTGTGCACCAGCACCTCTCGGCGGATACCCTGGCGAGCCCCATCGTTCAACCATGCTGGCAAGATGTTGTAGCTATCGGGGGCTTGGTCGCGGACACTCTCCAGTGGAACGTCGACCACGGCCGCCAACGTGGCCAAGGTGTCGGCCAGGCTGATCGGTTCCTCGCTGATCGATCCTGCCGGAATTTTTCCTGGCCAACGCACTGCGTAGGGAACGCGAAACCCGCCTTCGAAAATCGTGTGCTTGCCGCCGCGCAGAGCTCCGTTGACTTTCAAGCCTGCCTCCAGAGCCTGTGTCTGGGGCAACTCCGGATTGTTGGGGCGATACACGCCACCGTTGTCGCTGGTGAACAAAACGATGGTGTTCTCGCTCAACCCTTTGCGATCGAGCGTATCGAGCACCGCGCCGACGCTGCGGTCCAACTCGTGGATCCAGTCACCATACTTGCCCGCTGCGCTGGACCCTTGCAATGGTCCGTCCGGTGTTACGG
Source organism: Pirellula sp. (assembly GCA_046318495.1). Taxonomy (GTDB): domain Bacteria; phylum Planctomycetota; class Planctomycetia; order Pirellulales; family Pirellulaceae; genus JBKCUI01. Next base: position 3,311 of record JBKCUI010000369.1, on the reverse strand, counting down.
GGTTATGAACCGCTACAGGAGTGTAATAGAGAAAAAATGGACGTTCGGCCGATTGTTGATCCAACCAAGCCACCGTCTTGTCGGTCAACACCGACATGACCTTCGAATTCTTGCGCCTGGGCGCATCGATCTCAATGCCTCCGCGTCGCCCCCCTTCGGTCTGTCCTGCATCGTAGGTAGTATCAAACCGGTCATCGTCCGCATTGGGTTTACCGACGCGAGCTTGGTTATCCGCGAGCACACCACGCAGGCCGTAGACATAATGATTCTCGACGAAGACTCCGGTCAAATCACCGTGATTGCTGGGGACTCCAAAGTGATAATCGAACCCGATCTCCAACGGGCCCGGGCTGAGCTTGGCCGAGTAATCGGTCCTGGCATCGCTGCTGCGTCCATTCCCATACCCCAAATGCCATTTGCCGATAGCTGCCGTCGCATATTCCCGCTTCTTGAGCAACGACGCCACATTCAGTTGATCGGTGCCCACATGCAACGGCGCGAAAGGATTCAACACGCCTCGCTTGAGCGATGTTCGAAACGCATAGCGCCCTGTAAGCAGTGCGTATCGCGTCGGTGAGCACACGCTCGATGCTGTGTATGCGTGGGTGAATCGCTTTCCTTCGCGGAACAAGCGGTCGATGTTCGGGGTACGCACCAAGGATTCCGGGGCACCGGTCGCGTTGGTGCTCCCAAACCCAAAGTCCTCTGCCAAGATGATCACGACATTTGGCGTTTTCCCCTCGACGAACGGCCCCGCATGGACCGGTGAAGTCGCCACCAAAACCCATCCGAACAGGGCCAGCCAAACACAAGCAGTCGCAGTTCGAATCGTCCCGAAAAAAGTGCTCGATCGCTGAGGATGTGTGTTCATAGCTTCTGAAACTGAGAGTGTCGAGATTGCAATGGCCTCGACAAGGATCGCTCCTTTCCCGATAGCCTAACACAGGCTGCACGGCACTCGTGCAACCTGCTGAAAAACGACATCGACTTATCCGCGGACCGCTACCTTGCTCGCACGATCGCGGGGCGGCCCCCGCCGTCGACCACGCGGTACACGCGCGTTTCGATGAGCTGGCTGGAGGTGTCCAACGGTCCCCATGGCTTGTCGTCAAAGGTCAAGATGACCGACTGTTCGCCTTGTCTGGGCGGCCCCTCAAATGCGTAATGGACCAACCGTTGCTTGGTTCCGTAGAACGCTGCCAACGGCTCTTGGAAATCGATGTTGCCGATTTCGAATTGCAGATCGAAAGGTTCTCTCGCTCCGCTGAGCATCGCTGCAAGCACCTTTTCGATCGCGAACCGTTGCAGCGCTTCCTCCGGGGAAAGCGATGCATTGGTAATCGCGACGCCATCGCTGATGGACGGCGTCGAGCTTTTCCCGCAGCCAGCCGCCCCGACTGCCAATAGCCCGATGAGCATGGACGAACGCCACTTGCTCAACAGGAGCGAACCTATCTGTGTTTGGTTCATTACACTCCCCTATTAGTTGTCGAACAAACCTTGGATCGAATCGGCTTCATTGCGACTGCCGAGCCCCCACCAAGCGTTCTTGTCGACCGAGTTGCTGACGTAATGAACGGCGCCGTCGGCCGTCGCCAAGCCTACTCCGCTGCCATGGCGACTCGATGCCGTGGTGGCAGCTCCTTTGTAGTTCATCCGCACATTCAACGCGCCCGGACCCGAGGTTACACAGCTCTTGGTATTGGGAGTCATGACGTGGTTGTACCGAGCCGTGGCATAGTTGCCGAAGTACCAGTAACGCCCCGCATAGGACCATTGCTCGGTGCTTGCAGTCGGGACCAGCGCCGTGCAAGAGTCGTACAACAACTGACTGTCGGGAACCGCGGGATCGGTCGTCGAGTAGGGGATCTTGAAGTAATCGCCGGGAATCGAGATCTTCTTTTGATTCCCGTCACCCAAGATGGCTTCGGATAGCAACGCCGTATTGGAAGCTCCGTCCACGATGTCGCGAAACCGAACTTTTTGGTTAGTCACAAAGATGCCGTTGTTCCGCTCGGGGCTGGCGGCGATGTTGATCGCGGAGCCCGACAATATCCACCCCGTATCGCTTCCGCCCGATGCGCGGTAGTTGGTGCGCCCGCGCCCCACATCGTTTTGCGGATCGGCCGCATTGTCCATTCGGTCGGTATCCGAGGGGCAAAGGTTCTGCGCGATCTTGGCATCCGTGATGCGCGTATCGTTCATCGCATTGGGATTGGTGAAGTCCAGAAGATTGAACAAGTTGTTTTGTTCGAGGTAGGGCAGGGCGGAGGCTTGGAAACTCCAACGATACCCGCCGTACGCCGGATCGATCCGTCCGATCGGAAAGCTCTTAAATGCGGATTCATAATTGTGAACCGCCAATGCCCATTGCCGGATGTTGTTCGAGCATTGCATCCGCCGCGCTGCTTCGCGCGCCGCTTGCACCGCGGGCAAAAGCAGTCCGACCAAAACACCGATGATCGCGATGACCACCAAGAGTTCCACCAAGGTGAACGCAGCGCGTTGGGTGCGGTGCCGCTGGACCATGTTATGTTTCATGATTGATACTCCTTCATGACAAAGATTCGTCCTCAAAAAGGCGTTACGAGACTCGATGTATTGAGCCAAAAAAGCTCAGTTGGCCGACATGGGGCAATGTCTTTGCAGCAATTGCTTTTGAATGCGATTCAACCGTGGAGACGCGCGTCGGGGAACGGAAACGGTTCGGTCGCAGTCGATACAACGCGCCGGGCCGTGATGGGATGCGGGCGGCAGGGAAGGGTTATGGCGATCCATCATGGGCGCCATGGATTGTCCGCTCGAAGGATGCTTGCGTTTCAAGACCCGCAGAATGTGCTTGAGCTCCATACACGATTTCCCCAATTGTTGGACGCGAAAGCAATCACGAAGAGTTCTTGATCGCTTCGCCTCCACGATGCAATACTCAGGTTGCTATGCAACCCTCGTACCAATGACCTGGACCGCAGCATGAAGATTGCTGCTCGATGCGATCGCGATGCGATGAACGCACCTTGTGTTGCCAGCGATGTCCCAACAATACGATGCCGAGATTGGCATCGCGTGGAATGCAGAAAAAAGCAAGGCATGAACGCATGGCATTCCCTTGCAACCGCAGCATTCATGCTAGCTCGATGGCGACCGTGAACTTTGCTAGTCACCCAGCATGGATCGCTACTCCGTCCCAGGGGCAGGCCGCAAGGCCTCCTCTCGATCTTAGCGGTAGGCCGCAAGGCCTCCGGTATCGCGATAAGCGACTCGATTTCGTGTCGCTACCGCAATGACCTGTTGCCTCGCGTTCACCAGAAGGA
>JBKCUI010000368.1:0-12475 GCA_046318495.1 Pirellula sp. | reverse complement strand
GGGGAATTTCGGGTACTCAGGTGTCCAGGGAAGCCATCGCCGGGGGGGTGGCCGTCCTCAGGCGGCTTTCGATTGACGTCCCGGAAGTGAATCGATACCCTGCCCAAACGCATTTAACGGAAAAATGCGTAAAATACGATTTGATTGCGTAGAGCGCGCGGTCCGACAGGGCCTGCCTCCCTCCACCGGGAAAAGCCCTCCAACCCCTGGCCATCGGCGACTGAAAACATGGATTTGCTCGAGAAACTCTGGGAAAACACCACCCAAGCGGTCAACGGAGTACTGAGCGGTTTGGACCGCGGTCTGACCACGCTCTTTGGCTCCGCAAACTCCCGGCAGCTCAAGCGTTACGGCGAATTGGCCCGTCAAATCGGCGAGCTCGAGCCCAAAATGATGGCCATGAGCGATGAGGAGCTGCGCGGACAGACGGTCTTGTTCCGCAAACGGCTCGCGGACGGCCAAACGCTCGACGATGTTTTGGTCGAGGCCTTTGCGGTCTGCCGCGAAGCGGGTCGGCGTTTTCTCCGCATGCGGCACTACGACGTGCAGCTTTTGGGCGGGATGGTGCTCAACGGCGGCAACATCGCGGAAATGATCACCGGGGAAGGAAAAACGCTGGTGGCCACGCTCCCCGCGTACTTGAACGCCTTGGAAGGCAAAGGGGTGCACGTCGTCACGGTCAACGATTATCTCGCCCGCCGGGATATGGAGTGGATGGCTCCTCTTTATATGGGATTGGGCCTGACCGTCGGCAACATCCAAAGCGGCATGGACAACGCCGAGCGTCAAAAGGCGTACGCTGCCGACATCACCTATGCGACTAACAACGAACTGGGTTTCGATTACCTGCGCGACAACATGCGAATGGCCGCTCGCGGCGACGATCGCTTCCCGAGCTACATGCAACAAGTCCAAGGCCCATTGCACTACGCGATCATCGACGAAGTCGACAACATCCTCATCGACGAAGCGCGAACGCCGCTGATCATTTCGGGCCCGGCCATGCGCGATTCGGCCAAGTACCTCGATGCGGATCGCGTGGCGCGAGGACTGACTCGCGAAGAGCACTTCGTCGTCAACGAAAAAGACCACACGGTCAATCTCACCGATGCGGGTGTGCGCGAAGCCGAACGGCTGGCGGGCGTCGAGAGCTTTTACACCGTCGGCAATATGGAGTGGCCCCATTTGCTCGACAACGCCCTCAAAGCCCACCACCTCTACAAGCGCGACGTCAACTACGTGAACCGCGAAGGGGAAATCATCATCGTCGATGAGTTCACCGGCCGCTTGATGGAAGGCCGCCAATGGAGCGATGGCTTGCACCAAGCCGTCGAAGCCAAGGAAGGGGTCAAGATCAAGGATGAGACGCAGACGCTGGCGACCATCACGCTGCAAAACTTCTTCAAGCTCTATCGCAAGCTCTCGGGGATGACCGGTACGGCCATGACCGAGGCCCAAGAGTTCATGAAGATCTACAACCTGGGTGTGGTGGCTGTGCCATCCAACCGAGGCCTGAAGCGGATCGAGTATCCCGACATCATCTACCTCACCGAAAAAGAAAAGTACGACGCGGTGGCCGACGAAATCGATCGGGTGCACAAGCACGACACCATCGAGTTCAAGGATCGCAAGCGCGGATTCTTGGTCGGTCATATTCAATCGGCCGACGACCAACGCGTGGTGATTCAAAAGGCCGATACGCGCGAGACGACGGAGATTCCCATCAACGAAGTCGAACGCATTGAGCGAGCCGGCCGCCCGATCTTGGTCGGTACCGTGTCGATCGAAAAGAGCGAACGGCTATCGCATCTGCTCGAGCAGCGCGGGGTCAATCACCAAGTCCTCAACGCCAAGGCCCACAAACGCGAAGCCGAAATCATCGCTCAAGCCGGCCGGATCGGCTCGGTCACCATCGCTACCAACATGGCCGGCCGCGGTACCGACATCATCCTCGGGGGCAATCCCGAAACGATGGCCTGGGCTCAGTTGCAACACAAATACGCCACCCGATTGGATGTGCCCAAGGAAGAGTGGGAAGGGTTGGTCAAACAGATCGAAGAGACGGAAAAGATGTCCGCCCAAGGGAACATGGTGCGCGACTACGGCGGGTTGTATGTGATCGGCACCGAGCGGCACGAATCGCGTCGGATCGACTTGCAATTGCGAGGCCGTTGCGGTCGGCAAGGGGATCCCGGCTCGAGCCGATTCTACTTGTCGCTCGAAGACGATTTGATGCGTATCTTCGCAGGCGATTGGGTACGCGAAATGATGCGCCGCGTCGGGATGGGGAACGGCGAAGCCATCGAGAGCCCGTACTTCTCCAAGCGGATCTCCGGTGCACAGAAGAAAGTCGAAGAACGCAACTTCGAACAGCGCAAGAGCTTGCTCGAGTACGACGAAGTCATGGATCATCAGCGCAAGCGGGTGTACACCTATCGCCAGCAGATCCTGGAAGGGACGAGCTGCCGCGAGTTGGTGGTCGATCAATTGCGCCGCCAAATCGAAACCAACGTCGAGCAATTCTGCGATCCGATGTTCGGTCCCGAGTCGTATGCTCGCTGGGCCAGCCCACGGTTGGGAATCGCGTTGGATGCCAAAGATTTCCGCGCCGTCGAGCCCGCCGTCGCCGTGGCGTATGCCAAGGACCAAGCTGAGCGCAAGGCCGAAACGCAAATCCACGATGCCATCGATGAGAATTTGCCCGATAGCGAAGAGCAGTCGGAGTGGAACTGGGATGCGATGGCCAAATGGTTGAACACGCGTTTCAACACCAGTTACACCGTGAGCATGCTCAAGAAGCTCGATCGCGATCGGATGGACGAGGAGTTTATCGCCAAGTCCTCCTCCTTCATCAACACCATCGATCTGAGCGAAGGGGATGTATTCCTGTCGGAGGATTATGGTCTCCGCATGCTGGTGGCATGGATGCAGAACAAGTTCGGGATCAAGGTCGAAATCGACGAGCTTCGCGGTCTCGAAGTCGAAGCCATCAAGTCCAAAATGCTCAAGGCTGCCGAACAAGCCTATGTCGAACGCGAAGTGCACTATCCGATCCTCGTCGGATTCCATCGCTTCCGACAACAAGAGTCTCCCAATACGTACACCATCGATGGTTCGGCCCTCGCGGCGTGGGCCATGAACCGTTTCGACGATCCGCATGTGCTGGAGAAACTCCAAGCCGCTGGGGAGCAGCCCTATGAAGCCCTCATCGAAATCAGCCGGGCGCATGTGGCTCGCGCTCAAAGCGTCTGGTCCGCCGTTCTCGAAAAGGTCGATTCGCTGTACGGTCGCAAAGAGAACAAACGACTCTCCGAGCTGGTCGGATCCGGGTCCGGTGGCATCGATGCGGTGGTCGCGTGGATGCGCGATACGCTGGGAATGAACGTCGAAAGCTCTGAAGTTGGCAGGTGGGACCGTTCGGAGTTCAAAGCCAAGGTCAGCCAAGCGTACGACGATAAGTACTTTCCCGAGATCCGTCGCATGGAGCGGACCGTGTTGCTCACGACCCTCGATTCCACGTGGAAGGATCACTTGCTCGCCATGGACCATGTCCGATCCAGCGTCGGATTCCGAGGCATGGGACAGATGGATCCCAAGGTCGAGTACAAACGCGAAGGGATGCGGCTGTTCGATACGATGTGGTTGTCGGTTGGCGAACGCATCACCGATGTGATCTTCCGAATGGAAGCCATCGACGACGATTTGGTCGCCAGCTCGTGGGTGGAACCCGAAACCAGCGCGCGGCATGACACGTTCGACGTCACGCAGGCATTGATGGAAGAAAAGAAGGCGGATTTGGAAGCGGCCGACAATGCCAGCACCGAACCGCCACCGCCGGTCACCATCCGCAATCGCAGCGAAAAAGCTGGCCGCAACGATCCGTGTCCGTGCGGTTCGGGCAAAAAGTACAAGAACTGCTGCATGCGAAAGCAGATCTAGTCATGGGCGCACCGCACCCACGCAACTGCATCCTGAGGTGGGCGTCTCTCGCCTTCGCGGGACTGATCGTCGCTTGGGTCGGGGGCTGCTGTACGTCTGCGGCGATCGGTCAATCGCCCAAGCCGAATGTGTTGTTCATCGTTTCGGACGACCAAGCGTGGACCGATTATGGGTTCATGGGGCACCCTCAACTGCGCACGCCCCATCTGGATCGGTTGGCTCGCGAGAGCTTGACGTTTCGGCGCGGGTATGTCCCTTCGAGTCTGTGCTGCCCGAGTTTGGCTACCATCCTCACCGGTCGGTACCCTCACGAACATAAGATCACCAGCAACGATCCTCCTCTGGTGCCTGGGCTCAGCGGCGCGGCCTACCATCAAAGCGATGTGTTCCGATCCGGGCGCGAGCGCATGAATCAGCACATGACGGCTGTCGCCACGCTACCCCGCATGCTCAGCGAGCATGGATATCGCACGTTGCAGACCGGCAAATTCTGGCAAGGGCATTACTCGCATGGCGGGTTCACGCACGGCATGACGCGAGGTGATCGCCACGGCGATGACGGGTTGCAGATCGGGCGAAAGACCATGCAGCCCATCGAAGCGTTCTGGGATGAAGCCCGCGATGCGCATCAGCCATGGATGGTGTGGTACGCGCCGATGTTGCCTCACGATCCGCATCAACCGCCTCCGTCCTACCTCGATCGAACGCGTCCGATCGCGCCCACGGAGACCATTGCCAAGTATTGGGCGATGGTCGAATGGTTCGACGCTACCGTTGGAGAGTTGCTGGGGAGCCTCGAACGCCGCGGATGGGCTGAGAACACGATCGTGGTTTATGTGGCCGATAACGGTTGGATCCAAGATCCCGAGAAGTCGCGGTATGCGCCCAAATCCAAACAGTCCCCGTACGATGGCGGGGTGCGAACTCCGATCATGATCCGATGGCCCGGTCGGATCGAGCCTGGATTTTCGGAGGATCTTGCTCAGAGCATCGATCTGATGCCGACGGTGTTGCATCATGTCGGTTTGAAGGCACCGTCTGGACTGCCCGGCATCGTGTTGAGCGATGCCGCCGCGCGATCGAGCCGCCATGCGATTTTTGGTGAGTGCTTTACGCACAATGCCAACGATCTGGACGAACCGCGCGCCAATTTGCGATGGCGATGGATCGTGCGAGGAGATTGGAAATTGATTGTCCCCAATCCAGCGATCGAGCGGGAAGCGAAATCCGAACTGTACCATTTGGCCACCGATCCGACCGAAGCCGAAAATGTGATCGACCGCGAACCGAAGCTTGCGACGGCGCTGCGATCGGAGTTGGATAGCTGGTGGCGCTAGGAGTGCGGTGACGTAGGGAGCTTGGCAACGCTCTATCATAAAGGAGGGTTTCCTCGGTTCCTCCGGCCGCTTTTCATTGTCAGGAGCGTTTTCTCCGTGTTCATGATCGCCTTGAAAATGCTGTTTCATGATCGCACCAAGTACATTGGCTTGGTGATGGGGGTGGCTTTCTCGACGCTGCTTATCAACCAACAGATGGGGATCGTTCTCGGTTTGATCGGCCGAGCTGGGGCCGTCGTGATGGATGTCCCCGAAGCCAACATTTGGGTAATGGATCCCGGGGTGAAGAACCTCGACACGATCTTCCCGCTCCGAGATACCGAACTCGGTCGGGTCCGAGGGGTGCCTGGGGTCGAGTGGGCCACTCCGCTTTTCAAGTCCAACGTTACGGTTCGCACCGGCACCGAAGAACTCGAGTCGACGTTGCTGATCGGCGTCGATGATGCATCGCTCATCGGCATGCCACCTCGGGTGATCCTGGGCAATCTCGAAGACCTTCGCCGTCCGGATGCGGTCGCGGTCAGCGCCGATGGCTACGCCAAGGTCTGGCCCAACCAACCGTTGCAACTCTACAAGACAGTCGAGCTCAACGATCGCCGCGCGGTGGTGTATGCCATCGTGAAGGACTCGCCCAAGTTCACATCGTCGATCACGTTCTTTACGCGGTACTCCCAGGCATTGCAATACACCAACAATGGACGCAATCAGTTGTCCTTCATCGTGGCAAAGGCGGCTGAGGGAAAAACTCCGGACGAAGTCTCCCAGGCCATCATCAGCCGTACGGGCTTGAAGGCGATGAGTTCGGAGAAGTTTCGCGACATAGCGATTCAATACGTGATCGACAACACGGGGATTCCGATCAGCATCGGCACGGTGGTGGCGCTCAGTATCATCGTCGGCATCTGCGTGGTGGCGTTGATGTTCAATCTGTTCGTGCTGGAGAATTTGAAACAGTACGCCGTCCTCAAGGCGATCGGAACGCGAAACAGCCGCTTGATTTTGATGGTGTTCTTGCAAGCCGCCATCGTAGGCTTCGTCGGGTATAGCGTCGGACTGTTCGGAGCGGCATGTTTTTTTGAATTCGCTGGCCGCAGTCCGACCTTTACAGGGTTTTTCTTGCCGTGGAAGATCGCGGTAATTTCGGGAGTGGTGGCCGCCGCCATCATCATCTTGGCAGCCTTGGTCGCGCTGCGCCGTTTGCTGTTTGTCGATCCCGCGATTGTCTTTCGAGGTTAGAAAGGTCACGCATGCCTTTTGGCTGGTTCCGTTCTACGAAGAAACTCGATTTCGATCCGAGCGTCGCCGTTTCGTGCCGCAGCGTCGTCAAGGATTTTGGCGAAGGCCAAGCCAAGATTCGAGTGCTCCATGGCATCGACATCGATTTCCCTATGGGGGCAACCACCTTTTTGGTCGGACCGAGCGGTTGCGGCAAGACCACGCTGATCTCGGTCATCGCGGGTTTGCTGACCGCGACATCGGGCGAAGTCATCGTGCTCGGAGAGACACTGACGCGCATGCGAGGCGGCCGATTGGTCGAGTTTCGCGCGCGGAACCTCGGGTTTATCTTTCAGCAATTCAACTTGATCCCCGCCCTGACGGCAGCTGAGAACGCAGCCGTTTCGATGGTCGTGCGCGGACGCACGTTGGCATCGGCCAAGCGAGAGAGCATCCGACTGCTCGATCGTTTGGGAATGTCCGCCAACCGGAACAAATATCCCAATCAATTGTCCGGCGGGCAGCAACAACGGATCGCCATCGCGCGTTCTTTGGTTCACGATCCTAGGATTGTCATTTGCGATGAGCCGACAGCATCCTTGGATGCCGAGACGGGACACGAAGTGATGGTCCTGCTGGAAGAAATTGCCTCGGCCGACAACCGCGCGGTGATCGTCGTGACCCACGACAATCGGATTTATCCTTTTGCCGATCATATCGCAACCATGTCCGATGGTCGGATCAAGAGTTTCGAAAAGACATCACGGGTCGCGCCGTCGCGCGTTCCCACTCCTTCTTCGAGTGCATCATGAAGCGATTCGCCAATTTTCTATTCGCCATCCTGACCGTGCTCGGCGCGGTTGCCTGCCTATCGATAGCGATTCAACTCATCGTTAAAAACACTCCGCGAGAAGGTTCCGAAGCGTTGGGGAGCAGTCCGTCGATGCCACCCGGAACACTGATCAAGCAGTCCGACAAAACGGATTCGCCCATCATTTCTGGCGTCGGCATCACCGAACCCAAAGGGGAAGCGATCGTGATCGGTTCGCAGTTGCCAGGCGTGGTCGAACAAGTTTTCGTGCAGCCCGGGATGCACGTGCAATCGGGAACGCCGCTGCTTCGATTGGATGTTCGCTCCGCGACGGCCGATGTGGGAGTCGCCGAGGCGGAATTGGTCGCACAACAAGCCAAGCTGCAAGAACTGCTCGCGCAGTCGGAGACGTTGCAAGCGCGACTGGACGCAGCGATCGCTCTTCAGATGCAAGCCATCGCCGCCGAATCGAATGCGAAGCGGGAAATCGATCGCGCCCAGTCGGTCGGTAGCAGCAATGTGTTGTCCGAAGAGGAACTCGATCTACGGCGTGTGACGTGGGAGATCTCGAAAGCCAAACGCCTCGAGACCGAAGCCCGCGTGCGCGAAGCCAGGGCCGTGTTGGATTTGATGGTCGGTCAACCCAAAGCCGCATCGATCGAGGTGCAACGAGCGGCGGTCGGACAAGCTACCGCCAATCTCGATCGAGCCAAGACGAACCTGGAACTTCGCACCATTCGAGCGCCCAGAGCTGGAACGGTTTTGAGCGTCAAAATCCGCGAAGGGGAGTTTGTACCCGCATCGATCTTAGCGAACCCTTTGATCACGCTAGGGGAGATCGATACGTTGCACTTGCGCATCGATATCGATGAATCAGAGATCCCGCGATTCCAACCCGGAGCCCGGGCTAAGGCGAGCGTTCGCGGGCGGCCGGAGATGGAGGTCGATATCGAATACGTGCGGACCGAGCCGCTGGTGATCCCCAAACGCTCTCTGGCTGGGACGGTCATCGAACGGGTGGATACGCGCGTGTTGCAAGTCATCTATGCGGTGGATGCGAAGAAGCTTGGGGCGACCGTCGGGCAGCAAGTCGACGTGAAAATCGACGATGTACAAAGCCGACCGTAGGTTGGTTGGTTGTTCGCGGAACGGCGAAAGCCACCTCGAATCGTAGCGGCACGGCGTAAGCCGTCCGGTGACACGGCGGCAAGACATCATCGAGTCACTTACCGCGAGACCGGAGGCCTTACGGCCTGCCGCTAGGAAGAGAGGAAAGAGACGGGACGTATGGGTCCGAGTTGAAGCCGCCAGCCGCTACGACGTTGGCGTAAACGGCCATTGAATCCGGCCGATGGCGCAAGCGCGACCGGTTGTCGGATCGACATCGAACCACGTTGCCGACACTCGGACGTCTTCGGTTGCGACGTGAAACGTATTGGGTTCGAACGAACACGTTGTATGCAACACCGGTTGGATCTCGCGTCCGAGAATACTTCGGTATGGACCGGTCATCCCGACATCGCATTGAAACGCCGTACCGCGAGGCAAGATTTGTTCGTCGGCGGTGGGAACATGCGTATGGGTACCGAGCACCGCGCTGACGCGTCCATCGACGTAGTACCCCATCGATTGCTTGTCGCTGGTGGCTTCGGCATGCATATCGATGCAGACGATCCGCACCTCGTCGGGCAGCGACTCGAGCACCCGATCGATGGCTTCAAACGGGCAGTTGACCGGCCGCATGAAGACGCGACCGAGCAGGCTAACCACCGCGACCGGGACTCCCTCGGCCGTGCGCACAATGCAATGCTCATGTCCGGGTGCCCGCTTCGGAAAGTTCGCTGGCTTCACAATGTTCGGCCGGCTGCGAAGGATCGTGGCGATCTCGCGCTTCTTATAGATATGATCGCCTAGCGTGATGGCATCGACTCCGGCGGCGATCAATTGTTCGTACTGCTTGACCGTCAAACCGGCTCCGTCGGCGGCGTTTTCAGCGTTGGCCAAGACGACATCGCATTGGTTTTCACGCAGTGCGGGGATGGAATTGCAGGTGGCTAACATGCCAGGCTTGCCGACGATGTCGCCGATCAAAGCGATGCGAAGTGCATTCGGGCTGCGCGGCGGAAGAGGAGATCGCATGAACATCGAAACCGAAAAACAACCAGGAAGCCGAATGGCGCACGCAGGTGACACCGTCGGGATAGTATATTCTGCGAAACGGGTTGGACGTGTCCCCGCGACCGCGCCTGGCTACAAAACCTTGAAAAGCATCTTGTCCAGCAGAGAAAACCGCGTTCCATGCCCCCCTCTGATCGCAATACCCAGCCGACGTTGTTGCTGGTGATCCATGCTTTGCATGGCGGCGGTGCCGAGCGCCAGATGGCTTGTTTGGCCAGCGGTATGTCCCATCATTTCACATCGTACCTAGCCACCTATGCGCCGCCGGATCCTAGCGATTACCCGCTCGATCCCCAGGTGCGCCGCATCGACTTGGGGGAGCCCTCGGACTCGGCCAGCCCGATCCCAAGCGGCTGGGTCCGCGGCGTGTTGGCCAACCGTCGCCGCATCCAGGCGCTTCGGCGATGCGCCGTGCGATGCCGTGCGGATGCGGTGGTGAGTTTCTGCGATACCAACAACATCCTCACCGGGCTGGCGCTCGGCGGCCGAATGCCGGTGGCGCTATGCGAGCGCAGCGATCCGAGCCGACAACGACTCTCTCGCGTGTGGGAGTTCTTGCGCGATCGGGCGTACCCCAAAACGACCTGCATCGTGTCTCAAACGCAGTCGGTGACCGCGATGTTGCAATCGCGCTATCCTCAGATGGCATCGCGAGCCTGGTACACGATTCCGTCTGCCATCCATGTTCCGGCGATGGACCCAGCAACTCTCCAAGCACAGCGCGCACGCGCGGCGACGAAGCGGTTGCTGTTCGTGGGGCGATTGTCGCGCGAGAAGAGGATCGATCGGTTGCTTCGAGCTTGGAGCGCGATCGCGCCGCAAAGGTTGCCCTGGAGGCTGCGTCTCGTCGGGGATGGTCCAGAGAAGGGAACGCTTACCGAACTGGCGCGATCGTTGGGCATCGAGGATCGTGTCGACTTTGCAGGCTGGACCAGCGATGTATGGTCCGAATTGGCTTCGGCGCACGCATTTGCCTTGACCAGCGAGTACGAAGGCTTTCCGCAATCGGTGCTCGAAGCCATGGCGAGCGGGTTGCCGATCGTGGCATGGGATTGTTCCGCTGCCATTCCGGAAGCGCTTGGCGGGGCCATCGCGGGCGGCGAAGCGATGGAACGCACGGCTGCAGGTTGGATCGTGCGCAACGAAGACGCGTTGAGCCGAGCCCTCGCCGAGGTGACGTCGTACGATGCGGACTTGCAATCGATCGGCGGGTCTGCTTTGGAGCGCTCCAACACCTACCGCTGGGAGCGCATCGAACCGCAATGGGTGGGGCTCGTCGAAGCGATGCTCGCGCAGCGAAAGATCGTTTGAGCGACGTTGTGGTGGTCTACTCGACGGTGACGCTCTTGGCCAAGTTGCGAGGCTTGTCGACGTCGCATCCTCGAGCGATGGCGATGTGGTAGGCCAGCAACTGCAGCGGGATGGAAGCGACAACCGGTTGCAAGAAATCCTCGACGTAGGGGATTTCGATGACATCGTCGACGAGCTTCTCGAGTTTGCGATCGGCTTGGTCGACGATGGCGATAACCGGACCACCGCGAGCTTTGACTTCTTGCAGATTGCTCATGACTTTGTCGTAGACGTGCGATCGCGACATCAAGAAGACCGATGGGGTGTGTTCATCGACCAGCGCGATCGGTCCGTGCTTCATCTCGGCAGCGGGGTAGCCTTCGGCGTGGATGTAGCTGATTTCTTTGAGCTTCAGGGCCCCTTCAAGAGCGGTCGGGAAGTTGTAATGGCGGCCCAGATACAAGAAGTTGGTGGCATCTTTGTACTTGTCGGCCACGTGGCGAACAGCCGCGTTGCAGTCGAGGGCTTGTTCCACCAGATCGGGCAAGGCTTCGAGGTGGTCGATGATCCGCTGACCGGCTTCGAAGCTCAAGTGGCGGAGGCGACCAAAGTAAAGTGCCAACATCGATAGAACGCAGAGCTGCGACGTGAAGGCTTTGGTGGATGCCACGCCGATTTCGGGACCGGCATGCAGATAGATACCGCCATCGGCTTCTTGGGCGATGCTGCTGCCGATGACGTTGCAAATGGCTAGGGTGTGATGGCCTTTGCGTTTCATCTCGCGAAGGGCGGCCAAAGTATCGGCCGTCTCTCCGCTCTGAGTGATCCCGAAGATCAGCGTATCGTGGTCGACGGGGGGATTGCGATAGCGCAGTTCGCTGGCGTATTCGACTTCGACGGGCAAGCGTGCGAACTCTTCGATCAAGTACTCGCCGACGAGGGCGGAGTGCCAACTGGTACCGCATGCCGTCAAGATCAAACGATTGACGCCGCGGAGTTGGGCGGGGGTCAAATTGAGTCCACCGAACTTGGCAGTGGCGTTCTCGCGATCGAGGCGCCCGCGCATGGCATTGCGCAGGGATGCCGGTTGCTCGTAGATTTCCTTGAGCATGTAGTGCGGGAAGCCTTGGCTGCTGACGTCGCTGTCTTGCGCTTCGAGCACGCGGACTTCGGGGCGAATGCGGCCTTGATCGCGATGAAGGACTTGGATGGAGTCGCGTGTGATCACGGCCATCTGGTGGTCTGCGAGGTAGATGATCCGATCGGTGAAACCGACCAGGGGCGAGGTATCGCTGGCGATGAACTGTTCGCCTCGACCGACTCCGAGTACCAATGGGCTACCGCAGCGCGCGGCGACCAGCACTTCGGGATTGTCGCGGAACATCACCACCAACCCATAAGTGCCGCGAAGGGCGGGCAACGCCGCGCGCACCGCTTCGACGTAGACGCCATGTCGGCCATCGGAGGCGTTGCCGGATTCTTTGTTCGCAACCGGTGCATCGAGGAGTGTTTTGAGATTGTCGGCGATCAGGTGCGCGATGACTTCGGTGTCGGTTTGCGATTGGAACGTGTAGCCTTTGGCTTGCAGCATCTCCTTCAAAGTCTGAAAGTTCTCGATGACGCCGTTGTGAACGACGGCCACGGCACCGGTGCCTCCCAGGTGCGGGTGGGCATTCTCGGTGGTGGCGGCACCGTGGGTGGCCCA
>JBKCUI010000367.1:0-13947 GCA_046318495.1 Pirellula sp. | reverse complement strand
CATTGCAGTTGTGCCATGGCTTATCCGCCTTTACTCGACACGGAAGAGACGACTCGTGCTATCGATCCGACCAACCGTTACAGAGCATATATTCAGTGTCTTTGGACGGTCGATTCACCCCGAGCTGTTCGCCAACCATCGGACACGATGCATCGAACGGGCTAAGTACCGTGCACGCATCGACATCACCAGCGATGGTCACGTCGTCACCTTCACCGGCAGCCGAGGAGCCACCATCTCCGAAGTCATCGGCTCGGTACAGCAACCCTTACCGCAACAACGCCGCTTGCTAGCGCTGAACTTGCGAGGCAAATACGCCGAAGAATTGCACGGCAAGCGGGGCCTGAAGTACCGCTCGCAGTTCGAGCTTGAGCACATCTCGGCCGACATGTTCTGGATGCTGCAAAATCAACTGCAAAGCTGCTGCTCCGCCGACGAAATGATCCACACCTTCGATTCGAGCGGTCGCATGCCGTTCGGCGCCATCAGCTTCGTCCACCTGGAAACGCGCGAGCGACAACTGCTCGTTCAAGCCTTCCACACGTTTCCCGACGATTACGCCATCGTCAAATCGACGTCGACCTTCTGCGTCGAAGCGTCGTAACGAGCGCTTCGGTTACGTCTTCAACCGTCAGCCAGCGCTCTGGTGGCGTTTCAACCGGCAGCCGCGGGTTCTGGGGCGTAGGAACAGCCCCGCGTGAGACCGGCCGCTAGCACGCTGTCGCCGACACGGTCGATTCTCCACAGGGGCGATTCTCCGTAACCTTCGATCGCGGTTCGATCACTGCCGCGATTGTGGAATGACCTTGAACCGATGCGTCGCATCACCGCGCCGCACCACGATCTCGGTTTCTTGCCCGACCTTGAGCGCTTCGATCGCATACGTGTAGTCGTAGATGTTCTCGACCTTGCGACCCGCCAGCTCGATCACGATATCTTTGGCCTGCACTCCCGCTTTGGCTGCCGGGCCATCCTTGGAAACCCCCGATAGCAACACTCCTTGGATGTCTCCTTGGGCATAATCGGGAATCGAACCCAAGTAAGCCGTCATGGCAGCTCGGGCTCCTTGATTCTCCGGCGCTTGCTGTTCGGTGTACTCGGGAATCGTCTCCGAGACCGCCACCGATCGCGCGATGAGCCCCATCAACTTGGCGATTTTCGCGGCGCCATCGTAGTTGATCAACTCGGGCGTGTCGCGCGGAGTGTGGTATTCGGAGTGAGAACCGGTAAAGGCCGACAGAATCGGAATGCCCTTCAGGAAGAACGTGCTGGCATCTGTGGGCAAGTAGCTATCGCTCTGCAACGTGACCGGCAGGCCGACCACCGCGTTGCGGCGTTCGATCTCCCCTTTCCAAAATGGAGACGATCCGATCCCTTGCAACACCAGATTGTCACGCAGCCGTCCCACCATATCGAGGTTGAAGCACGCGACGACCGCCGGATACAGCCGATGGCCTTCCCCCTTGGGAAGCGATGGGTACAGATCGTGAAAATGGTCTGCAAAGTAAGCCGATCCCAACAGACCCATCTCTTCTCCCGACCACGCCGCGAAGAGCACGTCGTGCTTGAGCTGCAGTTTGCCACTCTTCTTTTGGCTGGCGAGCGATTGCGCAATCTCCAGCATCGCAGCCACCCCCGACGCGTTGTCATCGGCACCGCGGTGGATGCCGGCGCGTTCGTCTTCCCGAGCCAGGCTGCTGCTGTTCGCGCCTGCGCCCAAGTGATCGATGTGGGCACCGATGATGATCATCGATCGGGCGGCTTGATTCGGATCATCGGACGCGCGCAACACGCCCAACACATTCACACCGGTTCCCGTGATCGGTTGAACATCGACGGTCGCGCGGACTTTTACATCCGGCAATTCAAAGCCCATCATCATCTCGCCGCGATCCAGTTCGGCTTGCAAATCGCCGAGTCGATCGTCGGCCTTGGCAAACCACTTCTCGGCGACGTCATCGGTGACGCTGATGGCGGCGATGCTGGTTCCCGATAGCGAACCGTCCCCTTGCAAAGGGACCAACTGCTGCCGAACGCCGCTCTTGGGACCGCTGACGATGATCAATCCCTTGGCTCCGCGATCGCGTGCCACCATGGCTTTGTAACGCAGCGAGCTGTAGCGCGCCAGATGTTGGCGACGCTCGGGAGTCACATCGGCCGGCATCTGTCGCAGCACCATCACCCATTTGTTCTCGACGTCCAAATGCACGTACGAATCGTATTCGGGTTGGCCTGCATCGGCTGGAGCCACGATGCCATAGCCAGCGAACACCACTTCGGTCGGCTCCACGCTGGTCGATTTGGAAAAGGCCAGCGGTCGCCATTGTTCATCGAGCGTCCACGTCTCCGAATCCGATTGCAGCAGATTGCTCGATTGCAAGCGGACACCCGAAGTGTACGGAAACGGAAAGAAGTAGCGGCCGGGTTGCTCGTCGCTCTCGGTGTTGCTGGCCGCAACGTTGCGAACAGCTGCCGGATCGGCGTTGAGGGACAGTTCCGACAACGACCGGTTGCCCGCAGGTTCGAGCCCCAACGACGACATGTAACCAGCCACATACGCGGTCGCCAAGCGCTCGCCCTCGGTGCCGGTCAAACGTCCGCCCAGTTCCGGTCGGCACAAGAAGTCGATATGCCGGCCAACATCCGAGGCCTTGTAATCGGTGTCGGTCTCAGCCGCCACGCTCCGCGCTGCGGTCGATGCGGCTGCCAGCCCTTCGCGATCGACGATGGGCTTGTTCGCACCGACATCCGCGGATGGCATTTTGTCCTTGGTACGATCGCTGGCCGCACCCAGCCCCAACGCAGCCCGAGCCGCTGCATCATTCCACTTGGCTAAGAATATCTGCGACTTCTTGTCGGCCGTGCGATTGCTGGTCCAAGCGAGTTCCTTGCCATCGGGAGTGAAGACCGGCAATCCATCGAAGCCATCGGTGGTGGTGACTCGCACGGGCGAGGATTTGCCCGCCGCATCCACGAGATAGAGTTCAAAGTTGGCAAAGCCTTGCAAATTGGTCGCAAAGATCAAGTAATCGCCGCTGGGATGAAAGTACGGAGCCCAACTCATCGCACCCAATTGCGTCAGTCGCTTCGCATCGGAACCATCGACGTTGGCCGAATAGATCTCTGCCGTCGCGCCATCTTCGCTGAATCGTCGCCAGCACAATCGCTTGCCATCCGGCGAAAAGAACGGGCCCCCGTCGTATCCGAAAACATCGGTGATCCGTCGCACATCGCTGCCATCCGACTTCATGATGTACAGATCGAGGGCCACCGCAGGATCTTGTTCAAACAAGGTTTTTTCGCGATCGCTCAACGGCTTTTCGTATGCCGTGCGATTCGAGGAGAACGCGATCCAAGCACCATCGGGGCTGTAGGACGCTTCGGCATCGTATCCGGGGGCTTGGGTCAAGTTGCGGTATTGCCCGGTGGTCCGATTCCATTCGATCAGATCGAACTGCGGGTCGTAATCCCATGCGTAGCGGCGCTGTTGCCCCGAAGCTCGAAACTCCAACTCTTTCTTCTGCTTGGTGATCGCTTCGGGATCTTGCTGCGTGGAGGCGAACAACACCCGATCCCCTTCGGGATGGATCCATGCACACGTGGTCTTGCCGAATCCCGGCGACACTTTTTCCACGTCCCCCGTTTCGCGATCCATTAAATAGATCTGGTAGAACGGGTTGGTAGGTTCGCGTTCGCTTTGGAACACCATGTACCGTCCATCGCGGCTGAAGTATCCCTCGCCTGCCCGGGCGCCTTCAAAGGTCAACTGTCGGGCTTCGCTCAAGAAAGTCGACTCGTTGGGCTCCGCCGCGATGGGCTTGGCGGCCGTTGCATTGGGCTTGGGAGCGTCTTGCGCGGATGCTTCAAGAACCATCCCGCCGCTTGCCAACATCCAGCATGCTGCCAAGGAGCGCACGCAAGCGTTACGGCCATGCATGGAGAACCGACCCAACGAACCATGGAAATGGAATGTCATCATCCGCGCTCGAAACCAAAAAGGGAGTGGAGGGAAAATGGGGAATGGAGGGATACGTTAGGAGGGGGCGGTCGCAACCGCCTGCTCGATGCGTCGAATCCAGATCGATGCCGATGCGTTGCGGCGGCGTGCGATCGTATCGAAGCCAAGTTCTGTGAACCGCATCGCACTCATGTGCAATAACGGGTTGCCAAGTAACCGGCATCGACCGGGCTTTCGGCGCGCCGTGCATCCGCTTGCCATGCGGCGCTGGCGACGCAGTTCGTTGCGATCCAGGCGCCGTATCGCGCCGCGGAGCCTGCATTAGACTCGGAATCGAGAGATTGTCCACATCGAGCCAGGATTGCAAGCCTTTCGAGCCCGTAGAAGGGCGCGTGACCCCTCCCCGGTCTGCCAGGGCTAGCGATGGGCAGCCTGACGAGAATGTGTTACACTCCCTGGCGTCTGTAGGGCTCGCGAAGCGTCGCGGGCAAGCGCCTGCAAGGCTCGCGTAGCGTCGCGGGAAGTTGCAGCCATTTCAGTACCCTGCCTCCATCACTCAAGCCACCCACCGCGCGATCCGCGCGTCCCGACAAATGCCTCTCGATCAATACAGCTATTGCCCATGCGGCAGCGGAAAAAAAATCAAATTCTGCAAGTGCAATGAGCACATCCACGAGATGCAGACCATCGATCGCATGATGGAAGGCGAGCAGAACGTCGCCGCGCTCGATCGGATCAACGCCAACCTCAAAACGACCCCTTCGGAGCCGTGGCTGCTGGCCATGAAATGCCAACTGCTGTTGCAGCTCCAAGAGTTCGAGTCCTTGGAAGAAACCTCGGCCAAATTCATCCGACTCCAACCGGACAACTCCCTGGCCAAGCTCTACCGCGCTTTGGTTGCAGTCGTGCGCGGAAACACCGAAGAAGGGGCATCGCTTCTGCTCCAAGCCCTCTCGGATTCCGGCGAAGTCATCCCGCCGTTGGCCGCCACCGTCTCGGTGAACTTGATGGAAGTCATGGGCCGCCGCGGCATGATCATGCCCGCGTTGCTCCATGCCGAAATGCTGATGGAAATGGACGAGTCGCTGGCTCGCATCGCGGCCAATGCCTACCAGTCGCTCATCTCCCATCCGCACGCTGGCTCGCTCACCCGCGAAACCCTTCCTTCCCCGGTCGATCCAGGCGATGCGCCCTACGCCGAACGACTGGCTGAGGTCCAAGCCCTGGTTGCGGCCTATCTGATCCCAACGGCCAAGACCAAACTCGAAAGCATGCTGCGCGAGTTCGGCCAACAACCGGCCATCTTGCAACAACTCCTGTTCTGCCAACTGATTCTCACCGATGTGGAGAGCGGCGCATCGACTTGCCGAAAGCTGGCAGCGCTTCCCGCGTTGTCCGAGCCCCAGCGCATCTACTACCAAGCCCTCGCCTACGACTTGTCCCCGCGCAGCAGCGGTGTGTCCTTGGCGGAAGAACTTTGCGTCTACAACATCGAAGATCCCGAGTTCGAACCGAGCCTGCACGCGAACAAATCGCTGCTGCCGCTGCCGGTCGAACAAGTGCGTCGCATGCTGGATGCCTTCCTCGAAGAAGAAGTCCCACCCAAAGTGGCCTTCATCTGCGCGGAACCTGTCTTGACGGAACAATTCGGCGAATACGAGCCGATGCGAAGCGGTCCATGGATCGCTTTCTACGGCAAGCAAACCGACAAGCCCGCTCGCTTGGTCACCCTCGAAGCGACCTCCGGTTACCGCCGCGCTCTCATCGAGAATCTCAAGAAAGAACTCGGACTCACCACCCTCAAACGCGAACTGATCGAATCGATTTACTTGCCGTTCATCGCCAAGACCGAAAACTCGGTCATGGTTCGCAAAGAAATCCCAACCGAACGCCGCCAAGCCTTGAGCGAAGCCAGCAAACAACTCACGATCGACGAACTGCTCGATTCCAAGTTCGAGTGCTTGCAAGGTAAAACACCTCGCGAATGCGCCGGCCATTCCGATTCGCGCATCGCCCTTCAAGGATTGCTCCTCGATTGGCAATCGCACAACCCTCCCGGCATGACCGACGGGGACTTCGTGCTGTTGCACAAGCAATTGCAAGTCTCGCGACCGACGCTGTCCGCTCAAGACGATGTGTTCGATCTCGTCGGCGGGGCCGCATATTATTGGACCGACTTGACCAACATCGACGCGCAAAGCTTGATTCAGATCATGCAGTCGGCCATGTCGCGCGGTGTGACGTCGATCTATCCGAACTTGATCGCCGCCGGTGATGCGATGGCTTGGCCCGAAGAGATGAAACTCTCGGCCGACTACACCTTGCTCAACCTCAAGGTCCAACTCTCCTCCGATCCGAACCAAGCCATCCAATACTTGGCTCGCATCATCGAATCGGGCCAGAAGTTGGGACTGCCGGTGGGCAATGCGATCCTCGAGCGATTCGAATTGCTCAACATGCTCGATCGCCGAGCCGAAGCCCGCCAGTTCTTGGAGACCTCGCTCCGCGAGAATCCCAATGACCCAGTCCTGCTGCAGTTCATCCAAGCCGCCATGCTGCAGCAACAGCAGATGGCCGCGCGAGGACGTGGCGTTCCGGCCATGCCCGGCGCCGCAGGGGCAATCTCCGACGGCATGGCCGCACCGAGCTCCGAGTCGTCCAGTGGATTGTGGACACCGGACGCCGCCGACGGCTCCGCTTCCGGCGGCTCCTCGGGAGGCGGTTCCAAGCTCTGGATTCCCGGCCAGGACTGATCGGCTCCAACCGACTTGAATCAGGACCTTGTGCAGGCTCGGTCCTTCGTTCTCTTCATGGAATGTTTTGAGGCCGCCTAGATGCACCCGATGCATAGGTGGCCCGCGTTCGAATGCATGCGCGCGCGGCTTCGGCTAAGATAAAGGTCCCTCCGACCCTTTCTCCTGCCAACGCTTGCCATCACCATGCCATCGATCCTCCCCGGTCGGCTTCGCCGATCGCTCGCCGCATGGCTGCTCGTCGCGCTCGCCTCGAGTGGTCCCTCCTTATGCTCGGGCCAATCGCCCGAAGACACCGCCAACGATCCTGCACTCGAACCCGAGGCAGCAGTCGCCAGCTTCCGCACTCTGGACGGTTTGACGTGGGATCTCCTGTTGAGCGAACCCACCATTACCCAGCCCTTGATGACGTCGTTTGATGCAGCCGGCCGATTGTGGGTGGCCGAGTATCGGCAGTATCCCTACCCTGTGGGGCTCAAGCCCCTGAGCCGCGACAAGCACTGGCGCGTGGTGTACGACGGCGTGCCCGATCCGCCCGGCCGAGGTGGACTGCAAGGCTTGGATCGCATCAGCGTTCACGAAGACCGCGACAACGATGGCACCTACGAGACCCATCATGTCTTTGTCGATGGACTCAACATCGCGACTGCCGTGGCACCCGTCACCGGTGGCGCTTGGGTCCTCAACCCACCGTACTTGCTCTATTACTCCGACCGAGACGGCGATCTTCGCGCCGATGGAAATCCCGAAATCCACCTGACTGGCTTCGGGCTCGAAGACACGCACTCGGTCGTCAATAGCTTGTGCATGGGGCCCGACGGATGGCTTTATGCTGCCCAAGGCAGCACCGTCAGCGGTGCGATCAAAGCCTACGGCACGGACAACAAACCCGTACAGAGCTTGGGCCAAGCCATTTGGCGTTACCATCCGGTCACTCGTCAGTACGAGATCTTTGCCGAAGGGGGCGGGAATGCCTTCGGTGTCGCCTTCGACGATCGCGGGGAAGTCTTCTCCGGACACAACGGCGGCGATACGCGAGGCTTTCACTACTACCAAGGAGCCTATTACCGCAAAGGATTCTCCAAGCATGGCAGCTTGTCCAATCCCCACAGCTACGGCTACCTCAACCCGATGCAACACGATCCGATCCCGCGCTTCACGCATACTATGCTGTGGACCGAGTCGACTGCATTACAAAAAGTTGCACCGAAGTCGATGCTGGCCGTCGATCCGCTTCACGGCAAATTGATTCAGACGGAACGCCATGCGGTGGGATCGACGTATGCCACGCGCGATGTTGCGGAGGCGGTCTCCAGTTCGGACAAATGGTTTCGTCCGGTGGCGATCTGCGATGGGCCCGATGGGGCGGCATACGTTTGCGATTGGTATGACTCGGTAGTCGCCCACATTTATGCCTTCGAAGGCAAGCTCGATCGCGAACGCGGCCGTGTGTATCGACTGGCTCCCAAAGTTGCCGATGCAACCGCTTCGCCATGGAATCGGGAACTAGCAAGCAACGATAGCTTGAACGCCCTCGAAGAACTTTTGGAACGGCTCTCGCATCCGTATCGTTGGCAGCGTTGGCAAGCGGTTCGGCTGTTCGCCGCCCACCCGCTGCGCAGCGCGCTTCGAGAGCGCCTAACCTCGCTTCTGATCGCGACTCCACCGGCTTCGAACGACATCCACTACCCGCTGGAGTTGCTTTGGACCGCCCATGCATGCGGCTGGATCGAGGACACGATTCCCTTTGATGCCGCCGCCAGCGATGCCCCGATCGACCCGAGGCGATTGATGGAACATGCCAGCCCAGACGTGCGGGCATGGACCGTTCGATTGGTAGCCGACGATCATGCGGTATCCTCGAGTACGTTGAGCGCTCTGGAGTCCCTCGCGCAGCGCGAACAGGATCCCCATGTCCTGGCCCAGATCGCTTGCTCTGCCAAGCGATTGCCGGCGCACGAGGCCCTAGCGATCATGAGCCGGTTGCTGAATCGTTCGTTGCCGAGCGACGATCCGTTCCTGCCGTTGCTCTGTTGGTGGACCATAGAGCAGCATGCGACGACCCTCGATGCGTTTCGAGGAGCCTTTCTCAACTCGCCCCGGATGTGGGAACAACCGCTCGCCGGGGACGTGATCTTGCCCAATCTGATTCGACGTTGGTCCACCATCGGCACTCCCGAAGCGCATGCCGCGGTCGCCGATGCCTTTCGAACCATCGCCAATCTCGAAAAAGCGCGTCGCGCTACGGTCGCTTCGGCCGCGCAGTCGGCGTTCGAACAAGCCTACGTGGGGCGATCGCTATCCGGCGTACCCGATGCGGTCATCGATGCGATGGTCGCGCTGGGCCAACCTCCGCTCACATTGCAGATGCGACGCGGGGATGCGTCGGCGCTGGACGAGGCGGCGCGACAATTGGTCGATCGCAACGCCAACGCCGCAACCCGCGCGCAGATCGCGCGCTTGGCCGGCGAGTTACCGCAAGGAAGGATCCACCCGCTCCTATTGGAATCGATGTTGAAGGTACTTGCGGACGACAGCGCTCCGTCAGCCGTGCGCATCGCGGCCATCAGCGGATTGGCCGGCTTTGAATCGCCGCGCGTGCCAGAGAGCTTGATCGGGCAATGGCCCAACCTGCCCGCCGAGCTGCGTCCAGCGGCAGGCGCGACGCTCGCCAGTCGCCCCGATTGGACCGTCCGTTGGCTCGATGCTGCCCAAGCCGCCAGCGTGGCGGCCGACGAGATGCCGCCCGAAGCCGTGCGGGCCATGCGGTTGCATAGCGATGAAGCGTTGAGCGCACGCGTCGCCAAGCGCTATCCCGAATTCGCTTCCATCGATTTGGCCACGGCCAATGAGCGCAGTCGGACTTTGGCCCAACTCACCCTAGAGGGGCCCGGCGATCCGTATCGGGGCAAGAAGCTTTATCGCGAGCATTGCGGTCGCTGCCACTACTTGTTCGATGAAGGGGGACGCGTGGGCCCCGATCTCACTGGATACCAGCGCGATCAGCTCGAAACGCTGCTTCGCAACATCGTCGCACCAAGCTTGGAAATCCGCGAAGGCTATCAGACGGTGCGGGTTTTGACCGACGATGGACAAGTCCTCAGCGGCTTCATCGAAAACGAGCAAAGCGATCAGATCGTACTGCGCAACATCGATGGACAATTGCATACGTTGCAACGCGACAGCATCGAACGGTTGCAGCCTCAAGTGCTGTCGCTGATGCCCGAAGGCTTGCTCGACAAACTCGATGCAACGCAGCTTCGCGATTTGATGGCCTACCTGCGCAGTTCGCAGCCGTTGAACGACGGTTCGTAAGCTCCAGAAAAAGTGAGCGGCGTCGCGCTAGCGGCCGGTGCGGCTTCTTTGATGTCGTGTCACAGAAACAGCCTCACAGAACCCGCGGCGAGCGCCTTGCGGCTGACTGTGGGATTTGTATCTCCGCTGCATCCAACGGGCCGTTAGCTCAGCGGATGCACGACCATTCCCGAGACGAGCTTGGGAAAGAAGTACGTGCTCTTGGCAGGCATGCGTTCTTGGTGCACGGACAAGTTCTGAATGTGTTCGATCGATGCAGGCATGACCAAGGCTGCGAGCGGGTAATGCAGATTGCCTTCGAGGCGTCCGTGCAATCCATCGATCACTTCGCGAACTTGGTGGACGTAGGTCGGAGTCGGAAATGCCTTGAGTCCGAGCAGATCTTCAAAGACCAATCGGTGCAGGAGGGCAACACCGAGCCCTTGCCAATCCGAGCTGTGATCGGTGGAGATCGCGGCCATGCGATCGGCGGCTTCTTGGCGGGCAGAGATGCGCGTCCACTCACCCGATGCGCTCGAGTACAGAGCTAGGATCCATTGTTCGTCGAGCCGATCGAGTTCCGCCCAGACGGCACCGGCCGCATCCGGTCCGTGGCCAACCAGTTCGCAGTCGAAGTATGGCGAGAGGCGTTGATGCAGTTGTTCGGTGGTGAAGTCCGGGATGCCGTGTAGCAAGCGATGGGTCGGCAGAACGATCAATCCTGGATCGGACATGCCGATGAGGGTGGTCATCACATAGTTGGCAGGGTGCTCGGCATCCAGCGGCGATTGCGCCTGGAGTTCATCGCGGTAGTTGCACGCGGTCTCGTAGCGATGGTGGCCATCGGCGACAAACATGTCGCGGTCGGCCATCTTGGCGGTGACTTCTTGGATGGTCTTGATATCGCGCACCGGCCACATGCGATGCAACACGCCCAGATGGTCGACCGCTTCGATGCCGTGAGCGCCGGCGACTTCCGCTTCGAGTCGCATTTGGATGGCGTTGTCGGGATCGGGATAGAGTCCAAAGATTGGGGACAGATTCGCGCGGGTCGCGCGGATGAGTTTCAATCGATCTTCTTTGGCCGAGGCATGGGTTTGTTCGTGCGGGTAGATGTTGCCTTCGCCGAAGCGTTGGAGTTTGACCGCCGCCATGAATCCCCGTCGCGTGATCGTCTGGCCGTGCAGATCGAAGATCTGATGGTACACGTAGAGGGCCGGATCGGGCTCGTGCTGCAGGATGCCTTCGGTGCGCCAATTGCGAAAGATCCGCCCGGCTCGATCGTAGACCGTGTCCGGCTGCGAGTCGCCCGGCTCGGGGCGGTTTCTCTCCAGTTGCAAGAAATTGTAAGGAGAGAGCTGGTAGAGGTGGTCCTGGAGGGCCGTATCGACCACATCGTAGGGAGGAGCCACGCAATCCGAGAGCGATCCGACTTGAGCGAGGTTGTAACGCAGGCCGCGGAAGGCTTGGATTTCAGGCATAGCTTCGTTTCTCGTTTCCTTAATGGGGGCCGCACGATCGCGGCTTCATCAACGAAACGAGCCCGGCGTGTGGCCGGGCTCTGGCGTTCAATCAACTACCCCGCTAGGACTCGAACCTAGAATAAAGGAACCAAAATCCCTTGTGTTGCCAATTACACCACGGGGCAAACCGACTTCGGTAGGCGAAGTGTATCCAGGACGGCTGACTGTGGCAACCGTACCTGTCGCACTGTTGCGGCCTCGAAGGAAAAAACCAGTCGGCCGCCGGTCAAAATAGCTCGAAAAAGTCTGAAAAACGAGGAAAACGGGGCTTAGCGATTGCGGGTCGACTCGGGACTCATGGCCACCATCATTTGCTGTCGCTTGCGAATCACGTAGTACTTGGACGTTGGAGCGGTTCGGAAACTGGGGCTCGACAGCACCCATTGGAGGTTTTCCATGGTGGCCGTGTGCCAGTCCATGATGCCGACGATGACGTCGCCGGGCATCAGACGTTGGCGAGCAGCGGGGCTGCCGGCTCGGATTTCCGTGATTTTGAGCCCACCCGTGTATTCATCGTTGAATCCCGACACGGCGGTGGCGGGTACGGGGACCACGCGAACGCCGAGCTGTTCCCAAGCCACCCGGGCGACGTTTTGTTCGGTCACGCCGTAGCCGGAGGGTCGGAGCGCCAGCGATTGTCGGATGCGTTCCTCTCCGCGGGCGAGGGTGATCTCGACGGGATCGCCTGGGCCATGATCCAGGAGGGCCAATTCCAATTCTAAGCGGTTGGTGACCGCGACTCCTTGGACACTCTCCACGATGTCGCAGGTTCGCAGATCGCGACGAGAAGTTTCCTCGCCCCCTTCGCCGCGGATCATCAGCTTGCTAACACCGTTCTCGTAGGACCGGGTCAGGTCCAAGCCGTGTGCGACCGGTTCGCGATGCGAGGCGGCCACGAGGTCGGCCATGACTTCCAAGGCCGAATCGATGGGGATGGCAAAGCCGATGCCTTGGGCGCCGACGCGGACGGCGACGTTGATGCCGATGACTTCACCGTCGAGGTTCAGGAGCGGGCCGCCCGAGTTGCCTGGGTTGATGTCGGCGTTGGTTTGAATCAGGTTCTTGTATTCTTGGGTGCCGTTGACCGGGATGTTGCGGTGCAAGGCGCTGATGATGCCTTGGGTGACCGTGTTTTGGTACCCGAAGGGGTTGCCGATGGCGATGACGGTTTCGCCGCGCATCAAGTCCGAGCTGGTGCCGAACTGGATGGTGGGAAGATCTTTGCTGGTCGGGATTTTGATCAGCGCCAGATCGGTTTCGGGATCGTAGTTGAGAAGTTTGGCGATGGCCGTGCTTCCGTCAGCCAGCGTGACTTCGATGCGGTTGACGTCTTCGACAACGTGCAGATTGGTCACGATGTAACCGCGAGGATCGATGATGACCCCGGTGCCCATGCCGTTGACTTCTTGCTTGGACCCCGCCCCCCCGGCCGATGCCACGGCGATGGATTTATTGCCCTGGATGTTTACGACCGCTGCTTCTGCGCGTTGGATGGCGCGCACGATCGGAGACACGCGGACCGGGGGGTCGGCAGCAAGTACCGTGTTGAACCCTGAAGTCAGACCGACTGCCAACGCGGCGAAGGTGGCGCGACGCAACAGTTGACTGGCGTTGTCAAAGCGAAATTTCATTCTGGGCCCGGATTCTTGCTCGGGTAGATCAGTCCAAGGGTGCCGGCGACGTGAGATGCAAGCATTGCGGGTCTTGCAGTTCGAATCGACGACGACGTATGCATCGGATGTTCGGCTCGGATGGCATGACCGGGGCTGTCCGCGCAAACAAAGCTGACCCTTGAGGAGAACTTTGCGCCCCTTGCCCAGTCCCCGCATCCGTCAGCCCATGCACGCCACGATTCGATGGGGCGGCCCCCATTCACTCAGTGCCTGGCACCGACCGTTTGCTAGCACCATCGGGCAGTAAGCGCAAACAGAACTCTCTCTCCCTCCGCGCCTCGGCGTCTCCGCGTGAAACCTACGCGTCTTGGCTTTGGGATGCGCGTAGACGGGCCTGGAGACCCGTCCTACGTTTGGTCACGAACCTCTCACTCAGTGCCTGGCACCGATTGTTTGCTAGCACCATCGCGCAGTAAGCGCAAACAGAACTCCCTCTCCCTCCGCGCCTCGGCGTCTCCGCGTGAAACCTACGCGTCTTGGCATTGGGATGCGCGCCGACGGGCCAGGAGACCCGTCCTACGTTTGGTCACGAACCGCTCGCTCAGTGCCTGGCACCGACTGTGAGCTCGGATGCGGGCGGGACGCCCGCGCGCCCCAATGCGCGTTCACGCAGTGCCCTACCGAGCGTGCCCTACGTGGGAGATGCTTTGCCGATCTTCGTCAAGCTCTTCAGCACCTGCTTGGTCGAATCGAGGTCCTTAACCTGCACGAGAGCCTTCACCTCGCCCTGGATCTTCTCCCACAAC
>JBKCUI010000366.1:0-8036 GCA_046318495.1 Pirellula sp. | reverse complement strand
GGGTTTACTTGTCGCCTTCCTTCTCCTTGGGCTCATCCTTCTTTTCGTCTGCGGGTTTATCATCCTTGGGTTTTTCGTCGGAGGCAGCGTTGTTGCTGGAACCTCCACCCATGTTCGCGTACGGATCTCGGGAGACGCCTGGCGGTGGTTCGGCGCTGGTGTTGGTGCCAACGACGTTTTCCTTGTTGCGAACTTTGGCTTCTTCTTCGGCGAAGTAAATGTTCTTGAGGACCTCGGGGACCAGGAAAGCAGCGACGCCGGCGCCCAACATCAACGGGATCAACCACATCAGGTTGGAGGTGCCGCGCCGCGGGACGGGGGCAGGAGCCGGTTGGGAAGAAGCGGGTTGCAGGTGACTGTTCGGGTCGGGATTGGCGTTGGACATGGTGGGAACTTCCGAGTCGACGAGGATGAGATTGCGTAGTGCTGGCGCGAGGTTTCACGATATCGTGCCCCCTTTGGTTTTGCAATCATCCGCCTGCGTTCCGGCTGGTTTTTCCGCGGGCTCCAGGGCAAGCAGGCGGGGACCAATCGCGCCGGAAAGAAGGCGGTGCGTCTGTCGCAATGCATCGCATCGACTAGACTCATGGCATGACTTCGAAAACGATTACAGTTCCGTCGAATATTCCGCCTCCCGCCCGCAAACTTGCGAGCGTGCTGCAGAATCTGCTGGCCATGCCCGCGAGCCACTGCGCGTGGTTGATCGAGAATGGATGCGTCGCCGTCAATGGACGTGGCATCCGCAAGGCTCACTACGTTTTGGAGCCAGGGGATGTGCTGGAGGTCGACTGGATTCCGATGCCGGTGGCCCCCCCCAAAGGACGCACCAAGGGGAATGCCAGGTCGGCCATCGAATTTCTATTTGATGACCCGCACTTATGCGTGGTGAACAAGCCGGCCCATTTGCTGACGGTTCCAACGCGCTATGGCGAAGGCCAGACGTTGGTGTCGAGGGTGGAGCGCCGGCTCCGCGACAGCGATCCCAAGGCCGAGGTCTTCTGCGTGCATCGATTGGACCGGGATGTTTCGGGCGTTTTGATTTTGGCGAAGAGTTTGAGCATCGCCGAGCAGTTGCGCAGCCAGTTCGCGCAGCGCAAACCCGAGCGCAAGTATGTCGCCATCGTGGCTGGACAACTCGATCCTCCCAGCGACACGATCCAAAGCTACCTCGCTACCGACGAGAATCTCAACCGCTACTCCGTCGACGACGCTGCGCACGGAGAGCTTGCCATCACGCACTACCAAACCCGCACAACGTGGAGCGACGCGTCGCTGGTCGAGGTTCGGCTGGAGACGGGGCGTCGCAATCAGATCCGTGTGCATCTCGCGGAAGCCGGTCATCCGATTCTCGGCGATCCCAGATACCGATCGGCGTTGGCCAGCCATTGGGCTTGGCCTCATCGCCGAATTGCCTTGCATGGTGAAACGCTCGGGATCGTCCATCCGGTAACCGGCGAGCCGATGTTGTTCCAATCGCAATGGCCGCAAGAGTTCCGTGACTTTCAACGCTCGGCAGCCCGCGCTCGCCCGGGTCGCGAAGGTGCGACGGACGAATGATGGTCCATCCTGTGCAGACGCCGCCACGCAACCCGTTCGCTCGATAAGCTTCGGACGAAACATCGACGCGCCGTCCGTATCCGCAAGATACTGGGTTTCATACTCCTTGCCCTCTCGTTGTCCATGCCATCACCTCCATCGATCCTCGGTTATTGCACCAACGTTCATGCTGGCACTTCGTTGGATTCTGTCCTTGAGAATCTGCAGGTGCATGCGGTGGCCGTCCGCGAGCAACTGGGTGTCCCGCAATTGGGGGTCGGCCTTTGGTTTTCGGAAACGGCAGCCGAGGAAGTCTGCCGCGAAGGCGGAGTGGAACGCGTCCGCGAAGCGCTTTCGACCATGCGGTTGGTGCCTTACACGTTCAATGGATTTCCCCAAGGGAATTTTCATTCGTCGGTGGTCAAGCATCGCGTTTACTTGCCCGCGTGGTGGGATCCTCGCCGCGCAGAGTACACGCGGCATTTGATCCGCATCTTGGATGGATTGCTGCCACCCGGAATGCCCGGTTCGATCTCAACGTTGCCGATCGCTTGGGGCGAGCCCGCACCGTCTCGAGAATCGTTGGCTGCGGCAGCCGCCGAGCTGACACGCATCGCGATCGAGTTGCAGCAGTTGGAATCGGAGACCGGGCGTCGGATCGTTTTGGCCTTGGAGCCCGAGCCGGGGTGCGTCTTCACCGATGGGGCTTCGCTCCGTCGCTACTTCGATACTTATCTCTCCCCTCCTGCGTTGAGCCATGCTCAGGCCGATGCGGTCCGGCAACACTTGACCGTATGCCACGACATCTGCCATTCAGCCGTGATGTGGGAAGACCAGGCCGATGAGATCCGCGCGTTCGCGCATCAAGGCATTGGGATTGGCAAGGTCCAAGTCTCGTCGGCCATCTCGGTCCCATGGGATCAGTTCGATGCAGCCCAACATGAGGAAGCGCATCAGCAGTTGGCGTTGTTCGCCGAAGACCGGTATCTGCATCAAACCACCTATCGCACTGCGGAGGGAGAGCTGCGATTGGTCGAGGACCTACCGTTGGCGCTGCGCGATCGATCGCTGCAGCGCGGGGAATGGCGCATCCATTTCCACGTCCCGATCTATGTGGAGGCTTGGGGGCGTCTTCGCTCGACGCGCGGCCAGATCGAGCGATGGTTGGAATTGTGGAAAGCGGGTACGCCCGGCTTGACCGATGCAACGCACGTCGAAGTCGAAACGTATGCTTGGGGCGTGTTGCCACCCGGTCTGCGCACCGACAGCTTGCATCAAGGCATCGCAAACGAGCTACAATGGTTGCGTTCGCAATGGCCGACCTAAAAGACTCTTTCACCTTTCAAGGGTGCACCATGACATGGCATGCTGACCGCACACGCCCGATCGCAAGGCTCGCTCGCACGATCGTTTTCGGATTGGGTTGCGTAAACAGTGCATGGGTTGCACCGGCGATGGCGCAATCGGCCGCGCGCGATGCGAATGCAGCGGCATCGCAGAGAGCGTCCGATTCTGCCGACGATGGGTTTCAGTCACTTTTTGATGGAAGCACCTTCGAGGGATGGGAAGGGAACCGCCAGTGGTTCCGAATCGAGTCCGGAGAAGTCGTCGCGGGGTCGCTCGAGCGAGCGATCCCTCACAACGAGTTCCTGTGCACAGAGCGCAAGTACGGCGACTTCGAGTTGAAGCTGGACGTGAAGCTGGTCGGCGAAGGGGACAATGCTGGGGTGCAGTTCCGAACGGTTCGGGTGCCCGATTCCACCGAGGTCAGCGGCTACCAATGCGACGTAGGTTCGGCATGGGGAAGGCCGGTATGGGGTGGGCTGTACGATGAATCGCGCCGCAACAAGATGTTGGCTGAAGGGGCGCCCCAAAGGGTGGCTGCGGCTTTGAAGCCAGGGGATTGGAACACGCTGATGGTCCGCGCGATCGGCAATCACATCCAGATATGGCTCAATGGAACGCTGACGGTGGAGTTCACCGAAACCGATCCTGCGATCGCGCGCGAGGGAGTGATCGCGCTGCAAATCCATTCCGGTCCGCCGACGGAAGCTCGGTACCGCAACATCCGCATCCGCCCGTTGAATTGAAATCCAGCCGTCGAATGGAGATCGGATGCGGGATCAGTCCGCGATCCAGACCATGGCGGAGCGGTAGAGCAGTTCGACTTGACGCTGCGGCGGAGCGAAAGGTCCGTCCAGATTGGGGTACAAGTCGAGCGGAGAGTCTTTGGTCGTGTCGATGAAGACGCGCCAGCGCAAGCCTCGGGTTGGGTTTGGAAACTGGAACTGTTTCGTCTCCGGAGTGCCGTTGAACATGATCAAGATGTCGCGGCCAAAGCCTTCGGGGTCTTGAGTGGGAGAGGGTTTGCCCAGCCAGCACACGAGCGTGCCATCGGGGGCGTCCCAATGGATTGGCATGCCGGTCGATTCAAACCAGCTCACGTCGGGAACACCCCGTTGGTCTTGGGGGCGTCCGGTAAGGAATTGTTCGCGGCGGAGCGACGGTTGCATCCGTCGAAACTCGATCAATCCCTTCGTGAAGCGGAGCATGTCGGCTTGCGATTCGACTTGGTTCCATGCGAACCAAGAGATCTCGTTGTCCTGGCAGTAGGCGTTGTTGTTTCCTTTTTGCGAGCGCCGGATTTCGTCCCCCATCAAGAGCATCGGCACGCCTTGGCTCAGCAGAAGCGACGTGAGCATGTTCTTGAGCTGGCGGACACGCAGGGATTCGATGGCTTTCTTTTTGGTCGGGCCTTCGTGTCCGTAGTTGTCGCTGTGATTGTTGTTGTCGCCATCGCGATTGCCTTCGCCGTTGGCTTCGTTGTGCTTGTCGCGATAGCTGACCAGGTCGTTGAGAGTAAAGCCATCGTGCGAAGTGATGAAGTTGATGCTGCAATAGGGCGCGCGTCCGCCGTGTTCATACAGATCCGAAGAACCGCTCAAACGCGTTGCCATGGCACCGACCATCGAGGAATCGCCGCGCCAATAGCGGCGAACGTCGTCGCGGTAACGCCCGTTCCACTCGGCCCATCGAAGGTCGCCGAACGAGCCGACTTGGTACGCCCCGGCAGCGTCCCACGCTTCGGCGATAATCTTGGTATCGGCCAGCATGGGGTCTTCGGCGATCAGTTCGACCAGCGGAGGGTTCGGGATCAAACTGCCATGCCGATCGCGCGACAGGATGCTGGCCAGATCGAATCGGAATCCGTCGATGTGGTAGTTGTGTACCCAGTGGCGCAAGCAATGGAAGATCAGTTCGCGGCAGACCGGATGGTTGCTGTTGAAAGTGTTGCCGCAGCCTGAGTAGTTGCTGTAGTGGGCGCCGTTGGAGTTCAGGATGTAGTAGGCTTGGTTTTCGAGTCCTTTAAAGGATAGGACGGGTCCCCGTTCATTGCCTTCACAAGTGTGATTGAAGACCACATCGAGGATGACTTCGATGCCGGCTTGATGGAGCGCCTTGACCATCTGCTTGAACTCATGGACTTGAGCGCCCGGCTCTTTGGACCACGCGTACCCGCGATGAGGCGAGAAGAAGGCCATCGGGTCATAGCCCCAGTAGTTCGGACGCGCCGGGGTGTTACCGTGGATATCGAGGATCGGGAACTCGTGGACCGGCATCAACTCGACTGCGGTCACGCCGAGGCTCTTGAGGTAGGGGATCTTTTCGATCACCCCGAGATAAGAGCCCGGGTGCTTGGTTTTGCTCGATTTGCTTTGCGTGAATCCACGAACGTGCATTTCGTAGATGATCGACTCGCTCATCGGGCGGCGCAGATGGCGATCGCCTTCCCAATCGAAAGCGTCCTCGACGACGACGCATTTGGGAGGGCGGATCACCCCGTCGGTGGTGTGTTGGAAGCAACCGGCCAAGGCTTTCGCGTACGGATCGATCAATCGAGCGTTGCCGTCGAACCATTGGCCCGACTCGGGATCGAACGGCCCGTTGGCTTGGAGATGGTAGAGCTGACCGGCTTGGAGGCCGTTCAGATGGATGCTCCAAACATCGCCCCAGCGGTCTCGTTTGCGATCGAAGTCCACCATCTCGGTCGGTTCGCGGTCGTCGACGTGCTTGTAGAGCAAAAGCCGCATGGCGGTGGCCGAGCGACTGAAGACGGTGAATTGCACACCGCGATCGGTGAGGGAGGCACCGAAGGGCAAGCGGTAGGTGAACTGCAAATCAGGCAGAGGATTCCGCATGAGCATAGGGAGATCGCGTTCCTTCATCGGGGCAGAGGTCGCAAGCGACGGGCTCGGCAACCTTACCATACCGCGATTCGGGTTCTGAAATGGAATCCGAAAGATTCCTGGACATTTTCCCATCCACCAGGGGATTCGCATCGGATCGTGCGAGCCCATCGCGCACGCGAAGCTTGACGATTATTCTCGCGGCGCGGTGGTGGCTGCGGCGCGGCGTTGGGGTCCTGGGCGGATCGCAGTCCACTGCGATGGATCGGCGAGAAACCCATTTTTCCCAACGGCAACGCTTGTCATTTTGGAATGCCTAAACGATCATTTCAATCGCGTTTTGAACGGTTCTCCCCTGTTCCTCTCCCTGTCTGACTGCGAGTTATCCATGCCAATCCGTTCTCGATTCGCCCGATCTCGATGCCATTGTTCTGGTGCCGCGCGCTCGACTGCTGTTCGCAGACGCTTCGCGATCGCGATGGCATCGATGTTGTTGGGGGGGGCCGCAGGGCTGCCGACCGCGATGGCGCAAGAGACGAAGACGCCTCCGGCGGCCGTGCAGTCGGAGGCTGTGGCGGCGTTGCGAGGCATGCTCGGAGTGGTCGTGACCGAGAAGGATGGGCAAGTCACCGCAGTCGATTTCCGCAAATGCGGCGACGACTGGGTCAAGACCTTTCCGCGGGTCCTCGATGTACCCTCGATCCAATCGATCTCGGTGAGCGGACCGCTGGCCACGCATGCGTTGATCGTTTCGTTGAGCAAGATGCCCAATCTGCGAGCGCTGAGGTTGGAGCAATCGGCGATCACGGATGAGACGATCGCGGCCGTGGCCAAGTTTCCGAAGATCGATGACATCAACCTCGATCGCTGCCCTGTCACCGACGAGTGCCTCAAGAGCCTCGCGCAGTCGACGACGATCAAGCGGATCCGCGCTCCGCGTACCAAACTGTCCGATGCGGGATTGGCCTACCTCAAGGACACGGCGCAGCTCGAACTGCTCGACTTGTCCGACTGCAATCAAATCAGCGATGTCGGTTTGAGCCACCTCAAGGGACTGACGAAACTTCGCAATCTGAGTTTGTGGGGGCCTCGCATCACCGACGAAGGCATGCAGTATCTCTCGGGGATGACGAACATGGTCGCCATTTCATTTCAAGATTGCGGAGTGACCGACAAGAGTTTCTCGGCCCTCTCGAGCATGACCAAGCTCAAAGAGTTCGACATCTTCCGCACCCGCGTTGGCAACGATGCGCTGGCTGCAGTCGCAGGTGCCAAGGAGATGGCCAAGATGAAGCTTCGCGATTGCGCGATCACCACCAAGGGGATCGTCGAGCACATCGGCAAGTTTCCGAACTTGACCAGCCTCGATTTGAGCGAGACCACGATCAAGGATGCAGCGCTGGCGGAGATCGGAAAGCTGACCAAGCTGGAAGATCTCAATTTGTGGCACACACGCGTCACCGATGCAGGTCTGGAAGCGCTCGCGGGAAGCAAGCTCAAGCGGCTCAATCTCGACGATACGAACGTAGGGGACGCAGGCATCCCGTCGATCGTGAATATCAAGAGTCTGGAGTTCTTGCATTTGGGCAAGACGGCCATCACCGATGAAGGGGCCGCCAAACTCGCTGCGTTGACCAACCTCAAGGACTTGATCCTAACCAACACCGCGTTGAGCAAGAAAGCGGTGGCCGAGTTGCAGGCCAAGTTGCCCAAGACGAAGATCCAATACTAAGTCAGATCGTCCGATCGATAAGGGAGCGGGTCTGGGTGGATTGGGCTGGTCGCGGAGCGGGTGTGCTACCGCCGCGCGTCGCCTTCTTTTGGACGCTGGGCTGCTGTTTTCCTTGGGAAAACCAGCCATCTGCGGGCGGTCGCCGCTGGCATTGGGCTGAGTATGCGAAAAGTGGTGTTGACACTCAGAGGCCGCATCCCGTAATTCCGATCTGCATGGGAAGAGCATCGATTCCTCGTTTCGGAGAACCCGGAATGCGGAGGTTTCGATGCGGGTCCTGTCTAGATCTTTGAAAACAATTCGTCCTTCAACAGGCTCTATCGTCGGTCGAGAATTTGCGGGAATGCTCGACTGGCCTTCCTCCTGGGTTGGAGCAGCATATAGCCAGCGGACCAAGATTACTGGGTCAATCGCGGATCGCTGGTGCTTCACGATAGAGCTTACGACTGAGCACCGGAACAGCCCTTCGGGGTTGTTCCGGTGCCAGGGATCACTGGGCCGATGGTGCAAACCGTCGGCCCTTTTTTTTTCGCGCCGATGGTGCAAACCGTCGGCCCTTTTTTTTTCGCGCCGATGGTGCA
>JBKCUI010000365.1:0-2595 GCA_046318495.1 Pirellula sp. | reverse complement strand
TAGTTGGCCTGATCCGGATGGAGCAGGTCCAGCGACAGCAGGCACGAATGTGAATGAGTCAGCCTTGAATACGATCACCGATGTGTTGACCAATACGACAGGAGCGAACCTGACGGTGACTTACAACATCACGCCTACAGTAAACAGTGGCTTGAATTGTACAACCCTTCCGGCCGTTCCGGTGGTGATCACGGTAGAACCACAGCCGATCATCGTAGCGGGACAGGCGAAGACGATCTGTAGCGGATCAGCGGTGAACTACCATGTGAACTTATTGCCAGCGGGTCTTCCTGCGAATACGAGATTTAGTTGGCCTGATCCGGATGGAGCAGGTCCAGCGACCGCAGGCACTAATGTTCCCGAGTCTGCTTTGAACACGATCACCGATGTATTGACCAACGTAACAGGATCAAACCTGACGGTGACCTATCAGATCACCCCTACGGTGAACGGAGGGTTGAACTGCTCGACAATCCCTGCGGTACCAGTGACAATTACTGTTCAATCAGAGCCAGTTGGCACTTCAGCGAATCTATTTGCATGCAGCGATGAAGCTTTTAGTTATAACATTCAGGCTACTAGTATTGATGCAGGCGGTAACGGTGTTTTAAGTAAGTTTACCTTTGTCGTTTCTTCATCCGATGAAACAAACGTACCCACTCCGCCTTTATTAGATCGGACGATCGCCACCTCAGCGGGTCTTACAGGAAGTTTCACAAACACCACCAGTGGTATTGTTCTAATCACATACAGAATTACACCTACTAATGCGATAGGCTTGGGGTGTCCCGGGTCGCCTTTTGATGTGGTTTATTCGATACGCCCAGAACCCAAGGGTCCAGCAACAACAACAGTGGTTCAATGTAGCGGTGAAACAAATAATTTCAATTTGCAAACACTGGTGATTGACAATGTTGTTGGTGGAAATAGCGTTCCCAGTAAATTTAAGTATACAGTAAGCTCAAGCAACCCCATTGTCACGTTTCCCGGTGCGAATCGAACGACTGCCACGGTCGCAAATATTACCGATGCCTATGTCAATAAGTCGAATGCCGAAGTCACCATCACCTATACGGTAACACCAGTTAGCTTGACGGGAGATTGTGAAGGCACTCCATTTGATTTCAAAATTGTTCTTCGTCCTGAGCCTGTGGGGTCAAATGTTGTCGATCCAGCGTGTAGCTCGTCATTGAATCACTCTATTCAATCACAAATCACAAACGGGGTGAGTAGCGTGTTTACGTATACTGTTTCATCGTCAGACCCGGTTGGAGTTCCACCTGCACCTAATCGGGTTGCCTCCAGCAATGCACCTATCACCGATAACTACTCAAATCTTACCGGTTCTCCAGTAACAGTAACCTATACGATTACTCCTTTTAGTGCCAGCCCAAATAATTGTCAAGGTTCTCCATTTACGTACGCTGTAAATATTAGCCCCAAACCGCAAGCTGGACCATTTACCCAGCCAGCCGTTTGCTCAAACATTCCGTTTACTTTCAATCCTCAAGATGTGGTGAACAATCCGGCAACCACACCCGCTGGCAATGGTGTGTTAAGTACTTTCACTTGGACAGTTGCGTATGATCCTGGCATCGTTGTTAAAACCGCAGGAGTAAGTGGGAATTTAATAAGCGAGACATTGTTGAACAGAACAAGCGGGTCAACCGTGTTAAACGCTGTGTATACAATTATACCAACAGCACAGGGATCTGGCTGTGTGGGGTTACCATTCACGATTACGGTTCCGATAAATCCGGAACCGGTCATGAGCCCAGCTTTGGCAAACCCGACACCGGTCTGTAGCACAAATGCATCTAGTTCGAATCCAATCAGCGTGATATTGAATACGAATGGATCTTCAGTTGAAGCGGCTTCGTATGTTGTAACATTGAAAAGTAAAGATGTCGGTTTGGTTGGGCCAACTACGGTTGGAACGTTCGTTGCCGTGGCTGGTTCGTCAAGCGCAATTGCGAATGATACCTATCGCAACACTACTGCCACTGTGTTGAAAGTTGTGTACACGGTTGTCCCTGTTTCTGCAGCTCCTGCATCTTGTTCGGGTGATCCGTTTGATATTACCGTTTCGATCAACCCGGAGCCAGTATTGGCAGCTGTCGTTACACCTCAAATTTGTAGCCGTGATGCAAACTCCATTATTCTTGGAACAAATGGTTCTTCTGTAACAGCCGGTACCTATCAGCTGCTGTCAAGAACAATTGTTCCTGCAATTGCGCTAGATCCAGGGGTAAATATTTTAACTAATAGCCCAGTTGTGGCAACCGGTAAGTTAATCCCTGATTTAGGGAATCGAGCAACTGCTTTAGAAAACGCTTTTTCCAGCGTGGGAGGTTCAGACTTAATCAAGAATGATAAGTTTATCAATACAACTAGTGCAACGATAACGATCCAGTACACAATCGTTGCTGTTTCTCCAGCACCAGCATCTTGCACTGGCCTACCAATTGTTGTTAGCGTAGACGTCAAGCCAGAACCAATTCTTGCGCCAGGTGTTGCAACAGTATGTAGTGGCCTGGCAGTAGGATCAACAAATACGTTGACAGGACAATTAGGATCGGTAGCGCCAGACCAGTA
>JBKCUI010000364.1:0-2466 GCA_046318495.1 Pirellula sp. | reverse complement strand
ACGCGTTCATTCTGCGATTGGCGGTCTGCATGGATAGCGTCTTCGATGTCATCCAACGAAAACTGGGGCCCCACCAACTGAGCAAACGGATGACGTCGTTCGGCCTGTTCCATGAAGGTCACGGCTGCGACGAGATCTTCCGGGGCATAGTTGTGGATGCCATGGATGGAGATTTGGCGGCGGACCAAGCGTTCCATGGCGATCGGAAACGGTGTGCCAGGAAAGACAGCCCCGACCAATCCGAGCCTGCCTCCGATTCGAACCGCGTCGAGTCCCAGACGCGTTGCCTCGTTGCTGCCTGTGCATTCCACCACCACGTCATACCCATGAGGTTGGTCTGGTGGCAGAATCGATGGGAGGCTCAGTTCCTCGAAGTGGATCGTGTCAGCGCCAAACGAGCGCGCTCGCTCCGCACGGGCTGCTGATAGGTCGACACATGCGACCGTGCGCGCGCCGCGCTCTTTGGCCATGGCGCATGCGGTGAGCCCCAGCATGCCTGCGCCGAGAATTAATACCGTCTCCTCCTTCTGGACTCGAAGCAGACGCATGGCGGCGGCGATGGTGGAGGTGGCGCAGCTCAAGGGGCAAGCAGCTTCGAGGCTCATGGTCGGTGGAATACGGACGACTGAAGTGCCAGGTTGCAACACGATGAACTCAGCATAACCGCCGGA
The DNA here is from genome assembly GCA_046318495.1 of Pirellula sp. Classification (GTDB taxonomy): domain Bacteria; phylum Planctomycetota; class Planctomycetia; order Pirellulales; family Pirellulaceae; genus JBKCUI01. Next base: position 1,795 of record JBKCUI010000364.1, on the reverse strand, counting down.
CAGCGGGGATTGCGAGCTGCAGGCGGCATGGCCGTACTTGAACCCCTGTTCGCATTTCTGTGGCAATTCGCGCTCGCAAAAGAAGCAATGCCCGCACGAAACCACCACGGACCAGACGACGCGATCGCCGATTTGCAGCTGCTCCCCGCGCGCGTCGCTCATGGGATCGGACGATCCAAAGGCCGCGATCTCGCCGACGATTTCGTGTCCTAGGATCGACGGCGTAGGGACGCTGCGGCGGCCATCGATGCTGTGCACATCGCTTCCGCAGATCGTGCACGCGGAGATCTTCACGAGGATTTCATCCGGTCGCAGATCGGGAATCGGCGCGTCGGCGAGTTGCCACGGCAAACCGACTCCTTGGAATATGGCGGCGCGCGACGTCCTCATCGATTGGATCTCTCCCAACGCGAACAAGTAAATGCATCCGTGAAACAACGGATTGTATCGTAATCCATCCCGTAGCGATTCCGCCCGTCGCGACGCATGTTGTCGGGTGCGTCGCGCGCGCGTAGGATGGGTGCTTCGCAACGGGTAAAGAAGTTTGAAGAGTCTGCAACCAAACTGTCTGCGCGAGGTCCTTGCTGCGTTGGATGCGGTCCTCGCTTTTGGAAATGGAAGGTTTTGATGCGACGAGAGAAAGTCATCGTGGTGGGCGCGGGCATCGTGGGACTGGCCCATGCATGGTCGGCGGCCGAGCGAGGGCATGAGGTGACCGTGATTGAGCGTTCCCCTCGAGCCAGCGGCGCATCGATCCGCAACTTTGGAATGATTTGGGTGATCGGGCAATCGGATGCGTTGCGACCGTTGGCGTTGACCTCGCGCGAGCGATGGTTGCGACTCGCCAGTGAAGCAGGGATCTGGGTAAGTCCGTGTGGCTCGTTGCACATGGCTCATCAAGAAGACGAGTGGCGCGTCTTGCAGGAATTCACCGAAATCCATCGCAACAGCCCGCGCGGCGGCAGCCTCCGATTGCTCACTCCGTCGGAAACGCTCTCGCGTTCGCCGGCTGCAAATCCCAAAGGCCTGTTGGGAAGTCTATGGAGCGATACCGAATGCTGCGTCGATCCGCCATCGGCGGTTCGGAGTTTGCCGAATTGGTTGCACCAGCGATACGGGGTAGAGTTTCAATTTCGCTGTGCTGCAGTGAACGCGCAGCCGGGCGAACTGGCAACCTCCGACGGAGGACGCCACCGAGCCGACCGGATCGTGGTGTGTTCGGGGGAGGATATGGTCACCCTCTTTCCTGAATTGTATGCATCGCAATCAATTCGAGGCTGCAAGCTGCACATGATGCGGACCATCGCGCAATCCGGCCAATGGCGCATCGGCCCGCACTTGGCCGGCGGATTGACTTTGCGGCACTATCCCAACTTTCGCGTCTGTTCCTCGTTGCAACCGCTCATCGATCGTATCGCCAGCGAGTCGCCAGAGCTCGACGCCTACGGAATCCATGTGATGGCCTCGCAAAACCAACAAGGAAACGTCGTGTTGGGAGATTCCCACGAATACGAGGATGCGATCGAGCCTTTCGACAACGTCGAAATCGATCGGCTGATCCTGCGGGAACTGCAACGCATCCTCGTGTTGCCCAGCTGGGAAATCGAAACCAGGTGGCATGGCATTTACGCCAAGTACATGGTCGGTCCAGCATTTGAACAATGTGTTGCACCGGGGGTGTACACCTGCACGGGCGTGGGCGGAAATGGGATGACCCTCTCGTTCGGATTGGCAGAGCGGGCGTGGAGCCAATGGGAGTCGGAATCCATCGAAACAGGATCGGTCGCAATATGAG
>JBKCUI010000363.1:0-18044 GCA_046318495.1 Pirellula sp. | reverse complement strand
GACGACCCTCACGCAGTTGGTGGTGCCACCCAATTCACGTTGGTTGGAAGCCGACGATGCTGGCAGCCAAGAATCACCGGCCGATGCTGTGGCGGGAGAAGAGGTTGCAATCGCTTCTCACTGACAAGATTCCGTTGGATTCGCTCGTGATTGTCCTCACCACGTCAGTTTGCCTCGCAATTGTTCGATGCGAATCAGCGCTTGATTCATCACTTGTTCGCCAGCACCGACTTCGGCGGGGGCGACTTGCGCATCGGCGCCGTATCCACCTTCGGCAGCACCTTCGATGGTTGGGAAGTACTGGTGATAGCCGTTGCAGTATCCGAAAAAGAATAGCTGCTTGACGCTCGCACGTTCCCGAAGTCGCATCGCATGTTGGCAAAAGAACTCGCCTGAGACACCGACCAGAGCAATTTGTTCGTTGAGGAGCGCAACCGTGACACGAGGTCGGATGCCTTCTTGATACTCCTCGATAAAGTGGGCGATGAGTTCTGGAAAAAAGGCAACCGAATAGGCGGTTTGAACGAGCGGGTTACGAAAGTCGGTGCGCGAGGCAAACGTGAGTCGTTCTTCTCGCACTTGAATGGAAGCGTCGGTGACGGTTTTCGTTTCCATCGCGCGAAGTTGGGATAGCGCGTGTTGGCCTAGCAATTCGCCGTAGGTGACGTGGTCTCGGTTCGGGCCGCGGTCGATGCTGATGTCGCCTGCTGCCCCTTGCATGAACAACGCCAGGCCTCCCAGTTCCTTTTCCAGGACTTGTCGCATCGGCCCAACGAAATCGGACGAGAACTGGAGGATCTTCGAGGAAACACTCGTGGGGTGCCCGGTGAAGTTAACCACTGTGGCGATCGGTTTGCCGGAGGATTCGTCGTCGAATCGGAGCAATTGCAACGTTCGGTCGACGGGGGCGGGCGTTTTTTTGGAGTGTCGATTGCGATTCATTCCTTCCAGTTCGACCGACGCATTCGCCATTTTTGCCGGAGCGAGTTGGCCATTCGCTTCGGTGATGGCTTCGACGATCGCGTTTTCCAGTTGGTTTCGATATGCGACCGCGGCGTCGAAGCGTCCGCGGCCATAGCCCTTGCGATCGGTCAGCTCTACGACGGGGCCATGATGCGTGTGGGATGCAGCGATCAAGGAGTGGCGGATACCCAGTTCATTGAGGATGCGAGAACGTATGTTTTGAAGCGAGGCTTCATCGGGAGAGCGTCCCAAATCCAAGGCAACAATAGCGAGTTTGCGCTTGCCCGCTTGCAGCACCAGAGCCGTTGCACTTAGCGGATCGAGGGTGCCCTCCGAAAGCGAAGCATGGCGATCGCCGTAGCCCCACATCGGGACCGGTGCGGTTGGCGTGATGTCGCGACGGGCGGTGCCGGCCAACAGACTGGATTGGGCTGTACAGCTTGGCGCAGGTAAAGCCATCCAGCACAATCCCAGCGCGATGGCTCCCCAGAGACTAGGATGAATCCAGCGATTGGGTGTGGATGAGGAACAATGCATCCTGGGCGGCTCCTTGGAAGCGAGAGGAAGAGTTCGAGTGATTGTAGCGGCCAAGCCTAGGAGTCCGCTTGCAATCGTCGGGACCTCCGGCCGAATCTTTGAGGCGGTTCTGGAGATCGGCGTGGAAAGATTGGCTAGAATATCGCATGTCATCGCGTTGCCACCGAAGCGGCAATCGATCTCTAATCGACCATGAGGACGCCAGTATCATGTTCCCGAAACGACAGGGTTGTTTGCGATTGTTTGCTTCGTTTGGAATGGCTGCGATTGCATCGGTTGCTGTTGCGCAGGATGCGTCGATTCCATCCGAGCAGTCGGTCGACTCCGCTGTCGCAGAGCCCGTTGCAGACAGCCCTGAAAAGAAACAGGGGGACTGGATTCTCGCGGACAATCGGCCGATCGTTGACTTGACGAAAGGGCTGATCGACAACCGCCGTGTGTATCAGCACTTTATGAAGCGAGGGCAAGCACTTCTTGAGGATGATCGGATCTTTACCGATCGCGAGATGATCCTAGCGCTCGAAGCGGCGCCGCGAACAACGCCTCGAACTCGGAAGCCGGTCGAGCCCGTTGCGAAAGAAGCGGTCTTCGAGCGTTGTCGGCAGGCGTCGATGGTGATCGGTTGCTTGTACGATTGCGGACGATGCAGCCAGATCCACGCCAATCTATCCGGAGGTGTCGTGATATCGGAAGATGGATTGGTGTTGACCAATTACCACGTGCTGGTTCGGGAAGAAGGCAAAGTAAAGGGGTTGGTTGCAATGAACCATCAGGGGGAGTGCTTTGCCATTGCCGAAGTGCTCGCTGCCTCCAAAAGTGCGGATGTTGCACTTATTCGCGTGGCAAGCGACCGACCGTTGCAGGCGATACCGATGGCGATGGAGAGTCCCAAACCGCTGACACCTGTTTTTGTAATCAGCCATCCGCACAACGAGTTTTATACGGTCAGCACCGGTGTGGTTAGCCGTCTTGCGAAAAGTGGAATGCCGGGAGATTCGGCGACTTGGTTGGAGATCACCGCAGAGTTTTCCGGGGGGTCGAGCGGTTCGGGGATCTTTGATGCATCGGGACAACTGGTTGGGTTGGTGTCTCGCATCCATCCGCTGTTTCGGATGGAGAATGGGAATGGGGCCCGAAATGGTGCGTCTTCCCAACCTCCTGCGGCTGGGGTGCCAAAAGTTTTTGTCGAACAAATTTTGAGACGCTGTGTGCCCGTCGAAGCGATCCACGGACTCTGGGAAGCAACTGAGCGATAGTCGCGTCGGTGTTCGGGGGGCAGGCAAGCGTTTACTTGCCGCGAGACTTGGCCAATCGATCGGCTTCGGTTTGATCGCCGCGGGTTAATGGGTACTTTCTGAGCTGTTCGAGGTCGATGCGGTTGGCCATAGCTTCTACATCGGCATCGGTTACCAATCCCCGATCGTTTGAGTTCAGCGCACCTTTGAGTGCGATGAACAAGTGGAGCAGGATGCGAGGATCCGACGGTTCCTTGGCTTCTGCCAGCCGAAGGACTTGTACAGCTTCCTGGTAACGTTCACCGAGCACTAGCACCGTTCCTTTGGTGTCCAGGAGGACCGGGTTTTCGCCAGCAATTTCGATGGCCCGCTCGATGTGCTGAAGCGCTTCGGCCGTTCCGTTCGGTTGTTCAGCCAGGAGGTTTGCCAGATTGTTCAACGCGACGACGTCACTTGGGCGAAGTTCGATAATGCGACGGAACGTTTCGATTGCCGAGACGTCTTTTCCTTGCCAAATCCAATGGTCGGCAAGGGATTTTAGCAATTGAGGATCGGTGATTTTGGCGGTATCGATCTGTGCGATCGCCTCTTGTGTCGAGGCGGTGAAGCGAGGATCTGCTTCACTGGATTTGAGGACTCCTGCGAGGACAGACGCGAACTCGGAAGTCTTCTCGTTCTTCACGCGTTCGACGAGAAAATCGATTGCCATCTTGCGGACGATCAAATCGTCGGTTGCCAAGAGGTTTCTCACGTAGTCCTTGGCTGTGCGAGGATCCCACCGATAGGCCTCTCGCAATAGCGACTCCGCATCTTTGGGCATCTTGAGCGCCATCAAGGCTTGTCCAGCCTGGACCATGGGAACAGCACGTTTGGTGACGTCGCTGTCTTTGGAAAGCGGGTCCAGTTGTTTGCGCAGCCAATCCATGATCACTTGTTTGGCTTTGTCCGGCAGGCCATTGGCTTGTTCCAACCGGGCTTCCAATAAGATCGACGGAAAGCTGTCAAGCGCAATGCCCTCCAGCCGCTCCGATTCCTCGAGGGCGTCGTAGTACCGGTCTTGTTTGAGAAGAAAGTCTGCGTAAGCGTAGATGTAATTCGGGTTGGCTTTGGGGCCATTGCAAGCCATCTTCAGCAGCCTTCCGGCGGCTTCTGCAAGCTGGCGTGTTTCGGTGGATTCGCCGCTCGCCTTCAACATAAGCGTTTCGCTCCGAAGGTAGAGTGATGCCAGTTGAAATCGGTCTTCGTCGGTTCGATTGGAGGGGTCATCGACAATCAACTCGAGCAAGTATTGTGCTTTCGTAAGATCGTTTATGGTGTTTCTGCGACTTAGAAGCAGGACCTGCAAACGGACATCATCCGGTGTGTTTTCTTGACGGGTCGCCGACAGGAGCTCATCGACGCGAGTCCAATCCAATGCGGTTCCTCGAGACGCAAGCAGAGCGGCGAGTCGGCGCCGCGAGGGGGCATCGTTGGGAACGCGTTCGAGGACGCGTTCCAATTCTTCAATGGCGCGAGTTGGTTTCCCAGCGTTGAGCCAAAGTTGGGCGACTCGATTGCCCATTTCGACCGGATCCGCTCCGTATCGAACGGCTTCGGTGAAGCATTCGATGGCGGATTCCTCGTGTTCGAGAATCAGGTGCATGTGAGCCATGGAAAGATACCGGATTGCGTCGTCCATGCTGGGAGACGCCTTAAGCTCTTGAATGATGCGTTCGGCGCGGTCGAGGTCCCCGATCGCATGGTAGTAGTTGAACTGAGCGTTCTTCACACGAATGTCGCGATGATCCGTCAGTTCGTCGGCCCGTTGGAATGCAGCTTCGGCATCGGCCAGAGCCTTTTCCCGAATGCTTGGCACCGCATTTCGCGAATGCACTTCGGTGACTTGAGCCAGCCACAACCATGCCATCGGATCGTTGGGACGAGCGACGATTCCGGAGTTCGCCACGGACAATTGGTCTCGTTGAGCGTCCCCAGCCAGTTCCATAGCCAGCGACGAGAGCTGTCGGCTTTGGTTCGATAGTTCACCGAGCTTGTCCAAAATGATTTTGGCTTCGCTGAGCATACCCTGGCGATACATCATCGAGGTTAGTTTTTCGAAGATGGCGAGTTCGTGCGCTCCAAACTTGATCGCGCGAGTCATGTCGCGTATCGCTTGCGGCAAGTTCCCTTGTCGTTCCGCGAGCAATCCCGAGAGGACGTGCGTGCTGGCCCACTGAGGACGATTTCGGTCAAGGGTTCCAGCAAGGTTCGAGGGTTCCGACAGGTCAAAGTTTGCATCCAGAGAACCAGCGGCGAGCAGTCTGCGCCCTCGGACGTAACGCCACTCGGTTCCTTCTTCTCCCTCCACATTCCTTAGAGTCGATTCGATGCGTTCTAGGCGGCTGCACCAAGCATCAATGCGAGATTTAAGAACATCGGGCTTTTGCAGATCCGTTTCCGAAGCCACGACCGGCATGTCGAGTGCGGCTTCATAGAGTCGTCTCAAAGATGAAAGTTTGTTTCCTCTCATTTTCGAGAGAGCGTCGAAAGCGGAGTCCCAATCCTTTGTCGCCGATTTGATTTGCTGGATGCCGATCTCCAATCTCTCTTTGTCACTATCTTGATAGTCGCTCTTCTTGGATTCCAAAATCCGCAAGGCGTCTTCCTTTAGCCCCTCCTGGATGAGCAGGTCGGCTTGAGAAATCGCAGCATCGATATCCTTGGGAACTTCGGTCTTGAGCGACTGGACGAGGCGTTCTGCGTAGTCGGCGCGTCCCCATTGACGAAACCTAGGGATCGCGAATCGAATCAGCTCGATGGAGTCAGGGTATCTGTCGCACAGGTCGGTAAGTTCGTTGGTTGCGGCATCAAAGAGCTTGCCCCGCTCTTGCGATGGCGCTCTTTGAATGGAAGCATCCAATCGAAACAGATCGATCGTCCATTGCACTTGCGAGAGTTTTGGGTCATTTGGCAAAAGCCGTTTTGCTTCGGACATTCCTTTGTCGAAGACTTGCCAGAGAGACGGATCGGAGACGTAGGTACGTTGCAGTTCAAGAACGACTTCGCAAATCTGAATCCAGTCATATGCGGTCTTGGTTTCGATGCATTGAAGCTGCTTGAGGGCTTCGGAATAGCGTTTGGCTGCGAACCACGCGGAGGCAGCTCCGCGATGGTAGCCAGGCGTTGTTGGGAGAACCGATAACGCTTGCTCATAGGATGCCGCAGCGCGATCGGATTGACCAATCTTCATGAAGCAGCTCCCCAGGAACGCCAACGCCTCGGATTGATTGGTTGCGTCGAGTTCCTTGGATCCGAATACGACCTCTTCCATGGCCTTGACGGCCACTTCGTACTCACCGCGAGCGATATAGAGATTCGCTCTGAGCTGTTTTGCCAAGCGCGACGCCGTGCCGATTGCAGTTTTCTCCATGGCGTTGGAATCGCGTCGGATGGAAGCGTCAAGAGTATCAAGCGCTTCTTCGACTTCGCTATACCGTTGCGCCTTCAACAACGAGCGAACAATGTTGAGGTGAAGATTGGTTGTGACGCTGTTCTTGCACGCTACGCAACCTTGTTTCCACGTAGTGAGCGCTTGCTCTGTTTCACCGCGTTCGGAAAGGATTTCCCCTAGTGATTCATAGACTCGGGCGTCCGGAGTGGGGTCGAGTTCAACAACGCGACGCAGACAACGATCTGCGCGATCCAGCCACGCTTCCTTTCTCGCCTGTCCAGTAATGGCGGATGTGTTTTTGGCTCGATTCAGATAATGCGTGCCGACTTGCTTGTGAACGTAGGCTGAATCTGCACCTAGATCCAGGGCCCGCTCTAGGTCCGCATCGGAGATGTTCTTGTCCTTCTGCAATCCGATTTCATAGTGGGCAAGCCATGCTTTGGGATCCCGAGGATGTGCCATTACCAAACGGTCCGAGATGCTGATCGCCCTCGCGATCAGTGCATCCTTGGACTCCGGCGCTAGAACAGATCCCTTCAGCACCGACGGATCCCCTAAACAGACCCCGGCCAACGCAACCCCCAGTTCCATATTCTGCGGATTGTCGACATACGCTTTGAGGAGCAAGTCGATCACGTTTTGTTCCAGCATCCCCGACAGCCAGCGAGGCAGTGCAATCTTCGAGCTATCCGCCAAGGTAGAAGAGCGGTTTTCTTGAAACAACCGAAACCGACACAATGCGAGTTTCCGTTCGAGTTCCAAATCCACGCGCAAACCAGCGAGCTTGGCGATTTGTTCCAGAGCATCTTCATATCGGGCGACCGTCATCAAGCGCGTGACCAATTTGGTGCGAAGCGCTGGTATCTCATCAGCGAAACCGGGAGTCGATTCGCAGGCTGCGATCGCGATGTGTTGGAGGGTGATTGCACCCTGGATGTCCTCGGCCGAAACCGCCATGCGGTCAGCGACTTGAGCGAGCTTAACTTTGCAAGCCACGTCGTCCGGGTGGATCGCAAGATATCGGTAGATGTAGTCGGCGGATTTTCCCCAGTCCTCATCCTGCATGGCACGTTCAATGACGTGCAGCAGTACCGACGACGTGCGTTTTCGCTGGAAGCGATTCAGGCCGATGGCTCCTCCGACCAAAGCCACGAGGAGTAGTACGGAGAGCGAAAGACCGGTAAGGTTAAAGCGTCGAGATGGCAGTCTTTTCATGGAGCGAATCTCGAGTTCGAAGTTCTCCCAACAATCCGGCGGGATAGAGAGTGAGCCAGTCCATCCGACGGGGTATTCCTACCCTGTGACGCAAGGACGATGGACTCTGTGTTGTAGTTCAAACAACCGTTTCGAACCTGTTCGTATGCGAAATCGCAATTACCGCTTTTTTCTGCGATTCCAACCGACCAATCCTACTCCGGCGAGAGCCCAAACCACCAACGAGGTGGGCTCCGGCACAACCGCTTGGACGCTCAGTTGGGATTGAAGTCGTTCCCCTGCAGCAAGCGCCGCAGTGATCCCTGCGGTCAAGCTGTAAAGCGGAACGTCCGAGAACGACAGGCTCAATCCATTGGTGTACGAGTACGCTTCCAAGCCGTCTTGATCCTTGCCAAAAGTGGGCGAGCCAGTGGAGCCTACGCTCGTGGAGAACTCAAAGCCATTGGCATCCGCGGCACCTGTGAAGTAGATCTGCGAACCTTCAACGCTCTTCGATGCTTGTGCCGTTCCAGCCATCCTCAAAACGCCGACGGATAGTGGGTTTCGGAATGTTTGCGTTGCAAAGACTTGCAGTTTGCCCTCATCTTTGGAATCGCTGCTGGCCGTCGCTTCGACGCGAATCGTAACTCCCGCAGCTCCGGTTTGCGAATCCTCGAAAACCTTGGCACTCAAGGAAGGGTCAAGTCGGTAGCGGGGCAGGAAGGACTTGAGCAAGGCCCAAGTTCCACCGTCAGCCTCGGTCGTCAATCCAATCGCGCCGTCGCCGAACTCGACATTCGAGTCGGAAAGGTTCGTTGTCATTTGAACCCACTGTTTGTCGTCAGTCATCCATTCAATCGTCTCGCCCGCCTTTTTTCCGTCGGCAATCAAGACATCGATCCCCGCCGTCGAAGTGTCGTCGATGTAGACGAGCAATCCAGCATGGACCGTCGGGACGGTGGAAATCAGGCTGAAGCCCAAGGACAACAGCGCAGCGATCAGCCAACCTACCGGGGCATTCCCTCGCACGTTCGCACCAAATCGATTCGGTGTGCAATCCATCAAAGTAGTTTTCCAATCCTAAATCGCTTTCCAACCCCAACCCGTTCAAGGGTAACGCACCCTTGGACACCTCCTAGCGAGTTCCAACTTGAGTTCCGTTGGAGCTCCGCTTCGAATCGTCTAAACCCGTCATATGCAACTGTTGCGCCAATCCTGGAGAAATTGTTTTTTCTTTCGGAATTGCAAGCTTTTCGGCGTTCGCTGAGTGGATGGCATTCCCGGAGCCAGACGTCATCACATCACTCAGAACTTGACCACCTCTGGATATTTATGTCGGCTTTTGCTCCGATGATTACTACGAGTCAAGGTGTTTGGACAGTTGCTTGCCAGCGTGCTGGCAGCAAGACCAACTTCTGGCCACACTATTTTCGGAAAACTACTGGCGTTCATCCGTATTAATCGTGTGGAGGTTTTTTCCCGGTGCATCGACCCAAAAACCAAAGATCGTTTCGCCCGTGACGGCAAAACTTACAGTGGCTTGAGACAGTCCGAGATTACAGTAGGCTGAAACGTCGAGCAAAGACATACCATTCGGTGCCCATGCTTGCCGGATCGGCTCACTTCAAGACAATTTATAGGCCATGGGACTGACGTCAATCAGCGAAACTGCCATTGGAAATGGAAGTGCCATTACGCCCAGATTTCGCACAGCTTTTGGCGGTTAACCCGCCGGTATCGAATCACGCAGCAACGCATCACAGCGAGCGCAAGCACGGTCTTAAAGTGCGGATGACCGGCATTAGACGCCAGATGCTCGCACAAACGCGCATGGCTATGCGCGAACGTTTCCGCCAGTTTGTCACGTTCTATGGCGGCTCCCTCGACGCTGAAGTTGTTTGCGCTCCGAAAAAAAAGCGGCGTTTTTTTGATTTTTCCCGGAAAGAGGGGATGGTCGGCCACATAGCACCGGAATGCAGATGGCCGACTTGCACGGTGCGACGGGCACAAGCTGCCTGAGTTCAAGCTGGAACTCTCCAGAACAAAGTGCCGCGAACGTTCGTGCTAGAGAAGCTGTTAGCCCGCCCCGTTTATGGGTTTTGTCTTCAAGGCGAACACTTTCGCTGCTTTGACGCGATGCCCTGGATAAACGTCCCTTATGGGCGTCTCGAAACGGAAGCCCATCGTATTCCCGGGCCGCCGCTCAACGCGCTGTTTTGGGGCCAAGACAGGGACGCGATTGGCGAAACGGTCCGAGGTTTGCGTAATCCGTGCAATACGCAAATCACTTGTGCGAAACCCTGGTGTTTCTGGCGATTGCCCAGTCGTGGAGTGAGACTCCCGTTTGCATTTTGAGGATGATCGGTGAAACTCGCATGGTTTTTTCGGCTACGCAGTAGTCGGGCGATGTTCCTCTTTTCATTTTCACTTAGGCATATTGCAGCGTTTCCTTGCAGGTCTTACCATGCAACGGTTCGGTTGACGTCCGATCTGGACGCAAACTACCGATTGGATGCGGAAGTGCGCATCGGTTTGGCATGGATTTTGCGATTCAAGTTCAAACCGAATATGTGACGGAAGCGACGTTGTTGCCCGTCCAACAGTGTTTTCAGATGCCCGTCGAATTCAAAGGATTCTTTCCATGCCTAGCCCAACGGCAAATTTTCTCGTTCAAAGGAATGCCTCTCCTGCCGTCCAGCGATCCTACAAATTGCTGAACGATGCCAAGTCGATGGTTGACTGGGCGAGCAACGGTCAGGAAATCCAAGCTCGCATGATCGAGTCGCTGGAACCTACTGTCGCGATCTTCAACATGATGTTGAGCGACACGAGCGCGAAAGGGCTGATCCATCGCCTTGGCTCGCACCCGACTTGCTCGGTTGCGATCATCGTCGCAGGGGGCGCGGAACTCAATTCAGCGGTTCGCTTGGCGATGGACCATGAAGTCATCGTCCTGCCCGAGGAAAGCGAAGACACCGAAATTTGGGACGTGCTGACCAAAGCGGCCACTCGCGCTCAGCACAAAGCAAGTTTTCAGCGTGCCCGCAGCGTTTTGTTGGATCGATTCCACAGTTGTTCCAACGAAGAGCTCGCAGTGTTGAAGCTCTGGACGACAGGCATGGACAACAAGTCCATCGCCGATCGCTTGGGACTGGCTCAACGCACGCTGTACCTTCGAAAGAACTCGCTGCTGGCCAAGCTTGAGTGCGATACGATTTTCACGGCAATCAACCTGATCAATCGTTATGAGTTGACGGAGTTTGTCGCTGCAGAATCCGTAAAAGTTCTGGAACGCTAAGCAATCGATAATGGCTTAACCGCAAAACGTCCTCGATGAAATGGCGCTTACGCCCAAGCGCCGCGCGGACGTGCCCGGTGCTTCGCCCCGCCGGTTGCCAGCAATCGACAGCTACCCCGGTAGCATCGTCGGACAATACGATCAATCTAGCCGGTTCTGTCACCCCCTTCACCGGTCTGGTGGTCAGCGAAATGGACTTCTCGAAGATCGGGTGTTGACCGAACTGCGAATCGAGTCCTGCCACGCTGAGGGTCTTCACTTCGATGCGAATGCGCTTGCTTTGGATCCCATTGTTGGCTTGGTCCGTTCACTGTTGCCCTGTTTGGGCAATCGCTCAAGACACGTTATCTCGCCCGAAGGACGGTGGCGTCCCTCCCGCGCGCGTCTCTGGTTTTCGGGACGAGGACGGAAGTCAGCAACCCATCGTCTCGTCAGCCACATGGCAACAACGGCAAGCTCAGATTCGCGAACAGGTCGCCCGGGTGATGGGCAGGTTGCCCGAGCGCAACGAACTGCCCCAGGTTGCATTCAAAGTCCTCGAGGAATTCCAACTCTCGGACCAACTGGTGCGCAAGAAGATCGAATACGCCACGGAACCAAACGCGCCAGCGATACGTGCCTACCTGTTTCTTCCCAAGCGGCCCAACGGCGAGCGTCTCGCGGCCGCCCTGTGTTTGCACCAAACCAACGCCATGGGCAAGGAAGAGCCTGCGGGAATCCGCGGTTTGCCCAACTTGGCCTACGCGTTGGAGCTCGCAGAGCGTGGTTGGGTCACGTTAGCCCCTGACTACCCTTCGTTTGGAGAGCATGCATACGACTTTGCGGCGCATCCAAAATGGGTCAGCGGATCGCTCAAAGCGGTCTGGGACAACATGCGCGCGATCGATCTGCTCCAACAACTCGACGAAGTCGATCCCGCACGTATCGGCTGCATCGGCCATTCCCTAGGTGGCCACAACGCGATCTTCACCGCATTTCACGACGCCCGGGTGCGCGCGACCGTTTCAAGTTGCGGCTTTACACGGTTTCACAAGTACTACGGTGGCAACCTGGCTGGATGGACATCCGCTCGGTACATGCCGCGAATCGCATCCGAGTTCGACCAATCCCCGGACCGCGTCCCATTCGATTTCCCGGAACTCATCGCGAGCCTAGCACCGCGAGCCTTCTTTACCAGCTCGCCCGTCCGAGATGCGAACTTCGAGGTCTCCGGAGTGCGCGATAGTCTGGATGCCGCTCAAACGATCTTTGACCTGCTTCAAGCGACCGATCGTATCGAGGGCTATTTTCCAGACTGCGAGCACGATTTTCCACCCGACGCGCGGCAGCGGGCCTACGCATTTCTCGAACGGGCGATGCGATGAATCCGGTGATTTGCAGTTCAGCCCGCAGGCGAACGGCTGACAGCTCCTGGCAAACGATCGTCACTCCTCATCCACGAATACGATCGGTGCATGGGAGATTGTTTTTGCCTGATCCTCAAACTCAGTGATCTCGAGCCACTGCCTTACGTCCAGATCGCGAAAGGTCTGCGTTTCCCCGGTTGCGGGCCAATGAATCTCCAATTGGCGGATCTTGGTGGCCGTTCCCAACCCGATGGTTTGCTCGAGCGGATTGGCACCGAAACTACTGCCAGAACTGACATGTCGATACACGGTAGTCGGCTCTGGTCCATCGGTTTCAATCTTGATTCGCGCCCCAATCGCTGCCTTGTTGCTCTTCACCCCAACCAATCGCAAGCTGACCCACGCATGCTCGTTGCCGGGATTCTGGAAAAGAATGTTGTGGTACTTGTCCCCATTGACGGCTCCGCCCATTTCGATGAACAGATCGAGGGTGCCGTTGCGATCCCAATCCCCGAAGGCAACGCCGTGCCCTTTTTGGAGATTGCCAGTTCCAGAGGATGCCGTGATGTCAACGAATCGCTTGCCCTCGAGACTTCGGAACATTCGGTTGGGCACGAGGGTCCCAAAGGAAGGATCGCCCGTCCCGAGATAGAAATCGAGCCATCCATCGTTGTCGATGTCCGCGAAGTTCGAGCCCATAGTGATGTAGACATTGCCGAGCCCTAGTTCGGAAGCGACATCGCGAAATCCTTGGCCTTGTAGGTTCATGTACAAGCAGCTCTTTGGCTCGGAATGTTCCAGGCCGATCATGCCTCGCACGCACGCGTCTACCGAGCGACTGTAGTTGGTCGCAAAAATGTCTTGCCAGCCATCGTTGTTGAAATCCCAAGCCCAACACGAGAACCCCATGATCGGTCCTTGGATGCCCATTTTCTTGGTGACGTTTTCAAATGTTCCATCGCGCTGGTTGCGATAGAGTTGAGCGCCGACGTTGGACAAGTGATTCACGAAGAGGTCCTGCCAGCCATCGTTGTCGTAGTCGAACCAATTGGCTCCTTTGCAGACGAATCCGACCCCTTCGGCTACGCCCGCGCGGGCGGCGACTTCTTCAAAGGTGCCGTCGTGCTTATTGCGATACAGGCGATTGGCTTGTTGCTCGCAGCAAACGAATAGATCGAGCCAACCGTCGTTGTCGTAATCGCCCCAGGTGGCCGAGATGGAATTCAAGGGCTCGGCCATGCCTGCAGCTTCTGTAACATCGGTAAAAGTTTGGTCGCCGTTATTGCGAAGCAACGTGGGACGCATCGCGAGGTCCGATGTCAGCCAAGCTCCACGCACGATCAACACATCTTTCCATCCGTCGTTGTTGTAGTCGGTCTGCACGCAATTGAGCCCTCCCAATTGATTGCTAACGCCCGCTTCCGTGGTGCGATCGTTGAATTTGCCTTGCCCATCGTTGCGATACACACCCATGATTTGGGTTGGATCAAACGAAGAGATCACGACATCCAGTCGCCCATCGTTGTCAAAGTCCTCGAGGATCGCGCCGCCAGCTTGGTTGAGGCGGTTTAAGCCGACTTGAGAGCCGATATCGCGAAATCGGCCGATTGCATGTTCCGAGTGGGAATAGGGAGCGATGTCGACACGTCGATCCGGCGGAACGCTTTGCGGATGTTCATTGAGAGTCATGGCGGCTACATTGAGCAGCCAGCGGACCTCTCCATCCTCGGGGAAGCGATCCAGGTACTCCGAAAAGTGCTTCATAGCCAAACGCGAACCGAGGGTGTTTTTATGCACCGCTGCTGGCGAGATCGGCAAGATGCACGACGTTTCCCCTCGGCACAGGATGCAGTTTTCGTTCTCGCCGCGCCGCATCGCGGTGACCCCTTGCGCGTAGATCAGCGTGTAAAGAAACTCCTTGGCGACGCTGGGGTTCTTCTCGACCCACGTTCGCGCTTGTTGCAAGTCCTCGTATGCGTCTTCGGGACGACCCTCGAAGTTCAAGAACGTCGAGCGCGCGTAGCGTGTCGAAGCCCGTTGGTCCTCTGGCAACTTCGCGTCCGCAATCAGACCGTCGAGCGTTGAGATGCTTCCTAGGATGGAGCGTCGGAAATGGGCGCCGATATCTTCAAGGCTGGTTTGCTTAGCCCATGGCTTGACGGCACCAACCACCCAACCGTAACCCGACGGGTCCGAGACCATGCGAGGTTGAAAGTCCAATGCCTGGCGACTGAGATTGGTATCTCCGTCCCGCTTGGTCCCTTTGCTGGCTGTACCGTTGGGTTGATTGCTCGTTCCGGTAACAAACAGCGCGTCGTCGGCGGGCGGTTTCGCTGCGAACATACCGCCCCACCAAGCCGCCCCAAGGGCCAATGCGAGACCGGCCCCACCGATCCCCCACCATCGAAGTGCTCCGGTGGCTTGATCCGATGAACGGGATGCTGAATTCGTTTGCATTGGAGGAGGTGTTAGCATGGAATGGCTTGGTTTGCTTCGCGACGTCGAGGCACAGGAAACGAGCCCTTAGAATATGCTGCGTCAACGGAGTGGATCGATGGGAATTGTAGCAGTCGCAACGCCTTGCAATCCGCTTTATTGTAATCCCGTCCGCAAGCTTGGCTCCGTAGGCAACTCGGTCAAGGGATCGTCCCGGAAGGATGCCGCGAAACTTTTTGCACTTCGAACGTCTTGCCGCAACCTGAGTTACAATCGATTTTCTCCACACCTGCCCGGTCTTCCCCATTCCGCTCTCCAGGGGCTGCTGTCTGTGCGTTTGCTCAAACCCATTCTTGGCCGCGTCGCTCCCCCATTCGCCAACACTTGGCACCGCATCGTCGTCCTCTTGGTGTTCGGAGGGCTGCTGACTGGTGGAACGCTCGTGAACGCCGGGGACACGCAGGATTGGTTGATCGATCCTAAGCCATTCGTTGCCAAATGCGTGCAATCTCCTCACGGGGATCGCCTGTATCTCCGCAACGGGTTGGTAGAACGGACGATTGCATTGCAACCCAATGCCGCAACCGTTGGTCTGAAGAGCTTGAGCAGCGGGCAGTCGATCTTGCGCAGCGTGACTCCAGAAGCTCGAGTGCAGGTCGATGGCGTGACTTGGAACGTAGGCGGACTGATCGGGGTAACAAACCGGGCATTTCTTTTGCCCAGCGATCTGGAACGTTTGCGCAGCGATCCAGAGGCTCTTCAGTACCGCGGGCACACGGTTGGGAAGATCCGGGAGCGGATGCCCTGGAAACACGTGCGCCATCACGCTCCCGACGCGGTCTGGCCTCCTGCGGGAGTCGAATTGCGGTTGGAGTTTGCCGCGCCCAGTGAAAGCCCGGCATCGAAGTCTTCGTCGGACCTCGGGCGTGTCTTGCTCTGGTCCGATCAATTCGCCGCGTTGAATGCCGATTGGTCGATTGTTCGGAGCGATGGAGACGATCTCGGCAGTTTTCAAACCGATGGAATTGCAGGATCGATCTCCGCACCCGCTGGTACAGCGATTTATGCGGAGCATGCGCTGCCCGAGAACGCGCATTTGATCGAAGCCGACATCCAGCCGGGTACCGACCGCGATTCGAGTTGGGGGCCCGGCCTCGGGCTGGTGTGGCCAGATCGTATCGTTGAAGTCAACCTACGGCCAGGAGATCGCGGTCAATGGGGGCACTTTGAGCTGCGCGATCGCGGGCGATCCCAACTCGTGTCCTTGGCCAACTTTCGCTCGGAGGATGGTGGCCTCGACGTCGCGAAACGCTATCGTCTGCGAGCGCGCCTCGAAGCCTCCAATATCCATTGGGAAGTTGCGGATGCGGCTGCCTCGCAATCCGAGTTCATCCCACTGTTTGTCGTGCCGCTTGAGAGCGAACTGCCGCGAGCCGCACGTTTGGGCAAGACCGATCGCGAGGGAGGGGCAAAGCGCGCGGAAAATGCAGCTCGCGACGGCGCGATTGGCCAGTCTCGGATCTTTGGCGTGCGCGCGTTCGGGCCATTCGATTCAAGTCTCACTAACCTCGAAGCGACCGAAACCTTTCGAGTCTCGGTCCACTATGAGATTTACGATGGATTGCCGGTAATTGGGAAGTGGATCGAAGTCCACAACCTCAGCGACCGACCGCTTCAACTCAATGCGTACGCGAGCGACTTGCTAGCCGCCGTCGAGCATACTTCCGAAGTCGATGCGCTTAGTATCGGTGCCACCCCTCCCAATCTCCATATCGAAACCGAGATGGCATTCGGGGGAATGACTAGCCAAGGTGCCAATCGGCGATCGTATCGTTGGATTGCCGATCCGGACTATCACACGCAAGTCAACTACGAAAAGCAAACACCATGCTTGCTCGAAGTCGGTCCCGATCTAGGCCCTGAACAAACCATTGCACCCAAGTCCACGTGGCAGTCGTATCGTTCTTGGATGCTCCTCCAGGATTCGACCGACCGCGAGCGAAGCGGACTCGCCGTCCGCCGCATGTTGCGGGTGATCGCCCCTTGGGTGACGGAAAACCCACTGATGATGCATCTGGTGGCGTCCGAGGAATCTGCCGTCAAGCAAGCCATCGACCAGTGCCATGAAGTCGGGTTTGAAATGCTCATTCTCAGTTTCGGCAGCGGCTTCAATCTGGAGAATCGCGACCCGGCCGTGATGCGAAAGGCCCAGATGTTCGCTCAGTACGCGCACGAGAAGGGGATCGAGATCGGCAGCTATTCTCTGCTGGCCTCGCGGAGCGTGAACGCCGAGCAAGATGTGGTATCGCCAGAGGGAGTCAAGCCGGTGTTTGGTAACTCCCCTTGCCTCGAGAGCCAATGGGGGGCGGAGTACTTCCAGCGATTGCGAGACTTCCACACCGAGAGCGGCTTTGATTTGCTCGAGCATGACGGTTCGTATCCTGGAGATGCATGCGCCAGTTTGCGACATCCTGGGCATCACGGATTGGAGGATTCGCGATGGAATCAATGGGAGGAGATCGCGGAGTTCTATCGATGGTGCCGCGGTCGTGGAATGTATCTGAACGTGCCCGATCACTACTTTTTGGCGGGCTCCAACAAAACCGGAATGGGGTACCGCGAAACCAATTGGTCGTTGCCCAGGGCGCATCAAGTCATTCACACCCGCCAAAACATCTACGACGGAACTTGGCAAAAGACCCCTTCGATGGGTTGGATGTTCGTACCGTTGACCCAATATCATGGCGGTGGACCGGCAGCAACCATCGAACCCCTCGATGCGAATCTGGATCACTACCGTAGAATGCTGCAGTCGAACTTAGCCTTGGGCGTCCAAGCCTGCTACCGCGGACCGCGGCTCTATGACACCCCGCGGACGCGCGATATGGTTCGCGAACAAGTCGCTTGGTTCAAGCAGCACCGCGACATTCTCGAGAGCGATGTCATCCACGGACGCCGCGCAGATGGCCAATCTCTGGATTGGATGCTGCATGTCGGTCCTGGCCTTCGTGAAAAGGGCCTCTTGGCGATCTTCAATCCCAGCCCCGAACCGCAAACCGAAGTGCTCGACATCCCTATGTATTACACTGGATTGGTTGGGGCGATCTCGGTCATCGACGCTCGTGGAGCTCGGACGGAAACGAGCCTCGATTACCGTAAGCACCTGCAGTTGCCAGTTACCGTGCCCGGCGAGTCCTTTGTATACTTCATCTTTGAGTAACCCCTCCCCCCTCCCTGCGCTTCTGCAATATGCACCTTCCCGACCGTTTCCCACCTGCCTTTCTTGGATTCGCTCCGATGCTGCGATGCACTCGATCGTCTTGGATTCTGGCGACTACATTCTGGATGTTGTCGCTCTCGCTAACCGTACGTGTCCAAGCGGACGATCCGATCGTTTTCAATCGGGACATACGCCCGATCCTGGCGGAGAAGTGCTTCGCTTGCCATGGTTTCGATCAAAAGAAGCGCGAGGCCGGGTTGCGATTGGATGTGCGCGAAGCAGCCGTCGCCGACCGCGAGGGATCCAAAGCCATTGCGCCGGGCAATCCAGATGGCAGCCTGATGATGGAACGGATGTTGACGCAGGATGCGGACCTCAAGATGCC
>JBKCUI010000362.1:0-5867 GCA_046318495.1 Pirellula sp. | reverse complement strand
GTAGTGGATCTTGCTAAAGATCCCGCCCCTCCATGCTTGATGCAGCGCGAACTCCCGCCAATCACCCCCGTCTACGGAACGACCGTGAAGGGGAGGCGCTGTCGCTCAGGATCTTTAGCAAGGTCCACTACCAACTGGGAGCTTCGAACTCTCTCGCGGTGCAAGCCAAACTCCAATCGACGCGCTGCGCAAACGCATCATCAAAAATGGCACTGTAGTGGATCTTGCTAAAGATCCCGCCCCTCCATGCTTGATGCAGCGCGAACTCCCGCCAATCACCCCCGTCTACGGAACGACCGTGAAGGGGAGGCGCTGTCGCTCAGGATCTTTAGCAAGATCCACTACCAACTGGGAGCTTCGAACTCTACGAAGGTAAACGCCAGACTCCGGTCGATGCGCAGTCGCATCATCGGAAATGGCAATCGACTCCTTTGGGATCCATGAGGCTCGCCGCGCGTGAAGTACCTAGCACGCCAAGACCTCGCCGATGCGAATCGTCCGTCCTCGCGTTGCGCGTTCCATCTGCAACTATTTGGTCTCCGCGCGCTTCGCGTAATCCTCGAACACGTTGTCGGTTTCCAACTGCAACTGGAATCCGTCCGAGACTCGCGTCATGTACAAACCACGGCACAACCAGAAGAATATGGCCGTCGCGTTCGTGGCTCCATAGTCCTTTTCCAATTGAGCTATGTCCGCGGGAGTCACGGCCCACGGCGTTTTCGTCAAGCGCCGCGCGAATGCATACGCGCGCTGCTCCGATTCCGGAAACGCAGACCAATCGTCGCTCGCCAACCGCTCAATCCGCCCCCGGATCTGATCGCGGTTCATCCCCGCCACTTCGAGCAGCATCTCGCAATGTCCCATGCAGTAGTTGCACTCGATGGCTCGCGTTTGAACCCAAAACAGACTCTCTTCCAGCACTCGGTCCTGCGGTGCCTCGGCCCACATCGTGCGTGTTGTGGTCGACCACGGTAACGCCAACTCTGGCACGTATCCCATGCAAACCAAATTCCACACGATGCGAGTGGGTCGCGCGTTGAACTCGGGAGGCAACTTCGAGGCGACTTGCTCCCATGTCGGAGTCGGCAAACGCTGCGCACGATTGGTCTGCGCACGTAAACGTTCTTGCAAGTCGTCGTACGACAGACTCGCCCAATCGGCAGGGTCTTCAACTACATCAATCCCACCTTGTTGGAATGGTGCAATCGGGGATTTAGCAGGCAAGATCGGTTGCGTCTGAAAAGCGTCCGCAACGAACTCCACTTCCAGCGGTGCCAGCGGACCGGACTCCTCTAACGGCACGTGCAGCCCCAACAAAATGCGGTCTTGGAAATTGCCATAAGCACCCAACAACACCATCGCCGCGACCGATCGCTCTCCATAACGCACGCGCAATCGTTCAAACAGCGCATCGCTGATGTTGGGAGCGTCGAGGGTGTGTTCGAATGCGAACTGCAAGGCATCGCTGTCTTCGCCCGAGAATCCACCAACGTTCGTGGAGCTCGTGTTCAATTCGGCGCGAAGAGCATCGATCTCCGCATCGCTGGCTCCAGCGCGTTTCAAGTCCGCTTGCGCCGTCGCAGCCGAATACTGGCAACGATTGGCGTTCGCGATGACCCACCGCATCTTCGCTCGAAGCTTTGAATCCAAAGGGCTCTTGGTGCGATGCGCATAATCCAACCGCAACATAGCTGCGGCCGTGCGAGGCAAATGCTGGGCCATGGGTGCGACCCAATTGGGAAGCTGTTCGCTGGAGCGATGGACGGTCTTTGGAAGGAGCTGCCAAGTAGGATCCTGGGGTGACAGGTTGGCAGCAGCCGGTTCGTTCGGTGCCGACTCCAACAAACTCATGACCAAGGCCTGTTCCAACTCGGGCGGCTTGAAGCCGAAGGGGCCACGGCCACTCTTGAAAGCCACATTCCCCTTCGTGTCGATCACATACAAACGAGCTGGCATCCCGCTATAGGCATGGCCTACCGGATCGCTCAACTCGTCGACGACCACGGGCATGTTGGGATGCAATCGGCTGCAGAATCGCTTGGCCACTTCGGTCCGTTCTCCCAGCGTCGTCGGCTGCGCGACATCGACCCCGGCTCGCGTGTTGGATTCCATCTTCCAACCGTTGGCAGGATGGGCTTCGCGGACGTACACCATCAGAAAGTTCGCTCGATCGCCGTACTTCGCGTGCAAGGCATCGACCGCCGGATAGAAGGCGCGAAACGGACCGCACGTGAAGTTGCCAAAAACGATGACCAGCGGTTTCTCGCCGAGCAGACTACCCATATCGATCGTTCCATAGCCATCGACGGTGGGCAATTGGAACACCGGGGCGCGCTGGCCGATCTTGGGCCCTTCAAGCATCGATCCAATCTCGCCTGCGAACAATCCGCGAATCAAGGTTTGCGTATCGGGACCGTCCCCAGGAGCAAACGACCCTCCATAACCCGCGAGCACGACTCCGGAGAAGTCTTCGGGGCTAAGCAGCCCATCTTTTCCTGATGCACGATCGAAGAAGCTCAACCAATCTTCTTTGGATAGCTTGCCCGTACCCTTCGCATCGATGCGTCGGTAGATGCGATTGACGCTGTAGAGCATCTCGACATACGGGTTGGAATCCGACCAATCCAAATCAGAGTCTTGGATACTGCCATCGCGATTGCGGTCGAGCATGGCGAATGCATCATCGCTTCCACGGAACTTTTCTTTGGAGATCCCGTCGGCGGGATTTGCCACGCCACAATGTTTGGCCAACCAAGCGTAATCAAAGCGCGTCGCAGCCGGTCCGAACCAGCCTTCGCCTGGTTGCATTTGGGATCCGGAAGTGATGGCCATCAACATCCGCATCCCTTCGGGAGGCAGTTGGCCATCGTAGGTCGATTGCAAATACGCCGCGACCGCTTCGGATGTAGGGGCGACCTCACTGCTGTCGGCCATATGGTCGTTTGTTGCTTCGGCTCCTTTGCCTAGTTCATGCTTGGCAGTGGCGTGTTGGCCGATGGCAGCCTGGTATGGGACCAATGCCAATGCCAGAAAGAGTCGCTTCCAAAGTTGGTAAGTCATGATTGAGTTCGCTACCGAATGGCATTAACGAATGAATGGCTCTCTGACGGGAACTGTAGCTCGGAGTCATGGAAATGTTACGTTCGGGCGTGCACTCGGCTTTCCGCATCGAGGATTTGCGGCGTGCCGATCGACCCTTAACGGTCGTATCGATTATCTCGAACGTGCATGCGCTCGTCTTGGTAGCAGCGTCCGCATTTCAGCCCACAAATAGCCCTGGTAGCACGCATCCTCACACGTTTGAGCGTAGCGGTCGCAATACGCAACAGCAACCAAAAGACGAGCAAAAACCCACACGAACCGGCGAGGAGACGTTAGGATGGATGGTATTGCCTGGGGTGATTAGCCCTCCGAATAGACTGCAATACAAACGCTCCCTGGTCTCATTCTTCTTCTCGAATCCGTCGTACGATGAAAAAAAACTCCACTCATTGGGACCTATTGCATCGTGTTTCCAGGGCTATCGTTCTCTGGCGGAATCGGTGGACGCGGATGGTACTCGCATCGGCATGGATGGCGATTGCGTTCGCTCCTTGGGTGCATGCTCAAGAGAAGGCCGACAAGCCAATCCTCGCTCTCGTCGAAGCCAGTCCCGAAAATGAACCGCGCCGTACCCCCACCACGCGCGATGCGATGAAGCAGTACCTGGAAGACCTGAAGGATCGCAAACCACGGATACCTTTACCCGAACTCACGGAGGAGCAGCGCAAAGCCGAGCTGGAAAACCCACGCGCCAGCGGCTACGAATCCCGGCTCAGGAGCAACTATCTCGAGAACGCACCCAATGCGTACTTGACCTTTGGTGGCAGTCCGGCGGGCGGCTATCCCAATGCACCCGCGAACAATCGCACGCCACCTGATCCCATCATGAGCCTGGATTATGCGTTCAAGGTTCGCATGTTCTGGATCGCCGCACGGGCCAACAACTGCCAATACTGCCTCGGCCATCAAGAATCCAAACTCCTTGCTGCAGGCATGACCGAAGACCAAATCGCCGCTCTGGACAGCGCATGGGAGCTGTTCCCGGAGAACGAACAAGTTGCATTCGCGCTTGCCAAGCGACTGACCTTGGAACCGCATCGCTTGACCGAAGATGACATTGCAGCTTGCAAAGCGTTTTACGCCGATTTGCAAATCCTCGAGATGCTTGGATCGATCGCAGGCAACAACGCGATCAATCGCTGGAAAGAAGGGGCAGGTGTTCCTCAATCGCGCGATGGAGGAAACTTTGGACGCGGAGCAACTGCTTCGCATGAATCGTATTTGACCAAGACTTCGGATGCCTTCGCAACCAAACGCTCCAAGATCGTGAACTTCGATCCCGGTAGCGTTTCCTTAAACGGTAATGCCATGACCGTCTGCAATCGACCACCGTTGCTTCAAGGCGCGGATTTGGAAAACAAGCTTCGACAAGCGCGAACGCGTAGTCGACGGTTGCCGATTGCCGATGAAGCCACCTCGCGTGAAGTGCTAGGCGATCTGGCTTCGGAAAGTGAAATTCCCGAGTGGAAGCGATTGCTTGCCCAGTTCCCAATCGCTGGGAAACGGTTGGTAGCAGGCATTGTGCAGTCCAAGCAGTCCGACTCCATCGATGCGGCGTTGCAGGCCAAGCTGGATTGGTTGCTCGCCCGGCAAGATCATGCGTGGTACCTCACCGCTTTGGCCGAGAAAGACTTGCACACTGCGGGGGTGACGGCTGACCAGCGAGCAGCGCTGGACGGAGAATTGAATGCACCGAGTGAAACCCTGAGCGATCGCGATCGGTCTTTGTTGTTGTTGGCTCGCAATTTGGCAGCATCACCGATTGTGCTGACCGATGCGCAAGTCGCCAAGGCCATCGAGTTGGCTGGTCCGCGCGCGGTGACGCAAGTCATCAACTACACGTGCTATCGCGCAGCCTTAAACCGCATCACCGAAGGTGCTGGTCTCAACGCTGGACAATAGTTGATTCATCGAAAAGCGATCGGCTTGTCGGGGTGGTGAATGGCCCAAAATGGCATAGCACGCGCCAAGAACCACCAAACATACCCAACGCACGAAAAGAAAACCAATCGGATCGATGCATTGAGGACACCGTCCAACGGGGGATTCGGTCTCCAAAGAGCAATCGCCAGGGATGGCCGCAAGTCTTTCTCGAATCCTTTGCGTCTTGGCTTCTTGAGCGAAGCGGGCGTGGGACTTCTGGTCCTGGCTCCCGAACCTGCGAGCCGGCTGTTCCGAACCGATGCCTCACGCAAAGACGCGAAGACGCAGAGGAATGAACAAATGAACAATCGCCCGCGATGGCCGCATGGCGCTCTCAAATCCTTTGCGTCTTTGCATCTTGAGCGAAGCGGGCGTGAGACTCCCGGTCCTATGCCCGCGGCTGAGAGCCGCCGAGTTCGCAGGGCAAGACCCATCGGAGTGGATTGGCTCAAACCTCGGACGCGGCGGAGACTCATCGCCGCAGTTTGCGAGCGGGTCCCTAGATCGGACCATCCAACGAAAAAACCCCACGGAGAACGCGAGTTTCCATGGGGTTTTCGGAATGGGCGATATTGGACTCGAACATCTTGCTCTACGCCAGGGAATTTGAGTGAGTTGCCAGCGGCGCTCCTAACGGCGCTCCCATTTGGGCCTGAGATGGACGAAAAGTCCGCTGAATTGCGAACGATATGGTTCACGCTGGAATCCGCCCAGCGCGACGAGTTACTGGCACTAGCTCGAAGCCTGTTATCACGTCAGAGAACCTCGCCACTCGATCCCCATCGACGGGGAAGTCATCGCGTCCATTGGCGCTCCGATGATGACATGAAAGGGCGTTGAAC
>JBKCUI010000361.1:0-18407 GCA_046318495.1 Pirellula sp. | reverse complement strand
TCCTGGCGCCACGGTCGAGCACGAACTCTCGATCCATCGACTGCCGTGGGTTCGCGTTGGCGAGGAATTGACCACCGGTGCTTGGGGAGAAGTATCAACTGCGCTCTCATCGGTAGGGATCGTATGGCCGGCGCTCGACGGTGTGGATGAGCCCACGCGAGGGACGGCTCATTGGAATTGGGATGTGTTGACTTCGGGTGCGGTATCGGGCGATGTGGTTGCCGTGCGGGTTGTCGCCAAGGATTCCTTGGGGCAACGCACGGTTTCGCCCGCCTTGCAATTTAGCATCGCCGCCCCCGGGTTCGATCGCAATCGTCACGAAGCCCTTTATCAAAAGGCATCGCTTGCAGGTCCGATGAAGGAATTGGCCGAGTGGATGAAACTGCAAAAGGCCGAGCTCCGTCCGAAGCTAGCGGCGTGGAAAGAACGCAGCACTTCGATGGCGACGCGCCGCGAGACCGCTTCGGAGATCGAGCGGTTTGTCATGGAATGGAAGCGGCGCGGCGAAGGACTTCGGCAACAAGCCCGCAGCGTCGTCGGAACCTTGCCGCGTTTCTTGGACCAAAGCGAGTTGGAGTTCGTCCATCGCGTGCTTGCGAAATGGGAACGCGAAAACCTATCGGCCATCGAGCTTGTGTCGAAATCTGACGCTTGGGATGGATTGGGCGACCAAGATCAGCCCCCTCCCCTCTTGCTCGAACGATTGCTCCCGCAGTTGCAGCAGCAAGTCGATTTCGCGGTCAGCAGCATGGATGTGCTGGAAAGTGGAGCTACGCAGCTCAACGATCAGTTTCGTCAGTTGCTAGGACACGATTGCTTGACTGCGTTGACCAAGGATTTGCTGTAACTATGGAGTCACCAAAAGGAGACCGTAGCCCGGGCGGAGAAGATGGACTTTGCCATGCTCGCGAGGTCCCAAACGATTGCCGAACAGATCATCGATGCGGTCGCGGAAGTCGGAGAGCGGATCGAACCGTCCGTTTCGAATCACTTGCGAGATCAACTCAAGAACCTGTATCGATTCCTGGACCAGACGCGCAATGAGTTGAAGGATCTTGCGCAAGTCGAAGGCACATCCCAGGCATATCAGAATCTACTGCAACGCATTCAGCGTTCGGCTTCCGATTTGCAGGGGCAGCATTGGGCGTTCAATCTCGATGGTGGGTTGTGGTGGAGTGTGGCCGACACGCGCCGGCAGCTTATTCAGTCCGGGCATGGAATTGGACAGGCGATGGATCGGGTGGTGATGTCCGGCATCCGAACGGCGGAATGGATGCGCGATGGTCGGCTCGATAGCGATGTGCTGCAGAAACTGCGATCGGCCATGGCGGAAGAAATGGCCCTGTCCCATTTGCCTGCGACCTCGGCCATGATCGATCGAAGGGATTTTCATTTGCGACGGCAACCGACCGATCCGATGTTCCCAGGAGATATGGGGCTGGCGCACCGGGCTTGGCGAGGTCAGATGGAAGCGTGGTGGGAACAACAACCCGGCTCGCCCGTTTGGAGCGAAACGTTAACGAGTTTGCAGGCGATCGCGAAAGCCTATCGCGTGTTGGAGGTGGCCCACGAGATCCAAGACATCCGAGGGACACTCGAAGCGCTCAAACGCCAAGAGCAATACGACTGGGAATCGTTAGAAGGAAAGTTCAGCCATCTCAAGCAGTGGGAGAGCGTCAATCATCGCATCGATATGGCCCATCATTGGATGCGTGAAGCCGGGTTTCCCAATCCCATTCCGGACAAACTGAACGCGTTGCGATGGACTGCAAAAGCGAATGAGATTCGGCAATCGCTAGAACCGCGTCGCAATGTCGGAAACACCCAGTTGCTCAGCGCCGCCGAAGCCTTGCAACAGCATCTTGAGGAATGGACACAGGTGCAACAACTGGCTCAGCCAACGATCGACGACGCGCGGCGATTGTTGGCCAAGTACGCGCCGAGTGTTTCGGAGTTGGCGAAGCACGCGGCCGCGAAAACCCGAGTGCTTCAACAGCAAACCGAATCCCTCGTTACACGTTCCGATAACCGCCAAGAGGCGAAACCCGCCGAGTCGTCCGAGGCAGCCAGCCAAGAGCCCTCGAAGAATCCAGAGTCCCCCGCCTCGGAGTCGGCCGCTACGGAGTCGGCCGTTGCGGATGCCACTTCCCCCAACGAGAAGGTTGATGCGTCCCCGCAATCCATCGCCACACAGCAGCGGCAGGTGGAGCGAAGCATCGCGCAATTGCAAGAAGCCTTGCTCGATGCCGCGTTGAGCCAAGACATCTTGGATGCGAAGCAACTGCAGATCGCCAAGGATAGCGATCGTGCGTTGGACTTGATCGATCGGGTGCACGAACCGATGCTTTCCGCCCAAGCGGCCTTGGCAGAAGCCCAACGCAATTCCAAGAGCGCCAGCGATGTCGGCGAAGCGGCCAAAGAAGCATCCGAACGCCAGGAGCGGGCTGCGGAGGCTATGGAGGTCATCGCCAATCACTTTGCCAACATCGAGCAATCTGCCGCCGAGTCCGATGCCCAGCGCGAGGCTGCTCTCGAACAGAGTCGGCAAGCCTTGGCGCAGCAGCAACGCTCGATGGAGTCGGAATCGCAGGCATCGGACACGATGGCTGCCTCGGAGTCATTGTCGGCCGAAAAGAAGGAATCCGATCCGCTTGAGAGTTACTCGAAAGCCGATCAACTCAATGAGATGGCTCGCAACTCACCTGATGCGCTGCTCAAGCAACTGGAAGCAGAACTGCGTCGCAATCGGCCTATGCAAAAAGAGCTTTCGAGCATCTCCAAATCCAACGTTGCCGATTCGGTCTCGCAACTCAACGATGCCGCCAAACGCGAAGCGAGCATCGCACAGAATCTCGAGAACTCCGATAGCGCGATGACTGAGGCCAAAGAGATCCAGGTGCAGCAACTCAAGGCTCTGGCCGATAGCGCGGATCGGATGGCGGCGGATCTGCTCAACAAAGGGACGCAAGCCATCCAGCGCATGAACCAACCGGAATCGGTTCGAGCGTTGCAGCGTTCGGCTGAGCAATTGCGGCAGTCCGCCAATCAAGCCCGCTATACCGATGCCCGCGCGACTCAAGAAGCGTTGAAGGAGAAGACGCAGGCGTTGAATGAATCGGTGCAGAAGGCTCAGCAGCAACTCAGCGAGATCGCACCGCGCGTGCAGCAGTTGGTCGACCAGAATACATTCAAGGAAGACAAGCAACGCCAATCGCAGTTGACCGAAATGCAGTCCTGGCAATCGCTGATGCGCGATGATTTGGTACGTCGCGCCAAGGACATTGCACGCGAACGCGAGCAGAATGTAGAACGCCTTCGAAAGGAATCCGAACAACGTCAGAAAGAGCAAGAACAAAAGGCGCGCGAGCGGCAGCAAGCGATCGATCAAGCCAACGCGCAACCGCAGAACGAAGGGCTCAAGGGGCAGATCGACCAGAAGACGAAGGAACTGTCGCAAGCTACCCAGCGGGCCGATTCCGCGAAGCGACTCGCCGAGTCCGCACAGGGATTGGCCAAACAAAGCCAGGAGCAGATGCAGCGTATCGAACAAGCCGCGAGGGCGAATTTGGATGCCCCCAATCCGCTGGCCGCGCTGGGGCGGGAACAGTTGTCGGCTGCCAAGGAGCAACTCGATCAATTGCAATCGGCGTTGCAAGGACTTCAGGGGCAAACCGCACAGCCCACGGACCGATCGCCGTCGGCCGATGCGCTTGCCAATAGCCAGCCTCAGCAAAAAGGGGTGCAGGCATCGATTGAAGAAGTCTCTGAGCAATTGTCTCGCAGCGCGCGTCATGAAGAGCGACTGGGGAACGATGTTGCCAGTCAGCGGCTCAACGAGCAATCCAAACAGGTGGTCGATCAAGTGCAACCCGCCGTGGATCGTGCTGCAGACATGCTCGAACAATCTGCGAGCAATACGCGCTCGTCGGAGTCGGAGCAGGCCAAGCAGGCGCGGGGGGAAGCCAGTCCGAAACCGATGCGAAGCCCATCGTCCGAGGGGACGTTGCAAGGGTTGAAGCAAGCCGAGGAAGCGTTGCAGCGGCAAGCCCAAGAACTGCAGAGTGCCTTCGGGGGCTCAACCGGCGAACGCTCGGCCCAATCGGGGGCTTCGCAATCCTCCCCATCTCAGCCAGCTCCATCCCAAGCCGCATCCGCGGAGGCTTCGCAAGGGTCGCCCGGTGCAGCGGAAACGACACCTTCGGAGTCTCCGCGGGCTGGGGCTTCCAGCGATCCTATTCCTTCCGCAAAACAGCTTGCGCGCATGCTCGATGCGTTGGATCGACAGTTGAATTCGGGAGCGGAGTCGTCTGCTCAGTCGCCCAAGGCCTCGCCTCAAGGAGAGGCGAATGCCCAACCCTCCGCGGAAGATAATCGTCCCAGCGATGGAAACGGGGCGCGTCAGGAGAACGCGAAGCAAGACGACAGCGCCGGCGAACGCAATCAAGGGAAGGGAGCGAAGTCTTCGCCTGGGGCCGTTCAAGACGCACTGCGCGAGTCCGCCGAACAAGTCGCCTCGCAGTTGCAGAATGAACGGCTCGCCAAGAGCCAAAAGAGTCGCGAGAAGAGTTCCGCTCCGAAGCGGCCGTCGACGCAACCCGGTGGTCAACCGACCGATGATGGCAACACACGCGACCAGCCGACAGGCAATTCGAATTTGCCGGCAGCGGCATTGGGAGTCGGGAGCGACTGGGGGCGATTGCGAGAGAAGCGAGCGGATGATGTGACCGAGGGACGTCGCGAGATCTACGATCCCGAGTTCAGCGACGCGATCCGCGCGTACTACCGAGCCTTGGCTCGCCCACGACAACCCTAATCGCGTGCCACTTCGGATACCGACAACCCGGCGTGGATGACCTTGTTGACGGCCGCGAGCTTGGCTCGTTCTGCGACCTCAGCCCCTCAGCGTTTCGGATTGGATGCGAGGAGAGCAGTGCGCGCGAGAGTAGAAACGCGGAGACGCAGAGTCCGCAGAGAGGATCAACCCGTCGTGGGTCATGCGAATGATCTTGCAAACCCATGCTGCATAGAACTTGGCTCGTTCTGCGCCCTCAGCCCCTCAGCGTTTCGGATTGGATGCGAGGAGAACCATGCGCGCGAGAGTAGAAACCGGTGACACCGAGTCCGCAGACAGGACCTGCATGCAGTTGGATAGACAGCCAGTCATCCTACAGCATCCTAGACTTCAGACGAGATTCACCCATGAACTGACGACGCGCGTTCATCCGCGATTACGAGTGACTCCAAGTGTTCGACCAACTCCACAGGGCGAAGCTACGAGACTTCAAACGAGACGGAGACATCCTCGATCCCGCTGCCGTGTTGCCGTGACGCGATGTCCAAAACGGCCACATCAAACCGCCTTCAACCGAGTCCAAAAACACGGACACCATGCTCGCCGTTTCTCGGAGAATTTACGTTGACCATGCCTCACCATCGCGTTAACATCTAGACGCAAAGCGAAAGCACAATTTATCTTCATTCAGGCGTTCGAACATGAAGGATAAAGGATGTTCGTGGGTGGCATTTCGTTGATTTTTTCGCGAATTCACAATCGCTGGCTGTCGCACATCGCCCCTCTCGTGTTTGGCACATCGCCCCTCTCGTGTTTGGCACATCGGCCCTGTTGGTGTTTGCTTTGGCTGTGGTAAGTATTGGTTTTCAAACCTCCAGGAAGACGATACGGTTTCTATCCTACACGTGACGAACATTTGGAAGGAAAGCGAGCGGCTCGGCAATTTCAATGTCGAAGGGTTGTTTCGGGTGAAGAATCGATCGTCGACGCCTGTGAGAATTCATGGACTCTTTTCGCACTGCAACTGCGTAGGCAAGTGGCTTGAAGTTCGAACGGTTCCACCGGAGGGCCAACTGGATTTTTCGGTGAACGCGGATGTTTCATCACTTGCTCCAGAGATCCTGGTGCTGAATGCATTCACGGCGCAGCGCAAGTTTACGATCATGTGGAAACTGGACCCAAAACGCGATCTCATTTTGAAAAGGCAGGCGGAGTGATCATGCACGGAGTTGCCAAAACAGTGGCCATTGTGTTGGCGTTTGGGTTAAGCATGGCGAATTGTCACGGATTCGAGTTCCAGTGGCCGAAGGAGGTATTGAATGGCTGGCAAAAGCATAAGCAGTTTCTCAACAATGGTACGTTCTATCTTGAACAAGCCAGTGATAACGGGATCAGAAACGAGAAGACGGTCTATTGTAGAAACGGCGATCAACTCATTGAGGAGAAGGGGCCCGACGGGATTCGAGTATCGGTTTTTCGCTCCGGGTCCTATTTTGTAGTATCCAAGTTGAAGGATGCAACCCATTGGGATTTGCGTCAACTGAGTCCGACCCCAGAGAATCGCATCGTTTTATCTCCATACTTGTATTTTCCCTACGCGTTTTTTGCGACCGAATTCTCCAACGACAACACGCGCGAGTATTTCGCAGAATCCCCCTTTCATTCCGGCGAGAGCTTTAAGGTCGGTTGGCGCAGCCGGAGCAATCCAGATATCCATGGCACTTTAGTCTTTGACCCAAAAGTATCGTGGGGATGTACCGAGCTTCGGTATGTGAACCAAGATTCGGTCGAAGCGAAGCTCATAGCGGAATACGATAGCGGCATGCTGAAATCGGTCCGAATCGAAGATCCGAAGAGTCCGGAGACATTTTCTCTCGTAAGGGCTTTTTCGGACGCCGCTCCGGCGGAGATGTTTCGACTGGAGCATTATGGATTGTCCGAAGATTTGCTGGGAGGCACTCCTGAGCAAACGCGAGATTATTCCATGTTGGTGTTCGGCGCAATCGGTGTCGTGCTTTTAGTGGTTTCATTTTGGATTAAAAAATCCGGTGTTTTGAAAGGATCGTAAATGATGATGAGCTCTTTGTATCGTGTGATGTCCTTTGCGTGTCTTCTCTGTTCGTTTGCTTCGTTCGGTATTGCTATTGTTGGTTCGACCAGTTCAACTCTTTTTGCGGATGATGATGACGCTGGCTCTCCGGTTCCGGTTCCTTGCACGGTGACGCAAGCGTGCCCGACAGGAACAACCGGGATCTGTTCCAATACTCCGGCAGGCTTTGTTTGCGGCGAGACCGGACCAGGCAAAAACGACTGCAAGAAATGCGAGAATAAGACACAGGGTTGTACATGTCTGCAGTGAAACCGGAGCGATTGCGCTTTGGTGTTCGGAGAGCTAGAGCGGGCCTGAGTCGAGGCGCGTCGTTGGTAGAAGTGATCTTCGTGATCGGAATCGTAGGTGTCCTGATTTCCTTGCTTCTTCCCGCAATCAATGCGGCTCGGGAAGCGGCTCGACGAGTCGATTGTTCCAATCGTATGCGTCAAATTGCTTTGGGATTGGTCGACCACAAATTGGCAAATCGATACCTGCCGAGCGGAACCTTCAGTGATCAAACGGCCACGCCGTGGAGCGCGTGGCGGGTGCGTATCTTGCCTAGGCTGGATGCTCCCCAACTCTACTTGGATTCAGAGGCTCAATTCCGTCTGGGTGTTCCGTTTCAATCCCATAGCGGATTCAAGACGCAGATAGCGAATCTTGTCTGCCCCTCGGATGGCCGTATTGCTCAGCCGCGATTTGGACCACGCAAGCGATACTTCGTTGCTCTTTCTTCTTTTCTCGGTGTCAATGGAACAAACGATACCAACCGAGATGGAGTGTTGTTCATCGATTCAAGAGTAGGAGATCGGGATATTGGCGACGGTCTTTCGCAAACGCTGATGTTCGCCGAGCGTCCTCCGTCTACTTTTTTTGACTACGGTTGGTGGTATGCAGGCCTGGGGGTCGGCAGACGCGGGACGCTGGATCATACCATGGGGGTCGATGAAACTTCCAGCAATCGATTTGCGACGTGTCCTGAAGGACCGTGGACCGCGAATCTCCGCGATGAGTGCTCGGCCAATCATTTTTGGAGCTTACATGGTGATTTCGCAAATGCCTCATTCTGCGACGGTGCGGTACGAACATTCAGCTTTCGCGACGAGAAAGTCGCTAGTGCGCTCGCTACTCGGTGGAATGATGAAATCTCGGAGATCGATTCTGAATGAAGGTCGAGTGCCATCCAACTGTTTGTCTCGCTGACGCTTTTTGAAGTTGCGATTTTCGAGTCTCATCCCATTTCGCTTCGCGATTCCCCCGGGTTTTTCCTACTCGTACTCAGCGTTAGCACTACTCGTTCTCGTACTCGAATAGATGGCAACGAGCGCGTGTACGAGTACCATTTCATTGAGCATGAGGACGAGGACGCGGGAAACCCAAAAGCGCAACTTCAAAACAGACGCTTCGGGTTGTGGGGTCTCCATGCGGCTTGTCGGCGTAGGCGATGATCGGCTCTGTCACCCCTACCTTGCCATGCGCTGAAGAGTAGAAACGCACAGACACCGAGTCCACAGAGAGGTCCAGCAGGTAGTGGATCATCCGGGGCGAAGCCACTGGTTACGATGGTTTGATCGCCAACACCGCATCCAGCGGAACATCGGTGGTCGCATGCGTCACGGTACCAAAGCCAGCTTCTTGCAGAAGAGATCGGTACTCGCTGGCGCTGCGTTCGCGGCCTTCCGTGCAAACGAGCATGTTGAGGCTTTGCATCATCGCCCATCGCGGCCCGTCGCGATCTTCCGAGATGAGCTTCTCACCGATGAGCAGTCCACCACCAGGGGGCAGCGCATCGTAGATGCGTTTCAGCAGCAATCGAATCTTGGGTTCATCCCAATCGTGCAGGATCCGACCCAGCGCATAGAGGTCGGCTGCAGGCAATGGATCCACAAAGAAGTCGCCGCCGACGATGGCGATGCGGTCTGCGACCTTGGATCCGGAGATGATTTCCTTGGCCAACTCGAGGGCATGGGGAAGATCGAATAGGGTCGCTCGCAACGTCGGGTAGCGTTCGCAGGCTGCGATGGGAAGATGCCCCGTGGCACCTCCCAAATCGCATAGATGCGTGAAACGGCTCAAGTCAAAACACTGAACGATTTCCGGCGAGGTGATCATGCCGAAGCCGTGCATGCCCATCAAGAACTCGTGCATCGATTCGGGCGTGCGGAAGAACGAGGAGAAGATCGGGCCATCGAATCCATAGGTCTGCTTCCAACGATGGGTCCCTTCGCGAATCGCATCTTCGAGATGCGCCCAAAGTTGCCAGATCACTTGATTGGAGTACTTGATATAGCCGGTCATCCGGCGCGGGCTGTTCGAGCATAGATAGGCGCTGGTGCTCGGCGTGTTTGAGAATTGCCCAGCATGGCACTCGAGCAATCCCAACGCCCGGAGGCTTTCGAGCAGGATACGCGTCGCGCCTGGATGCGTCTTCAATCGCGTTGAGAGCCCTTCGATGGTGTCGGGCTGTGTTTCCAACGCATCGAACACCCCGAGTTCAACACCGGCGAACATGGTCTTCGATCGTCGAAACGATTCGAGCAATTCCAGAACTAGGGAAGGATCGTGTGGGGATTGGGAAGCGTTCACTGTAGCCAGCTCATGTTGGGATGAATGGAGGAAACCGATCCGTGAATGCAACGATCCCATAGCCCTGGGGATTCCAGGGGTATGGGATCGATGGAGAATTCGGTGTTAGCGACTATCTGAACTAGCGGCGTCCGAGGATGGAGCCAGCATAGATGCGCGACGTTTGGTAACGCGGCACAGCCATCGGGGTGGGACGCATATCGAATCCGACAGCGAGCTTTTTGAAATAGTCGAGTTGTTCCTTGCGCGTTCCTTGAGTCAGCTCTGGAATCAGCTTTTGATCGACTAGGTCCAACAACAACCGAGGTTGAACAGCAGGGCCAAAGTTGACCCCGTACTCATTGGTGTTCTTCACGGTCGAGGTCGGTCCAAAGCGAGCGACGATCTCTTGGATGCCTCGGGTGTAAACGAACTGGTTGTTGGCATCGGTTGCACCGAGTTCATCGAAACCACCGACGCTGACGATGCTCTGGTTGCGATCGTGGAACTGGTAGGCTTCGTAGCCAGCCGCCCGCAAGGCCTTGACGGTTACGTAAGCATGTTCAGCGGCTCTTTCGAGTTCGGTCATTTCCTCTTCGGACTTGTTAGCTCCATTTTCGCCGGATCGTCCCCACGAGACAAAGGTGTCTTCGCCGCGGAACGTCGCCACGCGGACGGTGTACTTGCTCTTGCAATCCATCAGCGAGAATTCGTTGTAGCCAGGCTCCTTGTTCAGTTCGTAAACGAACTTCTCCATTTCAGGAGCTTGGAAGAAATCGGCAGGCAGCAACGGGTTGCGAGTGACGAAGGCCGTTTGCAACGGGCCGGGAGTCTTGTCCTTGTTGGCGCTACGGAAGCGATTCTTGAATGCTTTGACCGGGTCGTTGTCGATCTTTTCCGGTTCAACATTCGGATCTTGGAACGACTTGGGACGAAGCGTTTTCACGGCGTCCAAGGTGGGTTTGAGGTTGGGCGATTCGGTGGAGTCGAATTCGCCGACGAGGACTGCATAGCCTTCTTTGACTTTCGCGTCGCGGTACTTCATGACCTTTTGACGTCCATCTTCGCGAATGCCAGAGCCCGGAACGAGCTCGGTGAAGTCGAACTTCTTGGGCATCACAAAGGCGGTCAGTCCATGATCGCGTTGGAGGTCATTGGCCAGTTCGATGGCTTTCTCTTTGGAGTTGGTCCCTTCAAAGGACATTGCAAAGATCAACCAAGGGCCGTGTTCGGGGCGGAGTTCTTGAACTGCGGCAGGGGCGGATTTGCCCGCAGCCCGTTTGAACATGTTCGTGAATGGCGGATCGGCGTGAACGCGACCCGCAGCAGCGAGCAGCGTCGTTCCAGCCAGCGTGGATGCAGCGAGAATGGCGAGGGATTTCCAGCGAAGTCCGCTGGCAACAAAGCTGACATGGGGGAGGTAAAATCGCATTGATCGCATCCTTGCCCAAGAAAAACGCCGTCGATTCGGCATGTGGGGACTGCTCCGATGCTAGCATCGCCAGATTCGGGGCTTGATCGTTCGCAGCGAGGCTCCGCCTCGCATTTCCATCCGCGACGATCACCAATTCCAACAGCGAAGGAATAGCAGTTTCGCCAGGTGCAATCTAGGGCGATTTGTCCAATTTGCCTGCAGCTTTTCGGAATGCTTCGAACTGCTCGCGCAGGGCATCGGGGGGGCGCAGTCGGCTCCCCTGCTCTTGCATGCCCCGCAAGTTGTCGTTGCGATCGGTCAATCGATCGGCCGTGTCCTTGGTGCGACGAAGTCCGAGCGATCGCAACGAGGCTTCGAGTTCTGCCTGCTTCTCAGGAGTTTGACGGGCTTGTTCCTTGGCAGCCCGCCAGCGATCGGAGAATTTTCTCAAGTCGTCTGCGGACCAGTTGAGCCGCTTGAGCAGTTCAGGATCCGGTTGGTCGCGTTGGCGATCGATGTAATCGAGGAGCAAGTCCGTAGTCTTATCCGCGTACTCGATGTTGGCTTTCTCGCCGCCGTACTCTTTGCCCTGGCTGCGTTCGGCTGCTCCTGGGGGCGCAGGGGACGTGGGGGCACCGGTTTGATTGAGGCCCGCGCCCGGCGATTGAGCTTGGGCCCCGGTGGGCTTCTGCGACGAGGATTTGCCCGATCCCCCATCCCCACCATCCGATCCTTGATTGCCCTTAGCATCGTCTCCGGGGCGCTTGGCTTGCGGCGGAACGGTTTCTGGGCGGCTGGTGACCGGTGGATTGGGATTTCTGTTTGAAGGGGTCTTGGTCCCTTGCTGGTTGGCTCGATTTGGATTGGCTCCTTGAGAACCGGTCTGTTCTGAAGCGGATTCCGAACCAGTGGCTGCACCGGAGCGACCGTCCTGCTGACCGTCGTTTTCCTTGCCGGTGCTATTCTTGTTGCCGCTCTCTTTGCTGCTGCCGTCCTTGCTCGTGGATTTGCCTGCGCCGGATGCGTTCTCACCGTTCGAGCCTTTGGAATTGGAACCGTTTGGCGATTGGCTCTGGTCGCTGGAGTTCGACGGATTTTGATTGGCAGGAGAATTGCCTTGGCCATCCGGTTTGCCGGATTCCGAGTTGCGTTGCCCGGGCTGATTGTTGCTTTGTTGGTTGTTGCCTTGCTGGTTGTTGCCTTGCTGGTTGTTGCCTTGCTGGTTGTTGCCTTGCTGATTGTTGCCTTGTTGATTGTTGCCCGAGTCTGTGGGCTTGCGATCGGGTTTTTCGCTGTCGGACCCGTTGCCGGATTGGGGGTTGGAAGTTTCGTTCGCCTCGGGTTTCGATTGCCCCTTGGTCGATTGGCCATCGGGAGTGCCTTGCGCCGAGTCGGTCTTGGTCGAGTCCTGCGAGTTTCCAGCTTGCGATCCTTCCTTAGGCATGCCTTGTGCGTTTTCTGATCCGCTTCGCTCTCCGTTGGAGTTGGTGTTTCCTGCATCGTTCGGCTTCTCGGACGAGGAATCGTCACCTTCTTTCGAACCGTTTCGATTGCCATCACCGGAAGGGTTTTGGCCGGCCTTATCGGGCTTGGTCCCAGTCTTGGAGGGATCTTTGGATGGTTCGCCCTGTGGGTTCGAGTTGCTCGATGCGGACGGATTCTGCTGGGAACCTTGGGCATCGGGCTTCGGGGAACGGGACGATCCATCCTGACTTGATTTGGGATTCGATTCGGGTTTGGTGTTTGTTCCGGAGTCGCTGGCCCTGCCGTCTGGGGATTGGCCGCGACCGGAGTTGCCATCCGTCTTC
The DNA here is from genome assembly GCA_046318495.1 of Pirellula sp. GTDB lineage: Bacteria > Planctomycetota > Planctomycetia > Pirellulales > Pirellulaceae > JBKCUI01. Next base: position 5,736 of record JBKCUI010000361.1, on the reverse strand, counting down.
GACGTGCTGTTTTGGTCTGGAGTCTGCGCGGAGTCGTTGTCTAAGCCGGACTTGGAGCGATCGCTGGATGCATTGGAAGATGGTTTCGAATCCTTGGAGCCTGCATCCGAATTGGATGAGCCATTTGCATTGTTGTTACTCTGATTGCGATTCGCATTCGGGGTTGCGTTGGCAGACTGCTGCGATGGGCTGTTGCTGTTGGACGCGGTATTGTTCCCTGCGTCGGGCTTGTTTTGCTGGGCGGGATTTCTTGGCTGTGCGCCGTTGTCTTGAGAGGCTGCGTTATCAGGATTCGATTGCGATTTCTCTTTTTCATCTTTGAACGCTTCGATGCGTTCAAAGACTTCCGCATCATGTGTTGGGGGCGTCGAAGGAGCGTCGTTGCGATTGGCAGCGCTGCTTCGTTTGCCATTGTTGTTGCGAGTGCCGGACGCACCATTGCGGGGTTGGCCGTTGGAGTCGGCATTCGAGGCCGAGGGATTGGATTGCGGATCGGAATCGTTGGAGTTGGAATCGCTCTTGGCTCCCGCACTGTTGGGAGTTGCGGAGTCGCGATCCGAAGATGGGTTACGTTGTGGGTTGCCTCCTTTGGAGGCGGGGGAAGACGAGGCGCCGTTTTCAGACGAGCCGTCTGGTGTGTCGTTGGAATTCGATTCGCTTTGCTCGGTGGAACCATTCCCGCTTTGGGAAGGTGACGAGGAGCCCTTGCCAGAGTTGGATTTGCCTTGAGAGGTAGACGAGCGATTGCCGGTTGTTTTTTGGCTGTCGGAGCCTTCGTCACCCGAAGCCCCTCCTCCGGATTGCGATGCATCTCCTGGGTCTTTGGAGCCGTTCTTTTGAGACGGATCCTTCGACGCGTTGTTCGATCGCGACTTGGAAGATCGTTGCGAAGGATCCTGTTGGGTGTTGGAGCCTGGATTGGGTTGGTTCTCAGGCGTGGATGGGTTGTCTTCGGAGGAAGGGTTTTGGGCGGAGGTTGGGTCCTTGGTGTTTTGAGGATTGGATGAGTCGCGATTGCCACGATCGGGCTGGTTGCGTGAAGGCTCGTTTTTGTTCGGTGCTGGTGCGCCGTCTGAGCGCGGGTTGGGTTCGCTGGAGTTGGTGTTGTTGGCGTTGTTGCGAGGAGCGTTGGGTTGCGAGGCGACGTTGTTCGGGTTGTTCTTCGAACTCGCTTCCCCTGGGCCTCCTTGCTTGCCATCCGGAGCGTTTTTGGATGGGGATTGGGGATCGTTGTTGCGTGCGTCGGTGTCGGAGGCAATCGACTCTTCGTTGGAGTCCCCGAAGCGTTCGGCTGCGGTTACTCGCAATCGCAGCGGCAAGGTCCGCGTTTCATTGGACTGGGGTTGCTGTGTTTTGGGATCATGCCGGTTGTCGCGTGCGATGGCGACGAAATCCAGTTCGTCCCCTGGTCGCAGTCCATAGGCTGCTGGATCGAACACAAAGACTTCGGTGATTTGTCCCGTCTCTCCTTCGGCCGATTCGAAGCAGACGTTGCGCAGGACTTCGGTTTTCTTTTCGACATCGACGCTCTTGGATTGCGTGCCCAGCGCGATCAATTGCGTCAGTCCGTAATCGGGGTCAAGGGCTCGCAGTTCGAATTCTCTCGGACGGTTGATCGGGACTTCGACGACCGCTGGCAAACCGCTTTCGAGGAAGACTTCCGGGGCCAAGTCGCCGATCACTTTCACCGAATAGAGGATCGGGTCGGGATTGGTTTCGTTGAGTTCGTTGGTCGCTTTGATGCGATACGAAGTCGTGGTGGGGTTGCGACCAGCGTCATCGAGCAACGCAATCCACGATGCGGTCAGGGCTTGCGGTTCGACTTCCATGTCGACGGTTTCTCGAGCGCGGACAAAGGCTTTGTTTTCGATGACCGGATCGAACTCGATCCTGGCCTTCTTCATCACTTGATTGGCATTGGCCGATAGCCGGATGTGGGTTCCTTCGGGAGCTTCAAACGAGCCGGTTTGCAGCAGCGACCGCGGTTTCAGCTTGGTGTATTCCGGGAATTGCAATTCGATGCGATCGACGGCGACGAGCGGGACGACTTGCACGGAAACATCGAACGGTCCGGCGATGCCGTCTCCAGCCAAGATGGAGTATCGCAGCGGTTGATGGATACCTCCGAACGACTTTCCAAAGTCGAGTTTGTAGCTGATGCCTTCGATCTCCGGCACCATCGGGATGGTGTCGCCAACGATCTGTCCATCGGACAGGTCGTACTGGATGCGCACGCCTTCTCCTTGGTGCATGCCGCGCACCGTGACCGCGATGGGCAAGCTGGAGCCTTGGGTGACGGTAGAGGTACCTGGTTGAATGTCGACGAACTGGACTCGGGAAGCTGGGGCGATGTTGGCCCACGGTGCGACCATGCGAGCGATGGAGGTGAAGCCGCTTTTGGGGCTGGCGAACAGATAGATGCCGGTGCAGAGCAATCCGCCAAAGAAGGCCGCGCCGAGCCGAACGAGCGTTGCCGAGTCGACGACATCGGAGGCGTCTTGCTCCTTCAAGTTACGCACGGCATAGCGGCCGATATAGGATACGACCCCTTTCGGAACGGGGGCGTGCTGTTGTTCGCGCGTCAATTGCAGCCAACTGATCAAGCTGTCCTTGAACTCTGGATTTTGTTTTTCGATGACGCGGGCGGCATGCTCGGGCGTAACGTGATGGACCAAGGGAGGCAGGACTTTGCGAGGCACCCACCAAACGCTCCAAGCGATCATGGCTGCGAGGGCGGCAAATCGAGCGAGCTTGTTGAACTCCCACAGCCAGTGATCGATCAGAATGACGGTCACTCCAAAGAAAAGGAGGACGGTCAGCCAGAGCATGATGCCGTACATCAGTTCGGTGCGCCGCATCGTCTTGGCTGCGACTTGGATGTACTCCAACAGCGCATCGCTCTTGGAAGGGGCATCGCCTTTGGACGGAGCGGCACTCGCGGGGTGCGGTGCGCCGCCGGATGGGATCGCCGCTTGGGACATGCTACTCGCCTAGTCGAAAAGAAACGTGTTTTCGGGTTCGCTGGGGTTGCGAGCGGTCATCCCGCCGCTTGGGGGCGTCGACCGTCTTGCAATCTCTTGATTATAGCCCCGAAGTCGCAAGCGGCATCCGACCGACTCGGCCGAAAAGCATCGAACCGAGCTGCAAAAAACGTCAGAATCGCACCTTTTCGATGGGAAGGCGAGCAATTTGGGGCCGACTGCCCGGTCCGCTCCGATGCGATTCCCAAAGCGGAGTGGCTGGACACGAAGTGCCGCAGCTCAGCGATGGAGTTCCACGTCGGTCCACAGTCCCCAATCGGCACCGTTGCCGTCTCCCCCATCTTCCACCCGCAGTTCGAGTCGCTCGACGTTGTCCAATGCCACATCCAAGGGGTGCAAATCACCGGCGCGAATCATCGGGGAGCGCCATCGCTCGATGCCGTCTGCTTGCACGACGAACACGCACGACCCATCGTGGCCGTCGGCGAGTCCGACGTTGCCGGTGATGCGATTCCAGCGCCGATCCAGTCGGTATTCATGGAGGCTCGGGGCGTGGGCATAGATGCCGTGAGCAAAGAGTTTGCCGCCGATCGATAGAGTGACCGTATCTTCCGGAATACGGTCGTACATCGGGGATAGCCATCCTACGCGGGCTTTGGATGGAGCGAAGTCCGACAGCCAGCATCGAGTTTCCTGGACCTCGGACAACGGACTTGGTTTGGGTGGATCCATCGTTCGAACCAACGAGCGCGCGACCCACAGCATCGGTGGAGGATCTGAGTCGCGATGGAGGTCTTCCAAGCTTTGCAAGGCCCGCCTTGCAGCATCCTGGTCGCGCTCTCGGACTGCGGCGACGACGTGCTGCAGTTGCAAAACGTTTCTGTAGCGTTCGATATCGACGCGCCCATCGGCATCTACCGAGTACGGAATGGCGAGCACGCGGTCGTCGATGCGTCCGCCATTGGACTGGCAAACGACGATGCGCAGAGCTGCCGATTCCACGGGCCCGCTGGGATCGCAGCGCAGTTCGAAATCGCCGTTGTCATGGGGAATCGCCGTGGTCGTGGTGGCGTCGTAGTCCCCGCCGCCCTGCGGATCGAGATAACCGATCACCGCGTAGGCTGGCGGATCGGCGGTGACGCGTGCTCGCACGATAAACTCACGCTGGTTCTCGGTGAGTTCGAGGCTGAGGTTGGAGAGGGTGGCATTGGGGGGCAAGTCGATCCCTTGGTCATCGTGCTTCAAGAGGGGATGGCCCGCCAATCGCAGTCCATCGGCTAGCGTGAATGCAGAGCCACGACCTTCTTGTCGGCGTTCTTCGCCATATGTCCGATTGCCGCTTCCCATCAAAGACGTTCCCAAGGAACGGGCTTCGTCTGGACGTTCTTTGCTGTGCGGCAATCCCAGTGCATGCCCCAATTCATGGCATACGCCTCCGACGAAGATGCTGTTGTAACGCCCGACAGAGATCCGACCGTATTGCCCATCGGTGATAAGCGGTTGCCGTTCGTTCAATCGCTTTGCATCGAGCAATGCAGAGTCGACTTGCCAAGCCGTTCCTTGCCGCAGACCTCCTGCTGCGTAGTAGGGACTGTTTTGGCGCATCGTCATGGCGACCGGATCCCATTGGCTCATGTTGCAAAAGATTACGATCGTTTCGCGATCGGCGTCGATGCCTGCTTCGCGCAGGGTGCTCAAACACTCCCGGCGAATGCGATCCCCGCTATCGACGTTGTATTGATCGTAGGGACGTTTGCCTCGAACCACATGGATGCGTACTTGGTGTTCGGTTTCCATGTCGAGCCAAAAGGTCATCGGTCCAAAGCCCATGCGTTCCATCTCCGAGCGATAGAACGATTGGATGTCTAGCATCACACGCGACAATCGCTCTTGAAAGCCTTCGATCGGTTCGCGATCGCTCGGTGTCCACAGGACCAGATGCAATGTCCGCTGCGACGGCGCAGGAGCGATGGCCATGTATCGATCACGGATACGCAGGGCTTGTGGAACTTGTTCCTGAATGATGGCTGCAGGATCGCGAGGCGGAGGCGCAGGGACTTGGGCATTCGATTCCGCAGGTCCCAATGCAAACAAGAACAAACACAACCAGGAGCAGCCAAGCGTCTTCCAGGCACGGCGTTTGCAAAGAACTGGTGCGCATTGGCTGCGAAGTGGCATCGTAGGATTAGGCATTGCGTTCAACTGCTGGGCTGCAGGGCAAGGATCGATCGACTTTGGCATGAATTGTAGCGTGCGCTACTTCCCCGTGCTTAGAGTCCAATCAAGCCTGGTTTCCTGCGCGAAGGATGGTAGGTGCTGTCATGGATCGGGAGGATTGAGGACGGCATCGATGATCGTGGTTGGGACGGAAAACTGCTCGAACAGTTTTCGAAGGCGTCGTGACCGGTGATGCAAGAACTGGTAGGTCGCGATCCGATACTCGGAGAGCGTTGGGTCTTGAGGCAGACCTGCGAGGGCGCACGTGTCCAGGACTACTTGCTCAGCGTGTTTTTGAAGCAATACGTTGCGTTCGAACCAATTCACGAGATTCTTAGCAAACGCGTTCAGTTCTTTGGATCGCGTTTCTCCGGATTTCGTGACAAGCATGCCGGGTCCGTGGATCGAATGGCTACCGATGGGGACCACGGTCATTCCGCAGCGATGATGGAGCGCATGGATTTTTGTTTCACACGCGGTGCAGACTTGTTTGAACCAACGAGATCCGCTCTGCAACGGCTGCAGGCCGCATGCATTG
>JBKCUI010000360.1:0-8622 GCA_046318495.1 Pirellula sp. | reverse complement strand
ATTCAACGGCCGTGCCAGGAAGAAATTCATCGATGGTGATATCGTGCTCTTCCATCTGAGCGAGCTGTTCTGGGGATAGTTTTCCGTATTTGTAGCGAAAGCGAATATTGTAGGACGAGTCGACGACACCGAGTGTGGAGCCGGTCAGAACGAGGTGTTCATCTCGTAGGTTGCACCGCGTTGAAAACTTGGACTCGGGTAAAATCTGCGCCTCGATGGTTCGGAGGATAGTTTCCTTTTGGTCTTCGCGTTCGGACTTCGAGTCTTCGTATCCGATGGTGGTGATCCGAAGGCGGAGATCCTCAGCAACGGCAATCGATCCGTAGAACGCGATCCAGACGGTGAAGAGAAATGCTCGTGTCATGGCTTCATCCTTGAATGGGTTCTTTGCCCAGATAGGTTTCCGTACGCCGAGTCGCTTCTTAGCGATGCCTACGTCTGGATTGCTAGCGTTTGGGTGCGGTGGTGTTAGAAGTGACACCGGAGAGTAGCGACGCAGTTTGGACTCGGCAATGTCGCTTTGCGAGGGGGAGCGGCTTAATCCGAGCGGTAGGCCGTAAGGCCTCGGGTGGAGCGCTCATTCTCTGATAAAGGTTGGAATCGTGGTCGACTTGGTGCCTCGCGATCACCGGATGGCTTACGCCATTCCGCTAAGAAGACTTGGGCACGGGCATGCAAAGAATGTGCCCGCTAGGATTGCAGCCAACGGGCGGCGGCATAGCCGACCACGCGCTCGTGATTGCCTGAGCTGCGAGCGCTGGTGTCGTACGAGAGCCGCTCGATCTTTGGCGATTTGCCCAGGACTCGCAACGTCTGCATGACCCACGCCGCCGGTACTACGCCGCACATGCTGACGGCCTCTTTGCGGCACACCTCGAGCAACTGCTTGGGATCGCCCGACTCCAAGGCTTCCAAGGCCATCAAGTCTCGTCGTCGCGTTTCCGACTCCGATGCGAAATGGTTCATGTCGCTCGAGATCACGAGCAATGGTTGCGGATCCATGTCGCGAATCACTTCGGCCAATTGATTGGCGGCCGATTCGATCTCTTCCCAGGATGCAGGGGCCATCGCGATGCTGACGATCTTGGGTCGGTTGCCTTCACGCGTCCGATGCGCGAGGATCGGCAATTGGACTTCGATGCCATGTTCACGGTAGTGGGCGGCGTTGTCGAACTCCATCCCGGAGACCGACGCGACAATGCGCTTGGCCAACTCCATGTCGGTTTCAAACGAGCTGCCATCGGGCAGCGTCCAATGGGTTGCAGGTGACACGGCCCAATCGGCCCCCAGATTGGTGTGCTTGGGTCCGATCATGATCACGGTCGGTGGAATTTCGACGCTCTTCCATGCGTCCATCGCAACAGGACCGCTGTACTTCCACCCTGCATGCGGCGTCATCACAGCCATCGCCGGGGCAGGCGAGCTGGCGGTCGATGCCGAGTCCATCTCGGTCAGCATCGATTGCATCTGGGCGGAGTCCGCAGGATAGAATGCGTTGGCAACGGCGGGAGCCCGCGGGGCGGGATTGGCGTCGACTCCGATGCGATTGCTGGCCAGCAACGACGAAACAGTCGAGACGCAGCCCATGGAAAAGATCGCGATGGGATGTCGACGGGTTTTGACCATGCCGGCCGCTTCAGCCACCAATTGATGGACCGATTTTTGCGAATCGAATGCCACGGCCGCTCGATCTCCGCAAAGGGCCAAGATGCCGCGATGCTGAGGATCGATGCCGCGCAGATCGCAGTGCCGCAGTGCTCCTCGCAGCGTGTTGCCATCCCAATCGTCGGCTTCGATCACGCCGTGCTGAGCAGGGGCATTCAGTACCGTCAGGGCTAGATCGATGTCGACGGATTCATCGAAACGCGAACGACGAATGGTTTGTTCGGCCAAACGGCAGAGTTCGAACATACTCGTTTGCAATGGGATCCCTGGGCGCAGCGAGGTTTGAATCCAATGCGCAAGGGGGAGCTTGGTGGCGGAGTTGATGGCGGTCATCACGATGCCATTTACCGTCCCATCCATCGCGTCCAAGACGTAGTAGTTGGGGGTCGAACCGCGGGACAAGGCGATCATGTTCTGAACGGCAGCGTTGCGAAGGGCGAACAATCCTTGCAAGTCTCCAGGCGCCGATTCGACGGGAAGCGGATCGGGCAACAAGTCGGCATCCATGGTGCCTTCGATGAGGACGCCTTCAAACGATTCCAATCGCGATACCGGGTCCTTCCATGCATCGTCGGGAAGCCCTGCTTTTCGGCAGACTCCGGCCAAGAACTGTTCGCGGTCCCAGCCTTGTTCCATGGCGACGACGGGCAGCAGCAATCCTGCGTGTTCTCCATAGACGCTGTTGCGGGGTGTCGAGATGCGCAGGCCATGTTTGCCGATCTCAATGTGTTCAGCACGCTCGATGGCAGGGCCATCGATGCCAATCGGTGCGGAAAGCAGCGTCACATCGCAGCTCAAGTACGGAAGTTCGATGCTGGAGACCGCCGGCATGCGAGGATCGTCTTTGGCAGTGCGTTGGGCCGACTCGATCAAGGCATCCAGCAAAGGGGTTGGTCGCCCGAGAAACCCGCAGCAACCGCGGAGTTGCTCAGCCCGTTTCAGCGTGGTGAAGGCACCGTACACATATTGGCTCGCCATGTCGCCCAAGGATTGCATCGCATCGTTGGAAACCAATCGCTTGAGAACCCGACCGGAGATGATCTGCTGGGCGAGCCGTTGGATGCTCGATCGCTGATCGTCGCTCAATTGATCCAAGGGGAGCGAAGCGATCTTTTCAATGGATGGGGAAGCGGGGGCGAGGCTCGATGAGGTCATGGGGGGCTCCGTGCTGGGTTGCGATCCTGATACCGGCGCAGATTGAGGCGAGCTATGCGCTTTGGGCAAAGATACCCCATGGGCCGGTTGTGGAGAGTTGGAGTCTTTGAAACGCGCAAAGTTCCCTGGAGAAGGTGCGATGTTTTCCGAACTTGCCGATTGGTAACGTTGGATATCGACCGGCTGCCGTTTGCGCCCCCACGTCCCGGGGGCGTCGTCGAACCGTCCGGCTTGTTCCGCATTGCAATGCTGGCAGCGATTCCCAGTGAGTCGGTAGGCGCCCAGGGCGTACCAGTCCCGTTCGATCAGTTGCTGGTGGCACCGCCAACAATAGGTGGAGCTGTGTTCGACATCGTGCACATTGCCGACGTAGGCATAGCGGATGCCGGATTGCAAGGCGACTCGATGGGCTGCGAGCAACGTCGCATGCGGCGTCGCGGGCCGATCGGTCATGCGGTAATCGGGGTGAAAAGCCGAGAAGTGAATAGGCACGTCGGGGCCTAGCTCGCGGACGATCCAGTCGCACATGCGCGCGATTTCGTCCATGGAGTCATTGGCTCCAGGGATGACCAAATTGGTGATCTCGAACCAAACGTCGGTTTCATGCTTGAGATAGCGAAGGGTGTCGAGGACCGGTTCGAGATGCGAGTAGGTGATCTTGCGATAGAACTCTTCACTGAATGCTTTCAAGTCGACGTTGGCGGCATCCATGTCTTGGAAGAAGGCGGGGCGCGCGGCAGGGGTGATGTAGCCCGCCGTGACCGCGATGGTCTTCACTCCGGCGTCGCGACATGCTTTGGCCGTGTCGATGGCGTATTCGGCCCAGATGACCGGATCGTTGTACGTGAATGCGACGGACCGGCATTTCCAATCGACCGCCGCCAACGCGATCGCTTCGGGGCTGGCGTAGCTGCTCAGCTTGGCCACCTCGCGTGATTTGGAAATGTCCCAATTCTGGCAGAACTGGCAACCGAGATTGCAACCAGCCGTCCCAAAAGAAAGGACGCTCGTTCCGGGATAGAAGTGATTGAGCGGCTTCTTCTCGACCGGATCGATGCAAAAACCGGTGCTCTTACCGTAGGTGTCCAAGACCATGCGGTGGTCTTCGATCTTGCGGACGAAGCAGAATCCGCGATCGCCTTCTTTCATCCTGCAATGACGCGGGCACAAATCGCAGACGATGCGATCGCCCTCTTTGTCGCGTCGCCACCAGGACTCGGGGGTGCGATGCGTTGGGGAATCCGCAGCCATGAGGCGGCCTCCAGTTTGGGATGCCAGTTCGGAATAACCGTGCACTTGTAACGCCGTCTCGTTCGTACGATCCGCGATGCCAAAAGCAAACGAGGGCAGCTCCTGGTTCAAGCGCTGCCCTCGTCGATGCTTTGGTTCTAATTCGGACCGTCGTGGTCGCAGAGGCTATTTCGCCCCTTTGGACGCTACTTCACCCCTTCCGACTTCGCACCTTCTTCGATGCAGAAGAGTCGGTTGCGGTTGGCAATGTAAATGCGACCGTTGGCAGCGATCGGTGTGGTGTACACGGCCGAGCCGACGTTGAGTTCGGCGATGATGTTCAAGTCCTTCGAGAGTTCGAAGATGGTGATGTCGCCATCTTCGTCCCCGATGTAGACCTTGTTGTCGGCGATCAAGGGCGAAGCCCAGGATGCGGCGAGCATGTCGTGCGTCCAATGGGCTTTGCCGGTCTTGATATCGACGCAATGCACGACTCCGGAGAAGTCTGCTACGAAGAGCATATCGTCCTTGATCGCGACTGTGCCGCAAGTGCGGTGCATGGTCTCTTCGAAGTTCTTGGGATTGTTGCCGACATAGTGGAAGAGCGCGGCCGAGTTGGGATTGTCGCGCTCGAGATCGCCGTCGGCAGCCACCATGGCTTGCTTTCGTTTGGGCGGGATGACTTTGGATGGATCCTTGGAGTTGTAGACCAACGTGGGGCTGACATCGCCGCGCTTGGTCGGGTCGATGCACCACAAGTGTCCACCACCTTCGCCGTGTTCTGGGTCTTCGCCGACGGCAACATAAACCAATCCGTCGTAGACCACGGGGGTGGCGATGATGTGGTTGCGCGTCGCGCCGTTGAGCTTGTACACGGAGTCCTTGGGATTGCAATCGAACTTCCACAGCAGCTTGGCTTTGCCGTTCTCACCGCGAGCATCAAAGCTATACAGCCAGCCGTCGCCACCGCCAAAGAGGACTTGCTCGACACCTCCGAGAACCGCGTAGGACGGGGAGGACCATTGGCCGTGAAGAATGTTGGCGCCGGGTGTGTTGTCTGTCCAGAGAACTTCGCCGGTGAAGCGGTTCAAGCAGATAAAGCTCGGTGCTTTTTCTTCGGGAACGGTGATGTGACCGTCATCGACGCCGTTGGCGGTGTTGACGAACAGGAGATCGCCAACGCAGGTGACGGAGCAGCTGCACATGTTGTGCTGCGAAACTCCGAGCTTGCCCATCATGTCGAGCTTCCAAATGACGTCGGCTTCGTCTTTGTTGTCGTTGGGTTCTTTGTCGAACGGACCATCGTTTTCGCCATCGAGGAAGCCTTCGGTGTCCAAGCAAGCGACTTCACCGCGGCTGGTGACGTACCACAAGCGATCGCCATCGATGAGGGGCGCGCAGCAGATGCCTTGGTTAGGCCAATCGTGGACGCGTCCGGTGGGGAGCTTTTCGTTGCAATGTTGCCAAAGAAACTTGCCGGTTTCTTCGTCGAAGCAGACCAAGCTACCCAAGTCCACCGTGGCTGGGTATCGCTTGACATATCCATTGCCGTTGTTGGTACCAACGTAGACCTTGCCGTTGGCCACGACCGGGTTGCCGTACGTTTCCGAGCCGAGCGGGACCGACCAGCGGATGTTGGAGCCGGTTTTCACGTCGAACTTGGTCGGGAGCGGTCCGGTCGCAGGGACGTTGTTGCGTTCCGGCGAGCCACCCCATTGCGGCCAGTCGGTTAGCTTGACCTTCAGTTGGCTGATGCCTTTGGTGGCGACCGCGGTCGGATCGTATTTGTCTTGAGCGAGGGCGGGACTGAAGGCAGATGCCGTTAGGAGGAATGCAGGGATCAGGTTCCTGCTGGCGAAAAAGCGATGCATGCGTCAAATCACCTTCTTCGAGTGTGGCAAACGCGGAGGGAAAACTTGGTCAATGACTGAGGATTATAGTGCAACGCCAAGGCAAAACGTAGGTGGTGGTTGGCCGGGGCGAGAAATTCATCCTCGCAAACTACGCATGCAAATACGTTTACGGATCGGAAAGGTTTACCTCGAGCGGGTACGCTCTAGTGCTGGCGAACACCGCGTGATGCCGTCTTTAGTCCCCAACTCGATTGGCTGCCAACGGCCCAACGCGGACGTCAGGCGTGCCGTAATCCTAGGGCCGTCGGCTTGAATTTAGGCCCGCGATCGATAGTCTTAAGCGGAGCGGCGTGGGTTCGCGGTCCGGCGACTACATCGATATTCGGACATCGATCGTCTGCCCGAGTACCACGAACTTCCCCGGTACGATGCCGCGTAGGACTCTCAAACGAGGAATGATTTCATGCAGTCGCGCACTTGGTTTGCCGTTGGTTTGTTGTTGCTCGTTGCTGGATGCCAGCCGCCAGCGACTTCGCAAACCGCGAGTGCGCCAAAGGTCGAAGCGCCCGAAAGCGTTGCAGCAACGCAACTGGTATCGCTCAAGGTGGACGGAATGACCTGTCCGACGGGTTGCTATCCCGTAGTCCGTTCCGCCATCGCGAAGCAAAAAGGGGTGGTTGACGTCGAGTTGGCTCCTCAAAAAGAAAAAGATGTGATCGACAACCCGATCGTCATGGTCAAAGTCCAAGGGAATGTCGATTGGGACGCGACGTTGCAAGCCATTTCCAGAGCCGGTTACGATGCGACCAAGCTGAGCAACTGAGCAGGCCGTCTCGGGTTGCGCATCGCCGCGGGTTGTGCGATCGCATTTTGGATAGCGCACGTCGGTTTACTTGGCGAATAGCAGCGCATCTCGTCAAGCCTCCGCCATCTTGGTAGCATGTTCTTGGATGCCGTCAGGGCGCCGATCGGAATGCACGATCGCGCGATGGGACGGTCAGGACGACTTCTCTAGTACCCGATGGTTTGCTTCTCATGCAAGAAACGCCTGCAGCTTCGCCTCGGCCCTTCGTGCACTTGCACTGCCACAGCCACTACAGCTTGCTCGATGGTGCCGGAACGATCAGCCGGTTGCTCAAGAAGGCCAAAGCTCAAGGGATGAGCGCGTTGGCTCTCACCGACCACGGCAATTTGCACGGGGCGCTTGAGTTCTACAAAAAGGCCAAGGAAATCGGCGTTAATCCCATTCTGGGGTACGAAGCCTACGTGGCGCCAGGAAGCCGATTCGAGCGCGATGCCGCCTCGCAAAAAGAAGCGGCTTACCATTTGACGCTGTTGGCCAAGAATCGCACGGGCTTCAAGAACTTGATCCGTCTCGCCTCGCGAGCCAGCTTGGAAGGGTTCTACTTCAAGCCTCGGATCGACAAGGCGCTGCTCGAGGAATTCAACGAAGGGATCATCTGTTTGAGCGGATGCGTATCCAGCGAATTCTCGCGCGCGATCCTCAAAGGGGACAACACCGCCGCATCGCTGCAGGAAGCCGCCGAAGTCGCCAGTTGGTTTTCGAAAGTCTTTGAAGACCGCTTCTTTGTCGAGATCATGAACAACGGTCTCAAGATCCAACGCGAACAACTGCTCGGGGCGGTCGATGTCGCACAGCGCATGGGATTGCCGCTGGTGGCCACCAGCGATGCCCATTACGTCGATCGCGAAGACGCCGAAGTGCAAGATGTGTTGATGTGCATCAGCACAGGCAAATTCCGCACCGACAGCAACCGCATGCGGATGGAGAACGATCAGTTCTATTTGCGTTCCCAAGAAGAGATGTATTCGCAGTTTCAGGGGCTCGAAGACGCGGTCGCCCGGTCGCAACAAATCGCCGACTCGGTCGATATTGATTTGGAACTCGGCAAGCGGAACTTCCCGTCGTTTACGATTCCAAAGGACTTTGAGACCCCCGATGAGTACCTGCGCCAACTGTGCATCGGTGGCTTGCTCGAGCGCTACGCCGGCAACGAGGAAATGTGCCCGGACGGGCAGTTGGCCACCGTGGTGATGGATCGATTGGATCGCGAGTTGGGTGTGATCAAGAAGCTCGGCTTCTCGAACTACTTTTTGCTCGTGTGGGACTTCGTTCGGTACGCACGCGAGATCAACGTGCCTGCGACGGCTCGGGGAAGCGGCGTCGGTGCATTGGTTTGTTACGCGACGTACCTCTCGCACGTTTGCCCGATCAAATACGATTTGCTGTTTGAACGCTTTCTCGACGAGAGCCGGATCGAGGCGCCCGATATCGATATCGACTTTTGCCAAGAGCGACGCGTCGAGATCATTCGCTATGTGAAGGAAAAGTACGGCGATGCCAACGTGGCCCAGATCGGAACGTTCGGCACGCTCGCGGCCCGGGCCGCGATCCGCGACGTGGGCCGCGCCCTCGGCATGCCGGTGCCCCGCGTCGATCAGATCGTGGCGCTCGTGCCGGATCAGCTCGGCATCTCGCTGGACGACGCCGCCGCCGTGGGGTCGCAGCTCGCCGCCGCCTGCGAGGCCGACGCCGAGGTCCGCGAACTCGTGAACCTCGCGAAGCAGATCGAGGGGCTGGCCCGCAACGTGGGCACGCACGCCGCCGCGGTGGTGATCGCCGACCGGCCGCTCGTCGAGTACGTGCCGCTCCAGCGGGTGACGGGCAAGGAGGAAGTGATCACCCAGTGGGCGATGG
>JBKCUI010000359.1:0-11855 GCA_046318495.1 Pirellula sp. | reverse complement strand
ACGACCACGGTTCCGCCGAATTCGAATCCTTGGCAGCGTTACGGCGTACCGACCACGGCGCCTACGGGTTTAGGGCGTTACTAGGCGTCTGAATGGGGTTTCGCGAGAGAGCCTTCTGATGGCGTGTCTTCTGATCACGTCTTCTCACACAGCGACGTCTCGGGTTCAATGGCCTTCTGCCTGCCTCGGCTGCGGCATTGTCCATGCGATCTCCCATGCATTCGGTTTGAGCGTCTATGCCTCCTTCGTTTTTGAGTGTTGCCCCCGTCGAGCATTTGCGTCGCCGGGCTGAGTTGGCTCGCGCATTGCGTCGGTTTTTCGACGACCGTGGTTTCCTCGAAGTGCAAACGCCGATCCTATCTCGGTCGTGCATCATCGATCGGCATTTGGATCCGATACGCGTCTCCGCCGAAGCGGTCGGGCCAGTCGGGGCGACAACGGAGGCTAGCGCACGGCGCGAATGGTATCTGCAGACATCGCCTGAGCAATCGATGAAGCGGCTGTTGGCCTCCGGGATCGGCAGTTGCTATCAGTTGGGGCCGGTCTTTCGATCGGGGGAGTTTGGTCAATTCCACAATCCCGAGTTCACGATGGCCGAATGGTACGACGTCGGAGCGGGATTCGAACAAGGGTTGGCGTTGCTCGATGGGCTGTGCCAGCAGTTGCTCCAGACGCCATCGGCCGAGCGCATCCGATTTGCCGATGCGTTTGGGGACGCGACGGGACTGGATCTGTTTGCGTGCGGCAGCGAGCAATTCGGCGAGTGGTCTGCGGCGCGAGGGTTGGTCGAGGATGCGGGTTGGAGCGACGATTGGGACGATTGGGTGAACTTGATATTCTCGATCGAAGTCCAACCGCGATTGGGGGGAGCTAGGCCGGTGTTGGTGACGCATTTTCCGGCATCGCAAGCGGCGTTAGCTCAGATCAGTCGCGACGATCCCAGGACGGCCGAGCGGTACGAGTTGTTTTATCGCGGGGTGGAGTTGGCCAACGGGTATCACGAGTTGCTGAGCGGCCAAGATTTACGAGCCCGGGCCGTCGAAGCCAATGCGCCGCGCGTGCAGGATGGCAAGTTTCCGTTGCCGATCGACAATCCGTTGTTGGATGCGATGGAGCATGGCTTGCCGCCATCATGTGGGTGCGCGCTGGGCTTTGATCGCGTGGTGATGCTGGCGTGTGGCGCGACGCGATTGGAAGAAGTTTGCGCCTTCACCGCCGACCGGGCGTGATGGATGTTCGCGATGCGGAATCGCGGAGTGCGATCCCTCGCGAACCGGTAGTGGATCTTGCTAAAGATCCCGAGCGCTTTATTCGCGATCAATGCCTCAGCGCGTTCCGAGTCGATCAACAGGATTCCACGCCCAAGGGCGTGGTTTAGCTCGGCAGGAGCCTCGCCCTCCCGGTTTGAAGTTGCGCGTTTCGAGTCTCATCGCATTTCGCTTTGCGATTCCCCGTGATTCTTCTTACTCGTACTCCGCGTACGCCCGGTAGTGGATCTTGCTAAAGATTCTCGCGAACGGGTAGTGGATCTTGCTAAAGATCCCGAGCGCTTTATTCGCGATCAATCCCTCAGCGCGTTCCGATTCGATTAACAGGATTCCATGCCCAAGGGCGTGGTCTAGCTCGGCGGGAGCCTCGCCCTCCCGGTGGGGCGTGGTTTAGCTCGGCAGGAGCCTCGCCCTCCCGGTTGGGCGTGTTGTGCCCATGCTGGGCACAACGACTTCCGCGCGAAACGTTACTCGGAGAGCTCGGGGAAGTTCTCACGGGAGGCTTGGCGCGAGATCAAGCTGCGTGTGCGGGTGACAAAATCGGACTTGTAGTTGGCGACTTGTTGCTCGCTCAACTCCAAATGCTTGGCAGCGTCTTTGTTGTTCACTCCAGCCACAAAAAGCAACTCGATGCACTTGAGCTTCGTGTAATCCCCTTTGGACTTCCATTTGGAGATCTGGTCGGACAAGGCGGTGGCCAGCGCCGTCTCTTCGAGATCTTTTTGCTCGACCGAACGAGCCAAACTGCTGGCACCCCGTCCTCGAGCAGGGATGCTTTGTGCGGCATCGCTGGAGTTCTCGTGGGTCACCAGTTGGGTCGAGTGACGACGCCCTTCGCGCCGAAGATGGTCGGTCAACTTGTAGGCGGCAATCGAAAACAAGTAGCTTTCCAACGGTCGCGTGCAGTCGTAATTGGGCAAGCTGTTCACGAAGCCGATGAAGGTCTCTTGCACGATGTCTTCCGCATGGGAGCGGTCGAGCAGGCGCGTGCTTACATAGGCCAGCAATCGGCCTTCGAAGCGATCGATAAATTGTTCCCAGGCTCGCGTGTCCCCGGATCGGATGTTGTCGACCAGGATTTGATCTAGGGATGCATCGCTCATGTCGTCGCCCGTTTTGCTCGAAGCCGTTGTTCTCGACGCGCCAGCATTCGCACGCAGCCGGACAGGCAGGTGATCAGCCCCATGGCGATCGCCGATCCAGCGCCGAGTTGTTCGGCATGCTTGCGTGTAATTTCGTTGCGTTCCCAGGCACGGATTTCGCGGAGCTGTTCGGGTTGGATTTGGATCAACCGGAACAGTTGGTGGAACGTGCCGCTGGGGCGGTCGGTCGCATTATCGAATTCGATGTCAGCATGAAGCAAGTGCGTTTCGATGTATTCTTTGGTCAGCGGAGCCAGCTTGACCGAACTGCTCGAATGCAGCACATCCTCGACGATGGCTTGATGCACCAAGGAGACCAGCCGAGATTGGAGGTCTTCGCGGCACTCTTCGACGGTATTGAAGAAGGAACTGGAGATCGGCAACCGAACCACGTCTTCGGTCACCATGCTACCTCGCACCCAAGGTGGAGCGGACTCGCTCAAGTACGGGCTGTAGTTCGCAACGTTGGTTTCGAGGACGGGCAATCGATCCAAATCCAAGTCGAAGATCTCGGAGTTGGCGTTGACTTCGCCGACGATGACTGTGCCTTCCTTGACCGTGATCCCTCTGTCCTTGAGGATGACCTCTCCCGACTTGAGCCGTTTGTTCGCTCGGTTCTTGCTAGGCGGATTGGGCGGAACTGGCAGCTTGCGCTCTGTTCCGTCGGCGGCGCTCTTCTCGGGGCCAATCTCTTCCGATGCGATTTCGGAGAACGCTTCTTGGAACGCTTCCTTTACCTTGAGTTCGATCTGCTCCTGGGTGGCCGAGGGGTCGATCTTGTCGGAGATCGATTCCAATTTGCGAGCCACGCGTTGGAGCGACTGCGTCATCCAGTTGAGCGAGCTCTTGGCGGATGGAGTCGCTTCTTCTTGGTTGGAAGTCGCGGGAGCTTCTGGCCGAAGTTCGGCGGAGAGCGAACTTGCGCTGGCCGAGTTGGAGGAAGGATCCTGAGATGGGGTGGCCACCGAGCTTTTGGCGATGACCATGCTATCGGCAAGGACCATGGCCAAGCCCAACATCGTCCATGGCGCCCACTGGAACGCTCGTGAAGTAGGGTTTTGAAGTGTCATGGTGAGTTCAACCGTGAAGGAAAAGGGGGCCGTCCTGGGGGATGTTCACGCTGGCGGCTGCAACGATACACGTGCATGGCGCTAAGCGACCGCATGGTCAGGTTGGCTGTGGGGTTCGATCCATGGGGATGCGATCTGGATCGAGAACGACGTCAATCCGGCCAGGAGCAAACACCATGGGGTTGGGAAGTAGAAGATACCTTGGATCACCGCAGCGACCATAACGCTCCATACGATGGGCCACAGCGAGAATCGTTTCTTGCGAAGGACATCCGACTGGCGCCACCAGCGAACGGCCCACAGGAGGCTGGCGAAGTACGCCATGTGGCCCGCCAGCATCGGGATGCCGTTGGCATCGTAAAAGCCTCTCCAGCTTCGGTTCAGCGTTTTGCTGAGACTGTCTTCGAACGACACGCCGATGCGAACGCCTTCACCGCGGGTGATCTCGTTCCAAGGGACCATTAAGTACTCGCTGAGCTGATAGCTGGCAGCACCGAGCAGCAAGCCTGCGACCATCAGGGTGAATCGAAACGCAATCGAGTCTTCGTTTCGAGACTCCCAGCGGCGGCTGAGGGTCAGCACGGCCCAACTGGTCAACCCAGCCATAACGCCGAGCCACACCAAGCCGCCCAGGCCATCGGCGTTGCTGAGGCGTTCGTTGGCCATGGCCAAGTATCCGCCAGCGCCCGTGACGATCGCTACGACAAACCCGGAGACCGACAGCGAGCGCGTCCACGCGTGGAACGCCGTCCAGGTTCCGCGGTCTTGCAATTGGGTGCGTTGCGTTTGTTGCCACGATCGGAGGGCCTCTCGCGTCGATACCGGTTTGGCGACAACGGAGGCCTTGACCGGCTCCGCCACTGCCGCACCTCGGTAATGCACCGTCTCTTGCAATCCGAACGCGGATTGCGCGGCGGCGGTCGATGCAGCGGGGACGTATTGGACTTTGCTCCGCTTGCCATTGGTTGGCGGTTTCGAAGCATAGGTCGCGGAACGCGCGGTCGGGTTCAAGTCTTCGGCGCGGACGCTGTTGAGGAACCAGATCACGTAGTACATCGCATACAGCCAAAAGGCCGGGATAGCGAGGGCGGTGAAGAACGAAAGGTTGATGAAAAGCGCGATCAAGAGGAAGACCAGGACAAACTCGCGGCCACCCTTGGGCATCGTCTGATATTTGAACTGGAGTTCGCTCCACGACTTCATCAAACCCGAAGCGATCGGTTCGCGTTCGAGCATCCGTTGGTGGCCGAGCAGTCCCATGGAAAAGAATGCCGAGATGCGGGCTCCGAAGGGGAGCAATGGCGTGGTGCAAGCCGCAGCCGCCCGAGCGTGTGGGGAGGTGTAGCTCGCATTGGCTGTCGAAGCTTGGGCGCCCGTGTTCGCCCCCGTGTTCGACCCCGTGTTCGAACCTGAGTACGTGTAAGAGGGCGTTGCGCCGGTTGCACCAGGTCGATCGACGGGGAACTCCGCGTTCGTTGCGCGGGCGGCCAAGCCACCTGCAGTCAGCTCGTATCCGAGGGCGCGGAGCAAATCGCGACCGTCGGCGAATCGGTGGGTTGGGTTTTTAGCCAAGCAGCGACCGATGACCTCGGCATAGCGACCTGGAACGCGGCTCAGATCGGGATCGGCAGTGAGGTGCTTGAGCAAGATCTCTTGCGTGCTCTCGCCATCGAACGGGACGTCGCCGGTGATCATCTCGTAGAGGATGATGCCCAGCGAGTAGACGTCGATCTCTTTGCCGTATTCCCCTTTACCGATTTCCGGGGCCATGTAATGGAACGTGCCGACGCTTTCGGTCTGCCCGCCGCGGCGCGACGCGCTGATGTATTTGGAGAGGCCGTAGTCCCCGATCTTGACCATGCCGTTTTCGAGGAAGATGTTGGCCGGCTTCAAATCGCGGTGAACGATGCCTTGATCGTGCAAGTAGGTCACACCAGCGACGATCTGCGCGAACATTGGCATGACTTCGTCGGCGGCCATGCCCGAGGTATCGCGGTCGAGCCGGTCGCGCAGCGATTCTCCTTCGATGAACTCCATCACGATCCAGCCTTGTTGGTCGGCATCGTAGCGAATGTCGTAGATAGCGACCAAGTTTGGATGGCGGAGGTTCAAGCAGTGGCGGACGCCCCGCATCTCGACGTCGAGATTCTTTTGGATCCGCTTGAGGGCAACTTCTTTTCCCGAATCGCTTTCGGCGAAGTAGACTTCGCCAAAGCCTCCGATCCCGATCCCGCGTTTGATGACATAGCCATCTAAAGGGGTGTCGCCGCTACCGTACTGAAATCTCATGAAGGCACCGATGGGCTGCTGAGCCGCGTGAGGTTTTTGCGTTGGGTTAGGGGACGGTTCGGAGGGATGGGAGGCGGGAAGGTTGGAAGCGGTGTCAAGGTCTTGGTCGGAGGGCTGGCCCGGATCGGCCAGGCCCGCTGCTGGCGGTGCGATTCCGGCGGCGGGATTCGCTTTGCGCTTGGCGTTGGGTTTGAGCAAGGAAAACATGACTGGCGATCCGATCCATATTCAAGATGGTATTGTGGCTCATCTCGGGAAGGTGTCGAGTTCGGTACCCAAGAAATCGCAGGTTTCACAAGGTGTCGAACGCGGTGTATGTTTGTTTTTCGAGTCGAAACGCAAAGTCTTGGAAGGATTCAAGCTCGGTTGCGGGTCGATTTTTTGTTGCCGCTGCGAGGACATCCGGTTCAGCCGGGGGCTCGCCAGCGGGGGGAGTATTGGCATGGTGGCGTTGGCATACAAGCCGATGCATTCAGGCTATGGCATGGAGTCTGCCGTAGCATGGGGGCCTATGCACTGGGTAGCGGCCTTGGGGCTCAGTATGGCAACCCCAGGGACGGCTTGACTGGCGGGACATACCGCAAAGGACTTGCGATTCCCATCCCCTCAGTCGAGGGTCATGGAAAAGTCGTCGCACACGATTCTTTGGCCTGAGAGCAACGGGAACGGGGCGCTGACCGACCGCCCTGCAACCGTGATTCCCTGGCAATTCGACGCCCGGCACATCCAGCCTCCTTGATGGCGAAACAGGACGAGTTTCCCATTCCAGTCGGGGCAAACCACATGCGCGTTGGACTCTCCGCTAATCACGCAGGATTCCCCGAGCAGCAAGGCTGCGTTCAGATGGGGCTGCCAGCGATGAGGCGGGAGCAGATCCAAGCGGGCGGTACCGCTCAACTGGGTGGGACGGCAATAGCGAAGCGAGACTCGATTGCCCGTGGAGATGACGGCTCCATCGCGAAGGATGGCCGCTCGATCCAAGGGAGTCCCGTCGATCGCGACCGTTTGCAGAGGTTGCACGAGATGGTCTTCACCGATTCTTCGCACGACAAAGGCGCGGCGGCTCAGATCGCCCCGGATGGCGAGGTCGACGTCATTGCCGGGAAACGACTGGCCGAACGTGACTTCGTTGGAATCGCACATCGCAAAGCTCCCGACGCCATCGATCCAAAGAACCGTGAGCTTGTGCATGGGGGGCTCGGGACGCGCGGGGGAAAAAAGACGAGTAAGGTGACTCATCATAATGTCGATCCACTTCTAAAGGCGACTCCTGAGGACGAGCAACCGCTGGACGCTCTCGGTCGATGGACGCAGGCAACACGCTCTTCGCGATCGATCGCGCAGGTGGCTCTGGATGGCTCGCCCTGCCGAGGATTCGCAAAAGAAAAGGCAGCGGATGGGTTTCCGCTGCCTTGGTAGCACTTCGTGCCATCCGGTTGTTGGGCCAAGCGTTCGCACGCCGACCGAGTTTCCGAATCGGCAGCGACTACAGTTGGTTGTCTGCCACGTGTTCGACTTCCGCAGCGGCCGCATCGCGATCGAAATAGGTCGAGATCTGCTCGATCAAATCGGCGGGAGCGACTTCGTCGTCCATCGGGATGGCACCGGTGATGTCGACGCATTGCGAGAGCTTTTCGGCAACATCGATGCGCGTCGAGATCTCGTCGATGGTTTGGCGAACGTTGCTCAGAGCGCTGTCGTTGACGGCGAACTGATTGCCAGCTTGCGCGACTTCGACCATGGTCAAGCGAGCTTGGAGGTTCTCGACTTGCACTTCGAGTTCACGCTTGGCGGCCAGCATTTCGTCGAGCTTGCGACGGGCTGCGACCAGGTTGCGTTCACGGGCTTCGAGAATCCTCTCGAGCTTGTCGGAAGTGGCTTCCAAGGTCTGATGGTGCTTGAAGCGTTCGCTCAAGTCGTGGCGAACTTGATCGATGCTGTACTTCTTGCCCTTGTAGGAGACAACCCGAACGCCGCTCTCGACGTCGTCCTTGAGCTTCAGGATGGCGTCCTTCGATTTGGCCAGCGAAGCTTGCTTGGTGGAAACCTCACGCTGGAGTTTCGCAACCTCGACTTCTTCGCGAGCGATCAACTTAAAGTTGTCAGCGATCTCGGGCTTCAGATCGGAGATCATGTCCCGTGCTCGCTTGATTTCGACTTCGATGGGAATCTGATCCTTGATCGAGTCCCGCAGTCCGTGGTAACCCGTCTTGACGTAGCTGACTGCCGAGGAACCCAGCAGCAACCCCGCTCCACCAAGCACGAGGACCGACCCCAAAAACAATTTCTTCAACATGGCATCCACCCCTAAAACTTGTGAATAGTGACGTGCTACTGACATAGGGGGATTCGAGGGTTATGTGGGAATCTTGCCCGTTTCAGAAAATTTTCTGAATTTGACTGCGAAGCCGGTTCGGCAACAGTAGTTGACAGGTTTTGCAACACCCGCCACGCTTAGATCGCTCAAACGCCCCCAAGATTGCCCTATCCCCCTCAGTCTTGACGGTACTCGAAACGGAAATCCTCCATGACGCATACTCTCGCCCCTTCGAATTCGATGTTCCAGGATTCGGAGGATTGGTTCGAAGCCGCCTTGCAGACCCCTGCGCCGGGCTCCGCTGCGACGGGAATCTTGGGTCGGTCCGCGATCCGAAATTCTTGGGGGGACGACGAGGACGCCGAAGATGAAGTCCCCGAGGAAGACGAAGAGTCGACCGATGAAGACGACGATCCCGATCCGTTCGAGGACTTTGACGAAGACGATTTCGACGACGATTTCGACGATGACTTTGAAGAAGAGCTCGAAGATGAATACGAAATCGAGCCCGCCGATGACGGGATGCTAGAAGGCCATCCGGACGCGGAACCGATCGATGAGGAAGAGCTCGACGGAGAAGAGCCTCCGGCCGAGTTTGCGGACGAAGAGTAACCGCCTCTGCGAACCCCCAAAAAACGCAGTGCCTCCTCTTTCCGAGGGACTGCGAAGGACCTGTCGGCGAACGGTTTTCGGTTAGACTCTATGCCCCAGGATGCCGTGAGCCTCCTCGTCGACGTTCTCTAACCCGATGCGCCATCGCCCGCAGGCCGCCACCACGCATGATGTTTCGAGCTGTCAAAACCGACGTCCAGTTTCCTAAACAAGAAGAAGCGATCCTCCAGTTCTGGAAAGAGCATCGCATCTACGAACAGTCGCTCGAGCAGCGACGCGGCGGGCAGCCGTTCGTCTTCTTTGAAGGCCCCCCCACCGCCAACGGATTGCCTCACCCGGGGCACTGTTTAACCCGCGCGATCAAGGATCTATTCCCCCGCTACCGCACCATGCGCGGCTATTGGTGCCATCGCAAAGCCGGTTGGGACACGCACGGCTTGCCGGTCGAAGTCGAGGTCTGCAAAGAACTCGGGATCCACAGCAAGGAAGAGATCGAGCAGTACGGCGTCGAAGCATTCATCGGGAAGTGCCAGCAAAGCGTCTGGCGCTACATGCAAGAATGGGAGCGAGTTACCGAACGGCTGGGCTTCTGGATCGATCTTTCGCAAGCGTACGTAACCTATCACCAGAGCTATGTCGAAAGCGTTTGGTGGTCGCTCAAGAATCTCTTCGATCGCGGATTGCTATATCGCGGTCACAAGATCGTGTGGTGGTGGGCGCAAGGGGGGACAGCCCTCAGCAGCGGCGAAGTCGGTCAAGGCTACCGCGAGGTGGCCGACCCGAGCGTCTACGTTCGGTTCCCGCTTCTAGATATGCCAGGCACTTCGTTGGTGGTCTGGACCACGACCCCTTGGACGTTGCCTTCCAATCAATTCGCAGCCGTCCACTCGGACACCGAGTATGCAGTCTGCTCGGACGAAGCCACCGGCGATGCGATCATCATCGCGGCCGCGTTGGTGGGCTCGCTCAGCGAAAAGATCAAACGGCCGCTGCACGTCCAACGCACGCTGCTCGGAAAAGAGCTGGTCGGGCTTCGCTACCAACCTCCCATGGATGCGTATGCCGGCCGCATGGCGAACGACGCGGGGACGCTCAAAAGCGGCGAGTCGCTCGTGCATCAATGGCGCGTCGTGCATGCAGACTTTGTGACGATCGACTCGGGGACCGGCATCGTGCACTTGGCCCCCGCCTTTGGTGAAGTCGACTACGAAGTCCTGGTTCAAGAGCGCGAACGGTTTGTAGAAGGCCAAGGCCCGAGCTTATTGTGCGCCATCGGCCCGGACGGTCGCTTCACCAGAGATGTTCCCGAGTATCAAGGGACGTGGGTCAAGGACGCCGATCGCCCGATCACGCGCTCGCTGCGAGACCAGGGCAAACTCTGGCATCAAGAACAGTACGTGCACGATTACCCGTTTTGCTGGCGAGCCAGCGAAGATCCATTGATCCAGTATCCACGCGAAAGTTGGTTTATCCGCACGACCGCGTTCCGCGATGCAATGCTCGAAAACAATCGGCGCATCGGCTGGCTCCCCGAGCATATCGGCCCGGGCCGCTTCGGGAACTTTTTGGAATCCAACGTCGATTGGGCCCTGTCCCGTGAACGCTACTGGGGAACGCCGCTGCCGATCTGGGTCTGCTCCTCGACCGGCCGGATGGAAGCCATCGCCAGCTACGACGAATTGACTCAGAAGCCCGGCGTGAGCGGACTAGAAGTCTGGACGCAGGCCAAAGCCCAAAACCCCGAATTGGCCGACGATCTCAAGGTCCACAAGCCGTACATCGATGCGGTGACCTACGATTCCCCCTACTGGCAAGGGGCGAGGATGCAGCGGGTATCCGAAGTCATCGACTGTTGGTACGACTCGGGGGCGATGCCCTTCGCTCAATGGGGCTATCCGCATACCGGACGCGAATGGTTTCAGTCGCAGTTCCCCGCCGATTTCATCAGCGAAGCCATCGACCAAACGCGCGGTTGGTTCTATAGCCAACTGGCGATCAGCACCATGCTGTTCGGCGAGAACGCAGGCGTTCCCAAGAGCGAGGAGAGCTCCATCGCCTATCCGCATCCGTTCAAGAATTGCATCGTGCTCGGTCTGATGCTCGCCGAATGGTACGAAAGCAAAGATGGCAAGCAACGCTTCTTGACCGAAGAAGATGCGCGGGCCGCGCTGGGCAGCGATTTCGTTCAGAAGACCGGCAAGATGAGCAAGCAGCTCCGCAACTACCGGAGCCCGCAAGAGATCTTCGATCGCTACGGAGCCGACGCGCTGCGCTGGTATCTGTTCGCCAATCAAGCTCCGTGGAATTCGATCCTGTACTCCGAACGGGCCATTCGAGACAGCATCCCCGAGTTCATGCTCCGTTTGTGGAACGTGTTCAGCTTCTTCACGATCTACGCCGAAATCGATGGCTTTACCGGCCCCTCCGACATCACCGGCCCGCTCGATCAACTCACCTCCAGCGAACTCGCGCACTCGAAGACCTACCGGCCGATCGCGCAACGCAGCGAACTCGATCGATGGATCATGAGCGAATTGGCTGCGACGTGCCGCGATGTGGTCGAACGTATGGATCGCTACGACAGTTACGGTGCATGCCAGTCGCTGCACAGTTTGGTCGATGCACTGAGCAACTGGTACGTGCGTCGCAGCCGATCGCGCTATTGGGCGGCGGACAAAGCGTCTCCGGACAAGCTCGATGCCTACTGGACGCTGTACGAATCGATGGTGGTTATCACCAAGCTCATCGCCCCGTTCACGCCGTTCCTGGCCGAATCGCTGTGGCAACATTTGGCGGCTCCGCTGCCAGGCGTCCGCCGCAGCGTCCATCTGTGCGATTATCCCGATGGTTCGTTTGCTCAGCCCGACGCAGTGCTCAACGAACGGATGGCATTGCTGCGCGAGATCGCTTCGCTGGGGCGCTCGGCTCGCATGGAGTCCAAACTCAAGGTGCGGCAACCGCTCAGCCGGGTCGAAGTCACGCTGGCCAAAGAGACGCATGCGGCATGGCTGGCCGAGCATGACGACATCGTCCGCGAGGAACTCAACGTCAAAGAGATCCACTACACCAGCGGCGCCAGCCCATTCGTATCCTATTCGGTGCAGCCGAACTTTCGCCGACTCGGACCGCGCGTCGGACCGTTGCTTCCCAAACTGAA
>JBKCUI010000358.1:0-2217 GCA_046318495.1 Pirellula sp. | reverse complement strand
ACTTGCGACGAGACGGCGGCTGCAGTCATCACTCGCGGCGGCCGTATTCTCGGTGAGTGCGTGGCCACCCAAGAGGCGCTGCACGAACAATTCGCGGGAGTCGTTCCCGAGATCGCCGCGCGTGCGCACCTCGAACGGATTTTGCCAGTCATCGATACCGCGATGCGTCAGTCCGGAGTCGCGCCCAACACCCTCACCGCCATCGCGGTCGCAACCCACCCTGGATTGCCTGGCTCGCTTTTGGTGGGACTGAGCGCTGCCAAAGCCCTGGCCTGGGCTTGGGGAAAACCGCTGGTGGGCATCAATCATGTCCAAGCCCACATCTATGCATGCGGCATCGGTCGCAGCACCAGCGTTTATCCGTGCGTAGGCTTCGTGGTCAGCGGTGGACATACCTCGCTCTACCATTGCACCACGGCCATCGATTGGGAGTATTTGGGCGGAACCATCGACGATGCTGCAGGGGAAGCCTTTGACAAAGTCGCCGTCATGCTCGGATTGCCGTTTCCGGGAGGGCCGCAACTATCGCGTTTGGCCGAAAGTGGTGATCCGAACGCCATTCGCTTTCCGCGTCCGCTGCTCGACGACACAAGCCGTTTGGACTTCAGTTTCTCCGGCTTGAAGACAGCGGTTCGATACCGAATCGCTGGGACGGGAACCGCCGATTGGTCGAGCATCGAATTAAGCCAATCCCAACGCGCGGACATCGCGGCGGGTTTCCAACAAGCGGTCGTCGACTGCCTGGTTGGCAAAGCCATGTTGGCATGGAAGACGACGGGATGCAAACGCTTGTGCGTCGGAGGTGGCGTCGCCGCGAATCGCATGTTCCGTCAGCAACTGCAGATCGCCTGCGAAGCCCGCGGCATCGAGTGGATTCTGGCCGACACGGCGTTATGCACCGACAACGCTGTCATGGGAGCGCTGGCTTGGGAACGCTTGCAGCGCGGCGAATGCGATCCGCTCGATCTCGATGCCCAGCCCGGGCTGATGCGTCCCGCGTCTCGCAGTCGCACTTAAGTAGTACTTGAAGCGCCGACCGGTGGCAACGCGATGTCAGCGCGCAGCATCGGTTACTTCTTGGATTGTTCCAACAGGATTTCGCGCGTTACGCTCTGGATCTTTTGCTGCCGTGTCGACAACTCGCTCAGCTCCTCGCGCAGTCGTGGATCTCCGACTTGGCCGATGAGGTCGTTGGAACTGTTGCTCTCGTTGGCCAAGCGATCCGTGCGGCGATTGACCCGCAGTTGCAATGTCTTGATAAGCCTGAGTTCCGATAGCTTGTCGACCAGCGGTTGATCCTGCGGCGAGCCGCCACCGGATTGCCCACCGTTTTGCTGCTGTTGCTGCTTCTCTTCGTCCCGCTTCTTTTGAACCTGCTTGAGCGATTCGAGCATTTCTTCCAGGGCTCCGAGGATTTCATCTTCGATCGATTGCGTGCTGGCGGAAACATCTGCGGCAACCAAGCGTTTCACGACCAGTTGCGCATCGCGGATCACTTGTTCGAGAGCTTCGGGAAACGCTTGGCTAGATCCTTCTTCGTTGAGCAACATCATGGCCCGCTGCCCTTCCATGACGACCTTCATCTGTTCGATGGAGAGCTTGTTGGATTGGATTTCAAGCTGCCGATCGCGATCTTCGGCGGAGAGATTCGCAAGCTTCCCAGTTTGGTCGCGGATGGTCTGTTGCCAATCGAACATGCGCTTGAGGCGCGTTTCCAAGTCGGCCAGAGCGCGTTCGATTTCTTCCTCGCGAAGCTGCGTCAGGATGCGTTCCAAGTCCGCAATGGCCTTTTGCAATTCTTCCTCGGCCTTTTGTTGTTCCCGGATGGCTTCAGGGCGTTTGTCCTTGCGCAGGTTCTCTTCGGCCGCCTTCATGCGATTGCGAGCACGCTGCACGCGCTTGCGAACTTGCTCTTCCTTCGTGGGCGGCTTGCCATCGCTCGAGGGCTTAGCCTCGGAGTCCTCGGAATCCATCGACTCAGAATCCTCTGAGGAGGAGTCCGACGACTGCTGCTGCTGCTGCTGCTGCTGAGAGTCGGAGCTTTTGGACGCTCCATCCTGCGGTGAGCTTTCGGATGGATCGGACTCGCTATTCGGCTTTCCGTTCGGATTCGGGGATTCCTCATCCTTACCGTCCGGGTTCTTACCGTCTGGGTTCTTACCGTCTGGGTTCTTACCGTCTGGGTTCTTACCGTCTGGGTTCTTACCGTCTGGGTTC
>JBKCUI010000357.1:0-5402 GCA_046318495.1 Pirellula sp. | reverse complement strand
ACAGACATCCCATGGGTTCCGTTCGAAGCAACTCCCTAAAGCCCGGACAGGTGGGCCGTCGGGCTCGCGGTCCCAATGCGAAGCGGGTGCAGGGCACTGGTCGTACTGAGCACCGGGTGGTGCATTGCCAAATCGTTCCAGGTTCCATCTTGAAGATTCCGAGGGGTGCAGATACAACTAAATGCGCGGTGGAGGAGCCGCGCGAGCATGGACAAATCGGCCACCAGCATCGAAACGATCGCCAAGAACTGCATCGCAGGTCGGCTGCGGCTGGTGAACCGCGTGGTCACGAACCTCTACGACGACGCCTTGCGCCCATTCGGACTGAAGATTAGCCAAGGAAACATCTTGATTTTCACAGGCAAGTTGGGAGTCGCGCATCCCGTGCAGGTATGCGAAATGCTGCAACTGGATATCTCCCCCCTCAGCCGCAACGTGATCCATCCCAAGTTCGGCAACTTCATTTTGCTCGGGACGGTGTTGATCGGGAGCGAGGTCACAGCGTACGACCGTCCCATCGACGAGAACCCGTGTTTGTCATGCAAGCTTTGCGTGGCCGCGTGTCCGGTCGGCGCGATCTCGCCGGATGGCAACTTCGATATGGCTTCGTGCTACACGCACAACTATCGCGAGTTCATGGGCGGATTCGGCGATTGGGTGGAGAACGTCGCAGACGCGAAGTCGGGCCTCGAACTGCGCGAGCGCGTGTCGCGTCAGGAAACGGTTTCGACTTGGCAGAGCCTAGCCTTCGGCCCGAACTACAAGGCCGCGTACTGTCTCTCGGTCTGCCCTGCCGGCGAGGACGTGATCGGACCGTTCCAAGCGGATCGCAAGGGATTCCTGGACGAGGTTGTCAAACCGCTGCAGCAAAAAGAGGAAACGATCTATGTCGTTCCCCAGTCGGATGCTGAGGACTACGTGAAGCGGCGTTTCCCGCACAAAAAGATCAAGCGGGTGCGGGGGACACTGGTGCCCAGTAGCATCGACGGCTTCCTAAGCGGCATACGGTACACGTTTCAGCGCGGGCAGTCGGAAGGATTGAACGCCGTTTATCACTTCACCTTCACCGGCAAGGAACCCAAAACCGCAACGGTGGTCATTCGCGACAAGACGATCCAAGTAGCAGACGGCCTTGAGGGGAAGGCCAATCTGCACATGACGGCCGACAGCGAAACGTGGCTTCGTTTTCTGGCCAAAGAACGCGGTCTGTTGTGGGCGCTGTTGTGGCGAAAAATCCGCATCAAGGGTTCGCCAACTTTGCTGATCGCCTTTGGAAAGTGTTTTCCATCGTAGTTGGGGGTGTATTGGCTCAGCGTGAGTAGCGGAATCGGTGCCGTCGTCTAGCTTAGTGATGGATGGACTAAAGGCTGTTTGATCTGGATGGGGGCCAGCCCCAAACCCCTAAGATGCATTGCCTTTGATGTTCTTGGTCTGCCAAGCGAACGTTAGGTGGATGCCATCGGCCCATATTTTCACGTATCGCGTGCAATAGAGATCGCGAGCGTTCCATCGATCGTAGTCTTTGCTCCAGGTTTCCTTCAAACTGACTACATGTTGGGACTCAGGCCGTCGATGCTGCCACCGGTCAGGGATTGCAGTGCGTCCGAGAAATCGGCTGAGGAGATTTCATTGAGATAGAGCCAAGGAGTCAGTTCATCAATGGCTTTGGAACGCCTCGACTGGGGTGTAAGATACTCGATTAGAGCTTCACGCGGTTTTCTGTACCTAGTGACTCGTCCCGAACGCGCGGTTGTTTGATTTCCACACAGCCGGCTCCGGTGATGCCCTCTTTAGGTAATATGTCGCCGTTTCGAACGAACTAGAGTCTGCCGCTACGGTCCGTCTCGGATGCATGGGCTTCCAGGAAGGCATTCACCTCGTGGTTGAGCGCTGCTTGCAGCATCTGCCGAGCTCCATCACAAACGATTTGATTCAGGACATTCCGGGGCTCCTTTGTGGCACCGAACCGCAAAACCTCGGCATGCCCTACTGGATCCGGATCGAACGATTACTTACCTTGAACCATGGCGTCCTCCATGTGCCCTGGTTGGGCCGCTAGTGAAACCTAAGCAATTACACCAGCAGGAAACGCCACCTTTTTCTCATTTCAGAGAACACAACATTCCGTCATACCTCCCGTTGATCTTGAATTCCCTTGTAATACGAAGCCCTTCACGTCGGAGAGTTCCCATGCGAGTCCTGTCACTCATGGCGTTTACCACGCTGCTGTTGCCGCTCGGATCAATCGCCGACGAACCGAAGTCCGATGATATTACTTTCGCCGAGCACATCGCGCCGCTTGTCTTCGACAACTGCACTACGTGTCACCG
This sequence comes from Pirellula sp., assembly GCA_046318495.1. GTDB lineage: Bacteria > Planctomycetota > Planctomycetia > Pirellulales > Pirellulaceae > JBKCUI01. The sequence goes on along the minus strand of JBKCUI010000357.1, from coordinate 3,072 downwards.
GCCAGGTCAGGTCGCGCCGTTCTCGCTTATGAGTTACGCCGACGTACGCAAACGCGCGAAGACAATGTTGCAAGTCATGGAAGAACGCTACATGCCGCCTTGGCAGCCCAAACCCGGGCACGGTAACTTCCGCGATTCGCGGCGCTTGACGGATTCGCAGATTGCTATGTTCGATAGGTGGGTAAAAGCGGGTACGCCTGAGGGCGATCCTTTGAAGACTCCAGCCCCGCCGAAATTCACCGACGGCTGGCAGCTTGGTCAACCTGACCTTATCGTAAAGATGGATCGGGCGTTCGAAGTGCCCGCCGAGGGGCCTGACATTTATCAAAACTTCGTGATTCCGCTGGACCTTTCCGAAGACAAGTGGGTCACCGCGGTCGAGTTTCAGGCTACCGCGCCCGAAGTGCTGCACCACATTCTTTTTTTCTTGGACGACAGTGGCCGCGCAAGGGCCAAGAATCCGATAGAGGGTCAACCCGGTTTCCCCGGTATGGGCTTCCGACCCACGGGGTCGCTGGGTGGATGGGCCGTCGGTGCCACGCCCCTAAAACTCCCCGAAGGACTAGCGTACCCTGCAAAGCACGGCTCCGACCTCGTGCTACAAACGCACTTCCACCTTTCCGGCAAGCCTGAAAAGGAGGTCATCACGGTAGGGCTTTACTTTGCAGACAAGGCACCGGAGCGAACGCTCGTCTCCTTACCGTTGCCGCCGGCGTTCGGATTATTCTCTGGGGTCGATATCCCCGCGGGTAAGTCCGATTTCAAGATCACGGATTCATTCACCCTACCGGTTGACATTGATGTCGTTAGCGTCGGTGGCCACGCCCACTACATAGGCAAAACGCTGAAAGCAAGTGCGACTCTGCCAGACCGAAGAGTGGAGGAGCTTTTTTTCATCGACGACTGGGACTTCAACTGGCAAGGGCAGTATCTTTACACGGAGTTTGTACGACTTCCTAAAGGGACGGTCATCACGTCGGAAATCGTGTGGGACAACAGTGCGGAAAATCCGCGCAACCCCAGCTATCCTCCGGTAAGAATCCATTGGGGCGAAGGTTCTACCGACGAGATGGGAGCGATAAACTTCCGGGTGTTAGCGTCGGAGGAAAAGGACGCAAAGAAGCTGCAAGCCGCGATTCGCAGCCACGGGTTGCAAACGATCCTTACGTCGCGACTTCGTGGCGACAGAATCGATTGGGATCGCATCGGACTCCCTACGCCGCCGTTCTGGAACCAGGCAACGCCACCGGATGCAATTGACAAGGATGACGGATTGGATGACCAGGACCGCATAAAGGAAAACCCACCGTTGAGCCTGAAGGACATTGACGGCAAGTCACAGTCGCCGCTCTTGGTCAGAGACGCGAAGGCGAACGTGCTATTCTTCACTACCACGGATTGCCCCATTGCGAACAGTTATTCGCCCGAAATCATGAGCATCGTGAATGACTTTGCCGACAAGCCGATCCAATTCTTTGCCGTTCACGTGGACTCACAGCTGACCGCAGCCTCAGCGCAGAAGCACGCGAGGGAATTCGGACTTACGCTGCCTGTGCTAATCGACGCAAAGCACGAACTCGTAAGTGCCGCCGGTATCACTCGCACGCCCGAAGTGGCCGTATTCATCCCTGACGGAACGCTTGCGTATCGCGGCCGCATCGACGACCGCTACGCCAGCTTCGGCAAAAAGCGTATTGTGCCGACGCAGCGAGATTTGCGTGATGCGTTGACCGCGATCGCGGCCGGTGAAGCGGTACTGACGACACGCACCGAAGCCGTCGGCTGCTCCGTGCCAGACCTACATTAACGTATTTCTAACCCGAACAGGACAATGTGCCTTTGCTCGCCCACGATGTTACGAGCATCTCCTCGTTTGACGAACTGTGAGAATTGCGACAGCTGCCAAGGCCCGTTGAGATTTTCTCCACCGGGCGCTGCATCCAGCAACAAATCCGTTGTCAAACTGTCGGCACTTGGCGTCTCGAGCGGATAAAGGTTCGTGCCCACTGACGAACCGTCGTTCGCCTGATTTCCTCTTTACGTGTCTTCAGCGTCAGTGAAAGCAGAGAGCGTCATGTGCCACCCAACGAATGAAAACGCTGTGCCGATCTGGTAAGCTATTCCGAACAAGGAGGTACCCATATGCCCAGACCTCACCCATATGCCCAGACCTCTAGGAGCTGAACTGGCTGACCCCAACCAAGTTTGCATCGTCCACTTCATCGTCCACTGTGTCCAACGCTGAGTACGACGTGCGTTTTTGGCTGGCCAAGACGAAGTCTCCGGGAAATACTACGATTTCCGCCGGGAATGGATCCCAGAACGGCTCGAGCGCCTCGCTTCGGTCTTAGGGCTTGATGTGCTGATGTACGCCATCCTCTCCAACCACATGCACATCCTCCTGCGCACCCGCCTGGATGTGGATCCACTTGGTGTTGCAGTTGAGAAAAAGCACTTTCAAGGAAGTGCGGCGGGGAAGCCGGAGGCCCTGGCAGAGCACGCACACGAGCATAAGCATCCTTTTTTGTGCCACCCGCCTATCGAGTTCGCTAACTCCATGCATTGCCTAGGCGAGTGGCAAGGGTCAGGCGCGACTTTACACTCCCCCTACGAGTGCCCTGCCCATACCCGGTGCCCAGAAACGGGACAGGCACTGCCGTTCGTTGGCAATGACAGCATTGCCGCTGCCGGGTTAGTGGGTGGCGCTTTTTCCTCTTTCTCCTATCGTTTGGAAAGTGCTTTCCATCGTAGTTGGGGGCTTTGTGGCGGCGCGGTGTGAGCCGTTCGGTGCGGCGTTGAGTGGCGAATTGGCCGTGTACTCCGGACCGGAGGCCTCACGGCCTTCCGCTAAGACGGAGGGCGGTTAGGACGGAGCGCGGGCGTCCCGCCCGCATTGCGCTGTCCGTCTGGGCGGAACGGCGGAAGCCGTCCGGTGACAGGGTGGTCGATCGTCATCGAGGCTCGTAACGCGACACCGGAGGCCTCACGGCCTTCCGCTAAGACGGAAAGCTGCGGGTAGGAGGGAGCGCGGGCGTCCCGCCCGCATTGCCATGTCCTCCGGCAATGATGAAT
>JBKCUI010000356.1:0-6496 GCA_046318495.1 Pirellula sp. | reverse complement strand
CAAAGCGGAGTGCAGCATGGGGCGTGGAAGACGAGGGGGTGCATGGTAAACCGTCGGTTCCCTCATTCTATCCCAGGCGATTCGTCGCTGCATCGCAAAGCAGTTTCGAATCCCCGGCCGTAGCTGCCATGCCTGCGAAGGCTCTCGAGAACACGTCATCTCTCACCGCTGAGGCCGTGGATCTTGCTGAAGATCCCATCCCCATGATTCCTTACGGCCTACCTCAAACTGTGCGCGGCGTGTAATTGCTGAATCACCGAATGCTTGCATTCCATCGCATTGTAGGACGGGTCTCCAGGCCCGTCTCGCCCATCGATGGTCCCCGGTACACGGATGAAACGTATTGCGTTGCACCCGATACATGGATGGCACGTTCTGCGGAGCCTTGTGCAACAGATAGGTTTGACAGGACGGGGATGGAGAGATCGCTAACGGGAATGGGCTGTGTAGCGTGCCTTCTCAACGGCTGTGTTTTTCAATGATTCCCTTGACGTGCGTTACTGCCCTTCCGTAGTCTCTCTGGAGTTGCATTTGCTAGTCGCGGATCGGACTGCGCAAAGGTTACTTCCCCAGGTGGGGGCGGCGTTTGCATGCTTTGAAGCGAAGTCTTCTAGAAGACGATTCGAGTTGGAATGTAGGCATGGGAAACGAGCTGGCGAAGAGGATTCGATGGTCGGCGGTCTGGGCATTTGCCGTTGTCGCACCATCTCCACTCCATGCCGATGAAACACTGAAAACACGGGCCGCGATCGAACCACCGATGGCAGAGTCCAGCATTGGGATCGAGGAAGTGCCGAGCAATCCACGGCCAGCCTGGATCAGCGGGTGGGTCGATATGGGCTTTACCGCGTCTACGGTTGGCGCTGGCCGGTTGTTGGTTGAACCGCGGCCCAACCACCTCGGAAACGAGTTCCTGCTGAACCAGTTGGCGCTCGACATGCACCATCTTCCCGATCCCAACCAAGACTCGCTCGGGTATCGCGCTCAATTGCTGGCTGGTTCGGATGCGTGGTTGCTGTCGGGTCCTGGGGATCCGCAAAACGATAACGTCTATTTTGGATTTGTCGTCCGTCAACTGTATATCTCCGCTCACTTTGAAATCTTTGGAGAGAGAGGCGTTGATCTGAAAGCGGGACGGGTGCCCTCGTTGTTAGGGTATGAGTCCTATCAAGCCCCCATGCGGTCGCTCTACTCGATGTCGTACCAGTGGTTCTATGCGGCAGATGGGTGCGACACGGGCGCGTGGGGGACATGGCATGTGGATGACCACTGGGACCTCACTGCAGGCATATACCTTGGCTCGAATACGTTTTTCGAGCTGCGTGGCGATGCTCCGTGCGGTGTCGTGCAAGCGCTCCGCAATCGCGACGATTCCGGGAATCATTATCAGGCTTGTACGATCGTTTTCGGAGATCAAGCGATTGGTCAGGGGAATAGCGCACTTCTCGAGGGAAAGAACCAAGTCGCCTGCGAATACCGGCATCAGGTCCCGATATCGGATCGCGTATCTCAAGTCGTTCAAATCAACGTCGGTCGCTCCGACCGTGTGCTGGGGAACCACCACGGTGTCTGGTATGGCGCATTAGGGGCGAATCAATGGTCTGTTACTGAAAAGCTGCGATGGCAATGCCGTTACGAATGGTTTTACGACAACGGTACGAGAACGGATTTTGATACCAATTACTTCGCAGGAACCGTTGGTGCGCTCGTCCAGCCGCGTAAAAACATGACGTTGCGTCCGGAGTTGCGAGGAGATCTTGCCGGAGTGCCAGCATTTGGGACCCTAGGCGACCCAAATCGCAAGCGGCAACAACTGACTGCGGCGATGGATGTCGTTTTCACCTTCTAATGGCATATGAATCGCGTTGCATGCCACCCACGTATTGGTCACCTGGGAGGGTCGGCGTGCCTCATCCACCCTTTAGCAAGGCTGGCTACGGAGCATCGCGGGTTGGGCAAATCCATTACCGAAAGACAGCTCGATAGGTGGCTGGAACGCATTTAAAGAGAGCATTCATGCTGAGCCGTTACGGGATGGCGGCGATCATAGCCGCCATTCGCTCATGTGCGTAGGCGCGGGCCTTTGCGGCGGTGGCCCGGGCTGCGGTGAGATCGCCGGCGATCTCCAGAAGGCGGGCTGCGATCGGTGCGCCGGTCGTTTGGTCGATCTCAAAGACCCAGTCGTTCAACCCCAGGTCATACCACATGCGTCCTTTCCGTGTGTCCGTAGGCTGACGCAGCAGGATGGAGGGCACTCCCGCGGCGATCCCCATGATGGGTGAATGCTGCTCGAAGCTGACGATAGCGGCCGCTTGGGAATACACGCTGCAAGCTTCCGCAGTGAGCCAGTAGCGGTCGAGGAACGCGACATGTGGCTTGACGTCTTCGGGCAGCTTGTCGAACAGGAGCGTGCGCAACAGTGGCACTTGGTAGGTCATCTCGGGGGTGAGCAGCACGCGCATCTTCGTCTCGCGGACCCAAGCCGTGATGCCCTCGCGCAGCTTGGCATGGTCGCGCTCGGCAAACTCTTGGTTCACTTGGATGCGTTCTGGATTGGGCGGCGTGGACTCTGGATGGATCTCCCAATAGGGGGTCCAGCGCAAACGCGGGATGGCACAGAGGAATTTGCCTGGCTCCAAGCGGTGCTCTTTGAGAAGAGCAGCCGACGCGACATCATCTCGCAGATCGATTGCGAAGGTTGCATCGGGACCGAAGTCGATCTGTGGGCCCGTGATGCCACTGGCTTGTACGGCGCGCAGCGAGTCCGTGTCGCGAAGGAAGACGAACTGGGCTCCGGCAAGCAGTTCTTTGTGGGTTTTGATATCCTCGTCGGACAGCGTGATGCCACCGATGCCATAGGCTTTCCCGGCATTCGCCGCGAGCTTGAGTGCCTCCCGACCCACAAGCATCGGGCCTGAGCCGTGCAGAAAGAAGTCGCACTCGGCGAGCGCCGCGGACTGTTCAGCTTTTGTCTTGGCAATCTTCAACCTGGGAAAACGATTCCGCAGGATCTCTTCGACGCCACCCCCAACGCTGCTTGGCCAGAGCGTGACTTCGGCGTCGGGCCGGTGCTTTTCCAGCAACGCCAACATGCCAGGCGTGTGGGCGATATCGCCGATATTGACGGTCTGCCAGGACGAGCGGAGCACAATGCGAGTGGAAGGTTTGTGCCGAGCATGCAGGGTCCTCTCGATGCTAGCCGCCGCAAGGGCCTGGACAAAAACACGTCGATTCAGGGACGTTGGATGAGCCATGGTTTCGATCCTAGTAGTCACCTAGATACGACTGGGGTTGCGTTGTCCTATCGAGTCGACCGTTAAGGCTCCGGGATTCCAAGGTCGCGACAGATCTTGCGGACCAAAAAGTCATTGATCTCACGATGCCGTGGAACAGCACTTGTCTGGCTGTTGGCGGGATTGAAGTAGAGGGTGTGCTTGGCGCCTTCGCGCAAAAGCTCGCAGCCGTGGGATTGCAGATGCTGCTCCAGTTCTCGACGCTTCATGGCGAGGTGAGGTCAAAAGGTTCTCTGGATACCATGTGGCCAGCAATAGCCTTTGCCGCCAATTCTCGGTTTGCATCGAGAACCATTTGGACCGCTTCACGTAGGTTCTCGCGGGCTTCTTCGAGTGTTTCCCCCTGGGTGTTGGCGCCTGGTAGCTCTTCGACGAATCCTATGTACCCCTCTGGTACGGCCATAAACACTGCTGTGAGCTTCATCATATCACCCGCTTTCTCTGCACCATTGTAGACCGCTCGGCTACCATGGGCAAATCCGTCGTGGAGCGTCGATGGTGTTGTCGAGAGTTCGTGGTGTTCGAGATCCACCGCGTATTGAGAGTCGCTCACCCATCGGGCCTGGGAGGGGCGGCGGACCTCATCCACCCTTTAGCAAGGCTGGTTACGGAAGATTGCGGGATGGGCAGTTTCTTTGCCGAAAGAGTGGCTCCGATTCAGCGAGGCCGTGTTGAGAGCCATCCGCCTACCTAGCAATGTAAGCGTTTGTTCCGTGGCGCACAGTGCCTGTCCTGGTTGGGCTTTCTCCTCGGACCCAAAGTAATCTCTATTCTGTTTCGACGTATTCGCCATCGCAGATATGCCCCAATCGGGCAAAGGTAAGCCGATCGATGGTGTTCGATACTTGGAAAACGGATCCATCGCACCGGACAAAAACCGTAAGACCAGGATGTGGTCCGCCAAACACGGTTGACGATCCATCCGTGCAATCATTTTCAAGCATAAGCCCGAAGAATGCCCCATCCAATGGTCGAGAGATCAGACCAGTCCAACGCACATTGTCTTGCCCCAGACCAGCGAGATAGGGTTGGTCATCGGGGTTTGATTCGTACCCGGTGGAGTTCCGCGCTTCGCTGCACGCGACCTTCTTCTCGCCGAGCAAAATCGTATTGGACAATCCGTCGGAAATGTCGTTGCATTTCCTAGTGTATCGTCGTCTTGCAATCCCCATGTCTATTTCCATCGGCCAAGCGAAGTTTGAGGATTCCGCCTCCTCAATGGTTTCCGGCCCTGGCCAACCACCGGATTGACTCGATGTGCCACCGCTTAGCGCATAATCGGGTCTCACACATTGATCCACATCGCCAAAAACCATTCGAGAATGACTTTTGAATCGATCTCGACTGAACTTGGATGGGCAATGAAACAACGACACGACGACTTGTCCGTGATTTCTGAACAAGTCAACCCGTTGCATGCGAAGATCCAAAGAACTCGGAGTAGACGAGTAGAGCGATTGCTGCTCAATGTACGGCAGAATGTGGTACATCCAACCGCCTGGTTGCCCTTCGTTGGATCGATCGGATAAGGAGTACCATCGATACCCCCATCCACAAGACGGAAATGATTTACGTATGGCCTCGTGCGTAATCAGCGCAGCCCCAATCTGTCGGCTGTTGTTCTTGCAAGATGTCAATCGAGATCCCTCCCGAATGGCATGGACTGCAGGAAGCCCCAATGCAGCCAACAGGGTTAGAATCGTCATTGCAACGATGACCTCAATCAATGTTATGCCTTTTCTCGTTCCGAGACGAACGCTTTGGCCATTTTCTTGAATGGCTCGTCTACGAGCGAAACCGTAAACCGAAAGCATGGTAACCAAGCCGATTAGGGGAACCAAGATCGCAACAGGCAAGTAGTAACGCTGCTTCCTGATTCCATGCTCCTCAAGAGTAAATGCAACGTCCGCATTTGGCTCCCACGTATTGAAGGCAACTTCTTTAGTCGCAACCCAACGTCCATCGGGCGAATCCCGTATTTCCTCACGGACGAAATGCAATCGGTCACCTTGCCAACCAAATTGCTGACGAGATTCGTAACGGTCAAAAAACTGTCCAACCTCGCGGATATGTCCGTTCTGATCAAAAGTGAGAGTGACTTTTGCCTCATTGCCATCGGCCCCAATGGTCACCGATACTCCGCCATCACTTTCTGACACATTCAAACGTCTTTTCTTCTCTGACACTACCTTCCTGATCAACCCTCCACCGTCGAACTTTCTGCGGAACTCAGGATCAATCAAGACTAAGTCGCTAACGACCAGCCCACCGCCGATGATCGCGTTTTCGTATGACTGCCAACTTGGATCCGTTAGCCGACCTTGCCGATACAAAAACGGCCGACTGTCGTTCCCTTGGGGACGAAGCCTAAAAGAATGCAACATGCCATCTTTCACCATGACGACAGAGCGTTCGCCAGACGAGAACGTTTTCACGAAGCAGATGTCTTCCCGAATCCGGCGGTATTCAAAAGTGGCGGCGGCAATCTCATTGGACTGACTGTGATCGATGATTCGTCCTGTCGCACGACTGGACTCCGGATGGCGTTCTAGCAGAGCAAGAACTTGCTCGACATCCCCTTGCGCCATGCCGCTTTGATGCGAAAAGCAGACGATCAAAAACACTAACATCTTCGCGCAGCAAAGGGCTCTCAGTCGCATCTTTTGAATCCTGACCATAATACCGCTTGGCAGAATCGTTGGGTTGTCGACGCTAATGGACAATTCACCGGATCGAAAGCAATGTGCAATGAAACCACATGACATGGCGTGTTGAGTGCCATCCGCCTACTTAGCAATGTTAGCGTTTGCTTCGTGCCGCGCAGTGCCTGTCCTGGTATGGCTCTATGGGTGCGTGGCATGCATTGATCGTCGACGGAATCCTGCAAGAAGCCGCCTAACTCAGAATCCCAAAACACAACATTTGACAGTATCTCGCTCGATCGGATTTATTTGAATTGCCCCGGACAAACGAATTCGAGATGAACGCCATGCTGGGCCAATGTATTTCGAAAGGCCCACCAGTCGGAGTCAACTGCGTTTAGAATCGGAGTTTTTTTGCCGCTCTTTAGCGCGACTGCAACGAATTTTCGGTCAGATCGGTCGAACTTGGTGAGTTCGGGGGCATCCGGAAACTCCGTAAAGCTACTTCCCGATTTATCGGATGGTGTAATATCCACTATTTCGCAAAAATCGGCATTAGCT
>JBKCUI010000355.1:0-15422 GCA_046318495.1 Pirellula sp. | reverse complement strand
GGAGGATTTGCGAGGGATTGGGGAGAGTTCGATCGGACGACAGTTGGAACCCGAAACGCTTACGCCCCAAGAAACCAACGCGTCGCGTTCGTTCGACGCCGCGCATGTCGTTGGAAGACGGGCTGTGTTATCCGGAGGACTGCCCTATTCAACCGCGACTGGCATGGCCGAGCAACGCGTCTTGAAGACAAATGGCAACCGCAGGACGGCGTGGCACGAACGAATTAGGATCCAGGGAGGGATGGAACGACGGGGGGGAGCGTCCGGATCGCACGCAAGGGCATAGTCTGCGGGGATCGAACGCATGTCTATATTGCCGATCGCGGGGAAAGGCTACGACCAGCGGCAGGACTTAGAGTATAACTCAATTCCCCTGCTACGGCTAGCTTCTTTGCAGCCGGCCGTCTCCGCGCGGACGCCGCTTGGAGCGGCTTGGGACAGCCGGGGGGGGACTGCATCCCAATGCGTTTTTGCCTTCCCGAAAACTTCGCAACTCTATGATTTTTCACGAAGTCCTACGGCCGCTAGCTTCATCGAAAACCCTGCTTTCGATTTCGACCTTGGCCCTGGCGACGGGGGCTTACGCTGCCTTGCCAGTCTTGAAGGAGTACTCGCAGTACCGCGAGATTGGCGATTCTCCGTCCGACGTGCACGCTGCGTTATCGCTGGCATTGGGTTGGCTGTTGGTTTTTCGAACCAACGCCGCGTATGCGCGATGGTGGGAAGCCCGATCCCTGTGGGGGAATTTGGTCAATGCCACTCGCAACTTAGCGATCAAATTCAAGGCCTTGGCCCGCATGCAATCGGGTGATATGGGTTACTTGCGAGACCGCTTGATCGCGTTTCCGCGAGCTCTCACGCAGCATCTGCGTCGATTGCCGTTTGAGGACACCACCCTGGTTCCGGCGGGTACTGCGCACCCCCCGTTGGCCATCGTTGCTCAGATCTATGAATGGCTCTCGCAACGCCGTCAATCGATGCAAGTGGACGGGGACGAGCTGCGGATTCTCGACACCGATCTGGTCAAACTGATGGAGGTCTGCGGCGGATGCGAAAAGATTGCTCGCACCCCCATCGTCCGCTCGTACCGAGTCTTTGCTCGCCAATGCATCACGTTGTTTCTGCTAACCTTTCCATGGGGGATCGTCGAAGACTTCCAGTGGTGGACGATCCCGCTTACGATCGTGGTGGCATACTTCATGCTCGGGATGGAGATCGTCGCTGAACACGTCGAAGAGCCTTTCGGCTTTGACGACGACGACCTCGACCTCGACGGTTTATGCGAAACGATTCGGGCTTCGGTCGAATTTGTTTTTCAGTCGGATCCTAACCAGTCAGAAACGAGCGAGTGATTCTCGATGGACATCATCTATAGATTTGACCCTTACGCCCCAATCCAATTGCAACGCCCGCGCAACAACAAAGAAGCGCTCAAGATGCTCGAAGAGGGCAACGCGCGGTTTGCCAACCAAGTCAATCACATCCAAAGCATCATCGCAGGGGATGTCACCAAGCCGGCGATGGTCATCCCGATGGATGCGATTCAGTTGGGCATTCCCATCGTCAAGGGATTGGAGCAGATGCATTCCCCATTCGCTTTGTTCTTGGGCTGCGCGGATGCGCGGGTCCCGATCGAGCGCATCATGGATTGTTCCGCCAACGACTTGTTCGTCGTGCGTGTGGCAGGCAACGTGCTTGGGTTGGAGTGTTTAGGCAGCGTGGACTATGCGGTCACCGCCTTGCGTTCGTCGTTGCAAAGCGTGATCGTCTTGGGGCACACCGGTTGCGGAGCGGTATCCGCTGCCGTGGACATGTATCTATCCCCGTCCGGTTTCGCGGACATCGCGTTCAGCCATCCCGTGCGAACCTTGATCGACCGCATCATGTTGGCGGTCCGCAATGCGGCTGGGACGCTCGACGAAGCCTACGGTACGCGCGTTCAAAAGACCAAGCATTATCGAGATTGGTTGATCACGACGTCGTGCTTTCTCAACAGCGCCGTCACCGCATTCGATTTGCAACGAGAAGTGAACGCGGTGACCAAGGGATTGCAGGTTTCGTTTTCCGTCTACGACATGGCGTGGTCGCGAATCGACACATTCCCCATTCAAGGGACCGAAGATGTTGGCGATGGCGATGCGTTTCGAGCGGCTCCCAAGACCAAAGAAGACTTGCAAGAGTACGCCATGGAGGTCGTTCGGCGTTTGAAGAAGAAGAGCTAAAACCCTTCGAGGCCCACTGCGAATGGAGCCCGGCTGCCAACGGAGTCCGTATGCCAACGGAGGCCGACTAAGGAGCATTGGCCTGTTGCAACCGCTCCTCCCAGAATCGATTCGCGGATTCCAGCAATTCGCGGTACGCATCGGCGGTCCCAGCGTCGGCTAGGATCCGGGCTTCGGAACGTTGCAGCCAGGTTTGGAAAAACTCGCAAGCGCGCCGCGAGATACGGGGCTTCTCGTTGAATTCGTAGTAGAACGGGGCGGTTGAAGCCATCCGATAACCGGCGTCGTGCTCGGTGATGACACGTATCACCAACCATCCGCTTCGATCGATGCTGATCTCAGGAAACTCTCCTTTGCGGTAATGCTCTTCGAGCTTGGCGCTATAGAGTGTTTCGCCATTGAAGATCACATCGAGGTAGTCCACCGGTTCGCGTACGGCCAGGGATACATTGATCGACAGCGGCAAGGGTTGGCTATCGTAAACCGATTGTACGGCACCTGGCGGAACCCCATTGATCAACGCCCGAAGGAGAGGACCGTTGGTGACTACCAAACTGCCATCCTTCGCAGCTTTCCACCATGCATCGGCGGACGGCTCGGAATCGATATAGGCATACGTTCGGTTGTATCCCAAGTGCGTATCGCCGCGCCCAAAACCGCTTGCAGCCGACGGGGCGATTCGAAGTCCGGCTTCGAGCAGTTGCCAGTAAATGTGCTCCGCCAACATGCCAGCCCCACGTTGCGATTTGAACCGGATGCGCTCTTGGGGATCGATCGGTGCCAGCAGCGAGACATTGTGTTTGTCTTTGCCAAAGGTCGCGACCAGACGCGCGAATTCTTCGGGCGACTCCCGTTTGGGATGGAGCAATGCGTCGTCGCTCTTGGGACGTTGGCCGGAGTTGAGCACGCGTGCCAACTTCATGTTCGGCTGCGCCACCAAGATCGGTACATCGCGCGAAAGCAACTGTGTTACTTCGAGTATCGCGTTTGCATCGGGGGTGGACTCGCGCAGGCGTTGCAGCGCTTCCGAAGGGGTGTTCATTTTCTCGGAGCTTGCTTCACCGCCCGGGCGATGAATGGCAAAGTTGAGTTCGGGGGAACGGAACTCGGACGAACTCGATTTCCATCGATACCCCACGCGATTCGGATCGGTATCCGCAGAGGGCGAATCAGGTTGCGATTTGGCACGACCGGACGCTGTTTTTTTGGGGGTTGCGGGCGCCGGCGCCAACGAACTATCCACCACCATGTCGAGCACTTCGGCGGTTTGCCAGAGGCTGGACGATTCGGGCGCGATTTCGCTGCCTAAATCGCCGCTGTACCAATCCTCGGCGTGCATGTCGACCGCTCGTGGGATCGCGATGACGACCGAATCCTTGGCGCGACCTTCGATGGTAAAGCCCCCTCGGATTTCTTTGAACTCGGGGCCGCGTCGGGCCATGAACTCAAAGTCCCCGGTGCTCGGTTGCAGCGGGAGTGTCCCGTCGCAAAGCCAGTTGTCGCCATAGGTCGGAATCTTGCGATCGACCTTGAGCCGTTTGGCAGACTTGAGAAACTCGATGCGCGAGGGGACCGGGGCACCGCTCCCCTCATCGATCGATTCCAGCGTCACTTCGTTTTGCGCCTGGGCACCCAGTCCGCAGACCAGCCAAAAGCAAAGCATCCCTGCCGACAAACGCCATGCAACAGCGACATGGGGAACATCCCGATGCGCTGCGGCTAGCTTGGAACGCGGGGGCGGCGTTTCGCGGGCCATTTTCTCTGGGGCCATTTTGCAGGTGCAGCCGAAATCAGACGCGTTAGAATACGAACTTCTTGTTTCCCGAGTTTTGGCAAGCGATTTGCGATCCAAATGGTTTGATGTGCATCGCGAACTGCCAATTTGGCCGCGTTTCGAGCGGGTGGAGGAATTCGGCGTCCCGACGCGAACGCTTCCTGCCCCTGTCGGATTGCCACTCCCACGGCGTGTTCGCGTGCGATGCAACCCAAACGCGAGAGCCCAATGCGGGCAGGAACCAACGAGCAACGGCTCGGTGAAGGACTGACGATTGATGGAATCCATAATGGCCCAAGACTATTACAAAACCCTAGGAGTCAGCAAAGACGCTTCGCAGGATGACATCGCCAAAGCGTATCGCAAGGCCGCGCGCAAATACCATCCGGACTTAAACCCCGACGACGCGCAAGCGAAGAAGCGATTCCAGGAAATCCAGACCGCGTACGACACGTTGAACGATCCTGAGAAAAGAAAACTCTACGACCAGTTTGGCGATGGCTACGAACAATTCAAGCAAGGCAACCCTTTCGGCGGTGCCGGTCCTGCTGGCGGTGCCGGAGGATTCGATTTTGGCGATGTGTTCGGTGGGGGAGGCGGTGCTGGAGCGGTCGACTTTGGCGAGTTCCTTCGCCGTCAATTCGGAGGGGGCGGTTCCAGTTCGCCGCGAGGACGACGTCCGGCGGCGGCTCGCGGCGAAGACATCGCAGCCGACTTGGAAGTGCCCATTCGCCTCATGATCGAAGGGGGGCAATGCGACTTTCGAGTCCAGCGCGGAGATCGCTTGGAAGACATCCAAGTCAAGATTCCCAAAGGGATCCAACCGGGCAAGAAGATCCGGCTGCGGGGCCAAGGCACTCCCGCTCCGCGAGGCAAACCAGGGGACTTGATCCTGACCGTTCTCGCGCAACCCCATCCGGCGCTAAAGATCGTCGGCAACAACCTGGAACTCAAGGTTCCAATCACGCTGTCCGAAGCCATTCGCGGAACCAAGGTGGATGTGCGCGCACCCGACGGCGAAGTCGCGATCACCGTTCCTCCGATGTCCAGCAGCGGCAAACGCCTTCGAATCAAAGGCCAAGGAATGAAAGCCGCGGATGGAACTGCAGGCGACATGATCGTCGAACTTCAAATCAAGCTGCCCGAGCGGATCAGCCCGGAACTCGCCAAAGAAATCGATGGCCTACAATCGGCCTACCCCGAACCGTTTCGGGACTCCATTCGATGGTGATGGAACGCGATGGTGATGGAACAAGGACGCGAACACCGAGGCACTGTTAGCGTCGCCGTACACCGCATCCATCCCGAACGATCCACAAGCACTCCGCTCAGAGCAAGACACGGAAAGAGATTTTGGAATGCGCAACATTTTGCTGGCCAATGATGATGGGATCTATGCACCCGGACTGCATGCCCTGCGAGCCGCGTTGCAGCAGCTGGGCCATGTCACGGTGGTCGCCCCGGCGACCGAGCAGAGCGGTGTCGGACATTCGATCACCTACTTGTCACCCCTGACGTGCAAAGAAATCTACGACGGGGACTTCTTTCGAGGTTGGGCTGTCGAGGGCTCCCCGGCAGACTGCGTCAAACTCGGTATCGCCGAACTGGTCCGCGGTCCTGTCGATCTGATCGTCTCGGGAATCAATGGCGGATTGAACGCTGGCATCAATGTTCTGTACTCCGGCACGGTGGCAGCCGCCATCGAGGGGGCGTTCTTTCGCATCCCAAGCATCGCCGTCTCGCTCGAGCACGATCCGCACGCGGACTTTGAAGCGGCAGCGGACATGGCCGTTTCGCTCATCGAAAGCATTCTTTCTAAACAAGGGGATGCGCCGGAGTTGTACAACATCAATATCCCGACGCTGGCGACGCAAGCTTACCGCCGAGGTGAGACTCCGGAAGTCCATGTAGTGCCGATGGGGATCGAGCGCTACGGCGATCATTACATCAAGCGGCAGGACCCCAAAGGTCGCAACTACTATTGGTCGACCAACGACCCTCCCCCGCGCCCCACGGACCATGAAACGGACTTGAATGCGTTAGCCGCTGGGCACGTGACGGTTACGCCGTTGCAGTTCGACATGACCAAACGTTCGCTATTGGACGGGATGGAAGGATGGGGACTGAAACTCGGGTCACCCGGAGTTCCCAATCGTGCCGGGGTTTCGCCGTCCAAGGACGACGCATGAGCGAGCATCCATTCACGCTTCACGGCAAACGCATCGCTTTTATCGGTAGGCTAGGTGCGATGACTCGCAAGGAAGCTTGCGAATGGTTCAAAGGCTACGGCGCAACGGCATACGAGCGTTGGCCGAGCGAATTCGATTTGGTGGTTATCGGGGCGGATGAATTGCCCGATGAGGAGATCGATGATCTGCTCCATGAGAACGTCCGCAAACGGATCCGTTCAGGCCAGGCGACTCTGATCCACGAGCACGATCTGTGGATGCAACTAGGCCTGTTGGATGACCCCTCTGCGCGGCAACTCTACACCCCGGCGATGGTCGCGGGGTTGATCAAGACACCCGTGGGGAACATTCGTCGATGGCATCGCATGGGGATCCTGCCCAGCACCAAAGTGGCCCATCGATTGCCTTACTTTGATTTCGAGCAAGTCCAATGCGCAAAGAAGATCGCAGGCTGGATCGCGCGAGGCGCCAACCCAACAGACATTCGCAAACAACTGGAACGATTCTCGGGCCGCATCCACGATCGCAGTTTGATCGATCTGGAGCTGGTCGTCGACGGGCGCACCATCTTGTTGCGAGAAGGTGGGCGGCTGGTTGAGTCGAGCGGACAATTGCATTTGGATTTCGATGCTTTGGAGAATGCTGCGGTCGATTCTCGAGACGAAAGTCAGATCCTCGACGATGAGATCCAAACGGTCCCGATCGCGGCGCATGCTAAGGGCAATGAAGAAGCATGGTTTTCGGCACAGGACGGGCGCGCGGCGAGGATGACCCGCGAGGAGATGTTGCAGGCGGCCGAGGAACTCGATGATGCCGGGCGATTGGAGGAAGCGACCGAATGGTATCGCGTGATCCTGGCCCAGTTTGGCCCCAGCGCCGAGATCGCCTTTCAATTGGCGGAGCTACTGGTGCGGATGGGGGATGTGACCGCGGCGCGAGAACGCTATTACAATGCCGTCGAACTCGATGAGGATTTCGTCGAGGCTCGCGCCAATCTCGGTTGTGTGTTGGCGGAACTAGGACAAAATGATTTGGCGATTGCGGCATTTGAAGGGGCTTTGGCCCGCGACGATCGCTACCCGGATGTGCATTACCATTTGGCTCGCAGTTTGGATGAAGCGGGTCGCGGCGAACAAGCCACTCGGCATTGGCTGAGGTTTCTGCAGCTCTCCCCTCAAAGCCCCTGGGCCGACGAAGCCCTAGAGCGGCTCGGAAAATGGTAGTCCAGGGTACGGCTTGACCTTCCGTCGCTACTGGCAACCGCCCGCGTCGGTTGGTATGCTCGAACCCTCGCCCAACGTGCGGAGATTCTTCCGCGTCCAGAATGCTGCGTACCGTGATTGCTTCGGCCCTAGAAAAGGTAGTCGACTCTATCTTTTCGCGATGGAGGCATGGATCGAACGCCGCCCCGCTCCCACCCGGTAGACAGACTTCATCCCCACCTTGTTGCAGGAACATTCATGAACCAACCTCGATCGACTCCCCCTTCGGACGTGACACGTCGTACTTTCCTGGCCGCCGCTGGGACCGTGGCTGCGGCCAGTGCCAATTCATTGAGTGCCAAAAGCTATGCCAGGGTCCTGGGTGCCAACGATCGTCTCGGCGTGGGACTTATCGGCGGTGGTGTGATCGGCAAAGCCCACATGGCAGTCATCAACAACCTCAAGCAACCCAATAATCTGCACCCGGTTTGTGTTGCCGATTGCTGGAAGCGACGAGCTGAAGAAGGCAAAGCCAC
Organism: Pirellula sp.; assembly: GCA_046318495.1. GTDB lineage: Bacteria > Planctomycetota > Planctomycetia > Pirellulales > Pirellulaceae > JBKCUI01. Next base: position 7,499 of record JBKCUI010000355.1, on the reverse strand, counting down.
CATCGAAGCCGATCACGCAGAAACCGACTATCGAAAACTGCTTGAGCACAAAGACATTGACTACGTCGTCGTGGCCACTCCCGAACATTGGCACTGGACGATGACCATCGATGCGATGGAGGCTGGAAAGGCCGTCTACTGCGAGAAACCACTCACCCATACCATTCCCGAAGCGCAGGCCGTCGTGAAACGCCAAAAGGAACTTGGCAAACCTGTCCAAGTGGGCGTTCAGGCCATGTCGGATGACAGTTACATTTCTGCCCGCAACGCCATTCGCGATGGCATCATCGGGCAAGTCATTCAAGCCCAGATCGAGTACGTTCGCCGCTACAGTGCCGACGCAGGTCCGTGGCGTGAACCGAAGCTGGTCGAGGAGTTCAAGAACAAGCCAGACGATCTCGATTGGAATGCATGGCTGGGTACGGCCAAGAAGATCGATTGGAATCCCAACCACTACTTCGAATGGCGCTGCTACTCGGCTTACTCCGGCGGTATCTGCACCGATTTGTTTATCCATCGCATCACCCGCATCATGAAAGCGTGCGACCTGCTGTATCCACGCCGCGTGGTCGGAATGGGCGGTATCTGGCAATGGCCAGATGGACGCGATCTGCCCGACAACGTCGAAATGATCTGCGAATATCCACGAGGCATGACGGTGTACGTTTTGGGAACCATGGGCAACCGCGTACGCGTGGATCACCTGATTCGCGGCTACGGCGGAACCCTGTTCTTCAATAACGATGGATGGATCGCAAAGGATCCGGACGGCAAAGTCCTCGGGCAACACAAGAAAACCGGTGGGGAAGACCAAAACCTTCACCACACCAACCTCCACAATCACTTGCGTAACGGCGAGCCACTCAACTGCCCTATCGAGTTGGGATTGGCCGGCGTCGTCGCGGTCAACATGGCCAACGAAAGCTGGCGCAGCAACCGCATGATGGGCTGGGATCGCAAGAACGACAAGATGGTCCCTGCCGACATCCTCAACGAATCGCATCAACCCGAAAAGGTCTAGCGATTCTCATTCGCCATCCATTCGACAATGCACTTGCCATCGCGAGGGAAAACCGTGGACGCGCTCGCCCGACCTCGCGAACTGTTCATCGTCGAAGGTGAATCGGCGGCTCTGGCCGTGGAACGCGTATGCAACCATGAATTCCAAGCGGTATTGCCGATGCAAGGCAAACCGCTGAACGCATGGAAAGCCTCCCAGGCAAAAGTTGCCGGATACGAACTCTACTCGCAATTACTACATGCGTTGGGGGAGTCGCTCGGCTCCAAGTCGTTCCCCGATCCTTGTCCCTTCGATCGGGTCCATTTTCTTTTCGATCCCGACGCGGATGGAATCCATTGCTCGGTACTGATGCTTTGGTTCTTTCATCGATGGTTGCCGCACTGGCTGGAATGCGGCAGAGTGTTTGCCGCAGCGGCTCCGATTTGCGAACTCAAGTCGGTGACCGCCGGAAGGGAATGGTACCCCAGAGATAGCCACGATGCAGCCCGCATTCTCGCCGATTGCGCCAAGCAAGGAATCGACGATGTTCAGCGCAAGAACTTTCGCGGTCTAGCGAGTATCGGCAGCGAACTGCTTGCAAGCATGTGCATCGATCCAAAAACACGACGCCTAACCGCGCTGCGTCCAGACGATGCGGTTGCAGCGCTTCAGGCATTCAGAGCGAAACCGTGATTCGCTCTCGATCTTGGACGTGTTCCCGCCGCTTACCAACTCCAGTTCAAGCCGAGGTTCGCACCATGGTAGAAGATGCTGTGATTGTCATCGACAAACCGACTGCTCGCATCGGTGAACGTGAAGTCCAACTGGCGCGGTGCTTGCGCGACACCGGTCAACCAGATCACGTTGTAGCCGGAGGTAAGCTTGGGATTGGCTGTTAGGGCGGCGCTGCCCAGGATGGAGACGACATGGTCGAAACTATCCATCGATTTCACGTCCCCATCGATTGGCACAACGCCCAAAACCGCGCGGCGATCAGCCAAAAGGCATACGGTCCGGCTTGCAGGACCCAAACAGAAAACCGGACGCTAGCGATATCCGGTTGATGAATGCCTGTGCATAGCTAAGCAGTCGCAACTTCAACCAACTGCTTTAGCACGTAAAGGGTTGCATCGATCTCGGCGTCGGTGCCGACACTGATTCGCAGCCCATCGCCCCACGGCGCGTAGTTCATGTAACGCACGAGAATGCCGTTGGACTTGAGCTGCTCGTACAACGGCATCACCGGGCGATCCTGCCGCGTGCACCACACAAAGTTGGCATGCGAGGGAATGACATGAAACCCGAGTTGCTCCAGCGCGGTTGCCATCCGCGTACGCGTGGACTGGATCTTGCGCACGTTCTCCACCAACCACGACTGATCGGCCACGGCCGCCGTTGCCGCCGCGATCGAAATCGCATCGGTGTTGTACGAGTCCTTGACCTTGCGCAACACCTCGATGATCGACGGATGCGCCACGAGATACCCGAATCGCAGACCTGCAAGCGCATACGACTTGCTCAACGTTCGCGTCACCAAGATACGCGGATCGCGTGCGATCAACGGCACACAGTGGCTCGGCGCGAAATCGACATAGGCTTCGTCGACCACCACCGGGCAATCCAGTTGTTCCGCCAGCTCTAGGATCGCTTCGGGCGCGATGAGCGTACCGCTCGGGCTATTGGGATTGGGCAAGAACACGAGTTTGAGCTTGGGATCGCGCGCGTAGAACGCTCGCGTCAACTGGAAATCGCGATCGAATGGAATCTCTTCGAACGAAGCTCCTTGAAGCTGCGCCAGGGTGCGATAGAGGATGTAGCTCGGGAAAGGCAATCGCAGCTTCTCTCCGTGACCGACAAACGCCCGCGTCAGGATGGTGAGGATGTCATCGCTGCCGTTGCCGCACAGAATGTGGTCGGGCGTTACCCCGAGCACCTCCGCGGCGACACGTCGAAACGAAGTCGCTAACGGATCGGGATACCTCTCCAGCCGAGTCGAAGCGGCTTGGATAGCCTCGAGCACCTTGCCGCTTGGAGGATACGGACTTTCATTGGTGTTCAGTTTGATGACCTTGCTCGCGCCCGGTTGCTCCCCGGGTTTGTACGGGGCCATCGAGACGATTTCAGGTCGGAAGTAGCGTTGCAAGTCCATCATGCGGTCATGACTGTAGGAGTGGAGCGTCCGTTCACATCGACGCGATCATTTTGAGGCAGATGTCTTGGATGACACGCGGATCGGCGTTGCGGTTCTTCTTTTTGGCTTGTCCGACCAAGGCTGCAATGGCCTTGGTATTCCCGGCCTTCACCTTTTCGATGACATCGGGGTTCTCGGCGAGCAACGCCTGGCACAGGCTTTCCATCTCGGAGGCATCGACCTTGGCGATACCCAGGGATGCGATCGCGGCCGCCACGCTTTGCGTTGGATTCTCTAGCAATAGCGCGAGTGCTGACTTGCCCTGCGTCGTATCCAGTTGCCCCGCTTCGATTGCCTGGAGCAACTCCGACAACTTCGAAGCCGGCACAGGATACTCGGACATGCCTACGCCGCGATCGTTGAGGTAACGCAGTACGTCTTGCAGCATCCACGCCACGGCCCGGCGGACTGGAGCACCATGCTCGACCATCGCCAAAAAGTACTCGGTCACGTCGCGGCCTTGTTCGATCAAAATCGAGGCGTCAGCGGGCCGCAGCTCCAACTCGTCAACCAATCGTGCGCGGAAGAACTGCGGCGTGTACTGCGCAGCACTTCCTGCTGCCTCGCGCTGCTCTTGGCTCAATCGGACAGGGACCAAGTCTGGGCATGGGAAGTAGCGATAGTCGGCAGCTTCCTCTTTTTCGCGTTGCAACTCGGTCTGGCCGGTGGCATCATTCCACCCACGCGTTTGTTTGGGAGATTGGCCTTTGCGTTTTCCGGTCTGCAAAAAGGTGGTGTGCTGACGCTCGACTTCGTATTCGATCGCTCGTTCGACCGCTCGAAAGCTATTGAGGTTTTTGATCTCGACGATAGGCGTGGCGATCGTTTCGCCCTCGATGTCGTAGTGCAAATTGACGTTGGCATCGGCCCGCAGTGAACCTTCTTGCATGTTGCCATCCGAGATGCCCAGATAGACCATGATGCGACGCATCTCGGTCAAATACTCCTTGGCTTCTTCGGCGCTCGACAAGTCCGGTTCGGACACGATCTCAAGCAGAGGCGTGCCAGCCCGATTGAGGTCGATGCGAGTATCGGTCCGACCTCCTCGTTCATCGTGCATGCTCTTGCCAGCGTCCTCTTCGAGGTGCGCTCGCACCAAGCGGATGCGTTTGAGCACGTTGTGCGATTCGTCTTGGCTGTCGGCTTGCGGACGGATCGGGATATCGAGGTATCCACCGACGCAGATCGGAAGATCGAACTGGCTGGTCTGATATCCTTTGGGAAGATCGGGATAGAAGTAGTTCTTGCGATCCCATTTGGTAAAGGACGCCAGTTCGCAATGGAGGGCCGCGCCGGCGCGCGCCGCCAACTCGATGGCTTGTGCGTTGAGCACCGGCAAAGCGCCGGGCAACCCTAGACACACGGGGCAAACTTGCGTGTTGGGAGGCTGGCCAAAGCGCGTGCTGCAGCGACAAAAGAGCTTGGTCTGCGTCAACAATTGAACGTGGACTTCGAGCCCGATCACAATTCGGTATTGGCTATCGGCAGCGTGCATCGCGGTCTTCCTCACGTTCCCTAAGCAGCGAACTCGGCTGGTATCGAGGGCAGATATCCACTGGCAACTTGATAGGTGTGGCCGGCAGCCAAGAGGGAAAGCTCTTGAAGCGGCGGCGCTTGGAGTTGCATGCCCAGCGGCAGTCCCGATGCGGTCTTACCGATCGGAATCGACATCGCGGGAATGCCCGCCAGATTCGCGCCGACGGTGAACAGATCTTCCAAATACAACTGCACGGGATCGTCGATTTTCTCTCCGAGCCGGAATGCAGGAGCAGGCGTCGTTGGTCCCAGTAGCACATCGACTTTCGCAAAGGCCGCATCATAATCGCTGCGGATGAGTCGACGGACTTGGAGGGCTTTCAAGTAATAGGCATCGTAATAGCCGGCGCTCAGCGCGTAGGTGCCGAGCAAGATGCGGCGTCGGACTTCGGGGCCAAAGCCTTCCGAACGCGTCTTGTCGTACATCGCAATCAGCGGGGAGTCGTCACCGCTAGAGTGCGAGTTCGACTGCGATGCTGCCGCTCGATATCCGTAGTGGGCTCCATCGAAACGAGACAGATTGCTGCTGGCTTCGCACGGTGCGATGATGTAATACGTCGGAATGCAGACCGGAGCATGGGGCAGCGACACGTCGATGATCTGCGCTCCCTGCTGTCGGTACACCTCGATGGCTGCATGCAATGCGGCGCGGAGCTCTTCGTTCAAGCCTGGATGCTCGAGGTGCTCGCGCACGACGCCGATGCGAAATCCGCGGTCGAAGGGCTTGAGCTCAGCCGAGTAGTTGGGAACGGGGACCGGCAAACTGGTGGAGTCGCGAGGGTCGTGGCCCGCGATGGCTTCGAGCACCATCGCGAGGTCACCTACCGTATGGGCAAAAGCACCTGCTGCATCCAAGCTGCTCCCATAGGCGATCAACCCATAGCGACTCACGCGACCATAGGTGGGCTTGATACCGCATACACCACAAAAGGCAGCCGGCTGACGGATCGAGCCCCCTGTGTCGGTGCCGAGGGTGGCAGGGGCAAGCCCTGCTGCGACGGCCGCCGCTGAGCCGCCGCTGCTGCCACCGCATGTGCGGTCGGTATCCCACGGGTTGTGACTGGGACCGAAGATGCTGTTCTCGGTCGATCCTCCCATGGCGAACTCGTCGAGGTTGGTCTTGGCAAACACGATCGCACCGGCGCGCTCGAGTTGTTCGATGACGTGCGCATCAAAGGGCGAAACATAATCCTGCAGGATCTTGGAACCGCAGGTCGTCTTGCCGTGTTTGGTACAGAGGATGTCTTTGACTGCGATCGGGACGCCGGCCAAGGGCGGCAATTCTTCGCCGCGGGCACGCTGCTCATCGATTGCTGCGGCGCGTGCCAACGCGACCTCGGCCAGCGAGGAAACGACCGCATTCACGCGACCGTTGAGCCGCTCGGTGCGCTGCAGGAACATGGCGACCGCATCGCGGCTGCTGCACTGTCCGTGACGCAGTTGCGTTGCGAGAGATTGAACGGAAAAATGTGGATCGAGCATGAGCAAAGAATAGGGGAGAACCCCTTGGCTGGAAAGCCCAGCCTCGCAGGCCGCATGGCTCGCTTGAAACGTCTAAAACAACTCGCGGATCTCGCGGAATCCAAAATCGACCAACGGGAATGGCCGACCTGCAGGACCGGGCAGATGCGTGCTGAGATTCAATCCCATGGCGTGCAAAATCGTGGCGATGACTTCTGGGGGTTCGGTCGGTCGATCGGCAGGCACCGCCCCGATCGGATCGCTGGCCCCGACCACGCGTCCTCCTTGAACCCCACCACCCGCAAAGTAAACCGTAAAGCATCCTGGCCAATGGTCCCGTCCGCCCGCCGGATTGACCTTGGGCGTACGACCGAACTCAGCCACGTTGCAGACGAGGGTGTCGTCGAGCAACCCTCGCTGAGCCAGATCTTCAATCAGCGCCGAGTAGCCTTGATCGTACATCGGTGCGACGATGTTTTTCATTCCTTCAATCGAGGTGAAGGGCTTGCTGCCGTGAATGTCCCATGTGATCTCGTCAAAGACAGTCAAGAACGTATTGATCGTGACGAACCGAACTCCGGCCTCCACCAGACGACGCGCGAGCAAGCAGCATTGGCCGAATCGATTCATGCCATAGCGTTCGCGGACCGCTTCGGGTTCGGACTTGAGGTCAAACGCGGCTCGCGCTTGCGTGCTGGTCATCAAGCGGTAAGCGGCTTGGAAGTGATCGTCCATCATCTTGGCCGATTCGCTCTCTTCGAAATCGCGCACCGTGGAGTCCACGATCTCGCGCATCCGTTTGCGCCGCTCAATGCGGGCGGTGCCGATCGAATCGGGAGGGAGTAGATCGGGGACTTTGAAGTCGGGTTTGGAAGGGTCGGCCATCAAGGCGAATGGGTCTTGGGCTTTACCCAAGACTCCGCCGGCTTGACCGTTGGGCAAATTGCCACCACCGCGCCCCATGGTCTCGGGCAACACCACATGGGGTGGCAGATCGGACTTGCGACCCAGCAGGTAGCCGATGACGCTGCCTACGTGGGGCGTGTTGACGCCGCCTTGGAACTGGCGACCGGTCTGCATGATTTGCCAACCGGCGTCGTGCACGGCAGCGCCTCGATGGAAGCAGGAACGCACGAGCGAGAACTTGTCGGCGATTTTGGCATGCCTGGGCAAGATCTCGGAGATCTGAATGCCAGGCGCGTTGGTGGCGATGGGTTGGAAGGGGCCGCGGATCTCGGCCGGGGCATCGGGCTTCATGTCGAAAGTGTCGAGCTGGCTCGGAGCACCCAGATTGAAGATCATGATGGCCGA